>CAZQQP010000048.1:0-21395 GCA_964595475.1 uncultured Planctomycetaceae bacterium | reverse complement strand
AGCTAGGTCTCCTTACATAGCATCCTCCTTTCCCAGGCTTTCCCTGGCGCAACGGAAGCGTCGTCCTCCCCCGCCGCGTATCGGCGTCAGCGGAAGAAGACGTAGAGGCCCCCGATGATGGCGATCGCCACGACGCCGCCCGCAATCGCGAGCCGGCTCGGCGTCGTGTCGATGTCGCTTCGCCGGTCGAAGCGGTAAGGCTCCGGGAGCGGCCGAGCGACCGTGATCGTCGCCATGACTACCACCACGACGACGAAGGTGATCGCCATGTGGTTGAGAAACGACATCAGGCCGTCGGGCAGCTTCCCGAGCTCGCCGAGGGCGAAGAGCACGCCGTAGACGGGGACGCTCAGGAGCATCCCCGTCATCGCCGCCGAAGACGGGGCACGACGGACCAAGAAGCCGAAGAGGAAGGCGGCGAGGATGCCCGGCGAGATGAAGCCCTGGGACTGCTGGATGTAGTGGAAGACGCCGCTGAACCGACCGGGGAGCGGGGCGAGGAGACAGGCGAGGAGCACCGCGACCGCCGCGGTGAGGCGGCCGACCGCGACGAGGCGCTGCGGGGACGCGTCGGGCCGGACGTACCGCTGGTAGATGTCCACCGTGAAGATGGTGGAGGTGGAGTTGAGGATGGAGTCGAGGCTGCTCATCACGGCGCCGAAGAGGGCGGCGAAGATGATGCCGCGGAGGCCCCAGCCCGGGAGGAGCTCCGCGAGGAGGACGGGGTAGGCTTGGTCCGCCTCGCCGATCTGATCGGGGTAGAGCTGGAAGGCCATCATGCCCGGGAAGACGATGATGAACGGCATGAGGATCTTCAGAAACGCGGCGAAGACCGCGCCGCGTTGGCCCTGGGCCAGCGAGCGGGCGCCGAGGGAGCGCTGCGTGATGAACTGATTCAGGCCCCAGTAGTAGAGGTTGGGGATCCAGATGCCCACGAGCATCGCGGTCCAAGGAAGGACCTTGCTGTCGAACGAACGGAAAAGGTGGAGCCGCTGCCGGTTCGCCTCGTAAAAGGCCTCCACGCCGCCCACCTTGTCGAGGGCGATCACGGCCACGACGGTGCCTCCGATCAGCAGGGCCGCGCCCTGGAGGAGGTCCGACCAGACCACGGCCTTCAGCCCGCCGTAGATGGTGTAGCCGCCCGCGACAAGGCCGATGCCCCAAACCGAGGCGTAGAAGGGGACGCTCATGAGCTCCTCGAAGAGCAGGGACGCGGCGTAGAGCCAGGAGACCATGAGGATGACGACGTAGACCACGAGCATGTAGCCGGCCATGAGGGTCCGGGGACCCGGGCCGAAGCGGTGCTCGAGGAACTGGGGCATCGTGAAGATGCCGAGCTTGAGGAAGGTGGGCAGGAGGAAAATCGCGACGAGAACGAGGGAGACCGCGGCGATCCACTCGTAGCTGGCGATGGCGAGGCCCGCGTCGGCTACGCCCCCGCCGGACATGCCGACGAACTGCTCCGTGGAGATATTGGACGCGATCAGGGAGAAACCGATCAGCCACCAGCCGAGGTTCCGCCCGGCGAGGAAGTACTCCTCTCCCGTCTCCTCCCGCCGCGACGCGTAGAGAGAGATGGCGATCACCAAGCCGAGGAAGAGGAAGAACGCGAGGAGGTCGACCCACGTCAGCTCGAGCGCGGATTCCATCGGCGATCCTCTCCTCTGAACCGGCTGCGACGCGCGGCGCTCGCCATCGAGCTTGAGACAGGGCCTGTTCTCCGCACACGACGCCCCAAGGTCAACCGTTCGGGAGGGCGGTGTCCGCCGCGGCGACGGTCAGAGCCGAACGTGCCCTTTCGATAAGATGGAGACTTCTGGTTTCGGAGAGACGACCATGCACAAGCCCACGCAGACACAATGCCGATGGCTCGCGGCGGCCGTCGGCCTCCTCCTCGCGAGCGAGGCCGGATGGGCCGCGGAGCCGTCCACTGACGGGAGCGAGAAGATGCCGGACGCCTGGCGGGTCTACGCGGGGACGTATACGGGCGGGGAGAGCGAGGGGATCTACCTCCTTCGCCTCGACGCGGAGAGCGGGACGCTGACGGATCGCCGCCTCGTCGCGGAGACGCCCGACCCGTCCTTCCTCGCGATCCACCCGAGCCGCCGGTTCCTCTACGCCACCAACGAGCGGGGCGCGGACGAGGCGGCCGTCACGGCATTCGCGATCGACGGGGAGACGGGCGCGCTGACGGAGATCAATCAGCGGCCCGCTCACGGCGGAGCGCCCTGTCACATCGTCGTCGACCCCGCCGGCGAGCACGCGGCGATCGCGAACTACAGCGGAGGAAACCTCGCGGTCTATCCCCTCGGCGAGGACGGGCGGCTCCTCCCCGCGAGCGACGGGGTCCAGCACGAAGGGTCGAGCGTGACGTCGAGGCAGGAAGGTCCCCACGCCCACTGCGTCCGTTTCGCGCCGGACGGGCGCTACCTCCTCGCGGCGGACCTCGGCCTCGACCAGGTGCTCGTCTACCGCTTCGACCGGAAGGCGGGCGAGCTCCAGCCGAACGACCCGCCGTTCGCCGCCGTGGAGCCGGGGTCCGGCCCGCGCCACGTCGCGTTCCACCCGAGCGGGAGGTTTCTCTACGCCATCAACGAGCTGAGCTCGACCGTGACGGCCTTCGCCTACGACGGAACGACGGGGGAGCTCACCCGACGCCAGACGGTCTCCACCCTTCCCGAGGGGTTTTCCGGCGAGAATTACCCGGCGGAGATCCAGGTGCACCCTTCCGGCCGCTTCGTCTACGGGTCCAACCGCGGCCACGACAGCATCGCGATCTTCCGAGTGGACCCCGACGACGGCACGCTGCAACCCGCGGGCCACGTGTCCACCCGCGGCAGCGCGCCGCGGTACTTCGGTCTCGACCCCACCGGGAGGTATCTCCTCGCCGCCAACCAAGAGTCGAACAACGTGGCGGTCTTCCGCGTGGATCTGGAGAGCGGCGACCTCACGCCGGTGGGCGAGCCCGTCGAGGTGCCGTCGCCCGTCTGCCTCCAGATGGTCCCCATCAACAGCTGAGCATCGCCGCCCGGCGATTTATACCCACCGTGGACGGCACCCGGTGGTGGTTTGTGCCGAGCGCGAGCGGGTGCCCTGGTGAGCGCTCGGCGGCGGAAGGAAACCCGTCACGCCTTCCAACCGGCGAGTCCGCCACCACGGGCAAGCCCGCAGACGGGCACCGGCGGCATCCCGCTGGGACGTGCCCGTGCCATCCAAGGAAAGACGACGGCGACACGGCGTCGCTTCACGGCGTGGGGTGGGACGGGCCGCTCGTCTGCCAGTGCCCGACGGACGGGAGGAGGGAGCCCGAGCGGCCCGTCGGAGTGCGCACCGCGGACCGACACGCTCACCCCTCCGGCCGCTCGACCGCGACCATGAGGGCACAGGCCGTGGCGACGGGCTCGAGGAGCGTCGCGTCACGCTCGCTGTAGCCGTCCTCGCGGTTGGCGAGCGCCACCGCGGCGAGGAGGTCGTCGTCGAGGTGGCCCGGAAGACCCAAATAGGCCGTCAGCTCCGCGTGGCCCGGGGGAACCCCGCCGCTGCGTGGGTCGCGGTCGGGCTCGTGGGTCACGACGGCGGCACGGCTCGTGAGGATGGCGCCGTTGAGCGTGCGGAGATTGTCGAAGACGAGGTCCCTCAGGACGGGCTCCCGGCCGAAGCCCTTGTAGGCGTTGGAGACCGCGTGGGAGTAGAGGAACGGGTGGTCCCCGTCGTAGCGGACCTCCGCGAGGAAGCCGATCGGGCTCCGCGTCGCCGTCAGGAGGCGGGGGAGCAACCCGACGAGGGCGTCGGTGAGATCCCGCTGTCGAAGGTGGTGCTCCACCGCGTCGGCCAGCGCCGCCGTCAGCGCCGGCCAGTCGTGGGCGTCCGGAGCCACCTCCGCGTGGCGACGCAGCGTGTTGCAAACCGGCGGACGCTTCCGACCCGCCAGCTCCGCGGACGCCGTGAGCCAACCCTCGAGGCGCTCCAGATCCGCAAGCTCCGCCGGCATCGCCATCGCTCCGCGTTGGGACGACTGCCCGGATGCTCGGCGAGCGTCCCCGCGGCGTCCAGTCGCCTCAGCGTGGCGCTCGGCACAAGCACGAAACACACCCCGCCCGATCAAGATGATCGGGCTATAGGGTCTCCCCTGCCGTGCCGCCCGTGACCTCGGGTCAGCCGCCGGCTCGAGTGGAGGGGGCGAAGCGGTGACGGTCGATGGCTTGGACGATGCGGTCGATCGCTTCGTTGGCCTTGCTCGGCGCCCCGCGGAGCTCGTTGACCATGACGCTGAACGCGACGGACTTGCGCTCCGTGAAGAGATAGCCGCTGAGACAGCGGACGCCGTTGAGCGAGCCCGTCTTGGCCCGGAGCGTCGCACGCAGGCCCGCCCGGGTAAGGCGACGCTGGAGCGTGCCCTCGCCGGGCGTGGCGAGGCTTCGCCGGAAGAGGGTGTGGGTCTTCGACCGGCTCCGCATCGCCGTGAGCAGACGCGTCACGGTGAGCGGGCTCACCCGGTTGTTCCGGCTGAGGCCCGACCCGTCGGCCACCTCCAGCGTGCCGGGCACGGCGCCGAGGAGCTCGCCGACGGCCTTCTTCACCGCGGTTGCTCCGTTGGACCAGCTTCCCGCTTCGCCGGTCATCTCGTGGCCCATCCGCTTGAGCAGTGCTTCGGCGAAGAGGTTCTGCGAGTGGCGGTTGCACCGGGTGACCACCGTGGGCAGCGGCGAGCGGACCACCGCGAGCAGGCGGCCGGGTGACCTCGGCGCGTCGGCCGCCACGCGGCGGACGTCGCCCACGTCGACGCCTTGCTTGGCGAGGCGCTTGCGGAACGTCTCGGCGAAGAACATCGGCGGGTCGTGGATGGTGACGTGGACGGGCGATTCCAACCGACGGTCCACCTCGCCCCGAAGCTCGATCCGGTTGGTCCCCTCCTTCCGCGTCGCCCAGAAGGCGTTGTCGTCGCCGCTGACCGCCCGGTTGGTCAGCTCCACGGCGGGGTCGGACGGCGAGGTCCACACCCGCGGCGGCCGCCCGCTCGACCGAGGCTCCGCGTACACGTCGAGGCAGTTGTCGTTGAAGTTGATGCCGCCGACGGGGGCGCAGTACCAGCGGTGGAGCTGGTCCTTCGGCCACGACGGGTGGACGAACTGACGGTCGAAGACGCGGTCGTCCACCAAGAGTCGCTCGACACGCTCGATCCCCTCCTTCTTCACGACGCCCACCCATCGGTCGAGGAGGTCATCGGGGTCCATCTCGAGCTTCTTGAGCAGACGCGGGTCGCCAAAGGCGGGATCGCCGTCGCCGCGGATGATGAGGCTCTTGCCGTCCACCCGCAGCTCGGTCCGGAAGACGAAGTCCGGGCCGAGCGTGAGCAGCGCCGCCGCGGTCGTCACGAGCTTCATGTTGCTCGCGGGAACCCGCCCCTGGCTCGACCGCCGCCCGGCGCTCCATTCACCGTTCCCCTCCCGCACCGACCAGCCGACCTTCGCGTCCTTCAGCACGCTGCCGCGGATGACGGCCTCCACCGCCTCCTGGACGCCGGCGGACGCCTCGCCGACGAGCACGCCGACTGCGGCGGCGACCAGCCACGCCATCTGCGCCGACCGGCGGGCGACGGCCGCCGGGCTCACACGTCCTTGTGTCATCGTGTCTCCTCGCTCACTCGGGCATTCGGCCGTCCGGCCGCGTGCCGGCGACGGGCAGCGTGGCCATCGGCTCCGTGGGCAGCCCCTCGGGCAGCGACCGGCTCTCGTCGAGCTTCTTCTTGAGGGCCTTGTGCTCGCGGAGAAGCTTGTTGTATCGCTCGATCAGCGCGTTCACCCGACCCGCCCGCACCGCGGGCGTGAACCCGGCGGCCTTCTCGCCCTCGCGGCTGAGCATGCCCTTCTCCATCGCGATGCGGTCGTGCAGCCGGGCGAGCTTCTCGCGGATGCGCTGGTCCTCCTTCTCGATCACCCGCTCTCGGTAGTCCGAGATCTTCTCGGCGAGGGCGTCGAAGCCGGTGGGCCAGGCGGCGCTCGCGAACGTGGCTCGCTTCGCGAGCGACCGGAGGTCCCGCCGCGTGCGCTCGAAGGACTTCCGCCCGTCGATCTCCCGCGACTTCAGACGGGTCAGGAGCTGACGGAGCCGGTTCCGCATGCTCCGGACAACCTTTTCCTCGATCGCGTCGACGAGGTTGTTCGGCGCCGCGAGGGGCACACCGAGGTACTTTCCGTCGGAGCACACGTCGAGGACGCGGAGGAGGAGCCGACCGGCCGCCCGAACCTTCCGGCTGTCCGCGATCTGTGTGACGTAGAGGCGACTCCTCGCCTGCTCGTAGTCGCCCGTGAGGACTCTCGCGAGCCCCTCGACGTAACGAAGCGCCGGGGAGGCCGCCCCCTCCTCGGCCCGCTTCTCGATCACCTTCAGCGCCCGCTCGGGCCGTCCGCCCGCGACCCACGCCATCGCCCGGTTCGCCGCGGCGTCGGCGAAGCGTCGCACCAGCCGGGCGTCGAGCTGCGGCTCAAGGCCGAGCTCCCGCAGCCGCATGAGCAAGGTCGGGTCCGTGATCGGCTGCTCCGGCTCCTTGCTCACCTGCGCGAGCGGCTCGCGAAACGGGCCGGGGAACAGCGGCTCTTTCAGCGGTGCCGGAGCGTTCCCCGTCCGCCCGGGCGGCCCTCCCTTCTGTACGGTCCGCTCCTCCCGCCCGAGGTCGAGGGAGCTGACCACCGTCTCGATGTCCAACACGCGCCAGAGGCCATCCTCCCGCAGGGCCACGCCCACGAGGGTGTCGCCCTTCCATACGCCGGCGCCCGCGAGTGTCCTCGGCAGCGTGCCGCGGAGGGGCGCGTCCGCCTCCCGTTTCTCTCCGATCTCCACGGCGAAGCCGACCCACCTGGGGGTTGCGGGCCCGCCGAGCTCTTCCGGCTGCAGCCCGAACGCTCCGACGGCACCGACCACACGGTGGCGCCGCCCCGGGGCGAGCCGACCCGTGGACGGCGGTCCGTCCACGCCCGCGCTCGATCCGGCGCTGTCGCGCTCGACGCGGAGCACCGCCACGCGTCCGTCGGCCACGGTCCTCTCCACGTTACAGCGAACCACGGAGGTCTCCGCGCCGCCGAGGACCGCGTAGACGTCCTGCGTCTCGCCTTGACCCGCGTCTCGGAGCGGCCCGCTCGCCGTGATCAGGGATCGGCTGTCGAGGCGGACGCCGCTCTGCACCCCCGTCGGCCGAAGTGTCTCGCCCGCTTGTCGCGTCGCGTCACGTGCCGCGGCGGAACTGGGTGAGCCGCCCTCCGACGAGACCGTCCCCTTCGCCGCTTTTTGATAGATGAACACGGCGACGGCCCGACGAGCCTGGGCGTCGCTCACGTCGGCATGTCCCCCCGCCGCGACGGAGAGCAACACGGCCGCGGCCACCGCCCCTCGCCGGCCGTGCCGGGCACCCCGCCCCAGGTGAGTCAGGGACACCACCTTCACGTCGTGAGACGCTCCATCATCCGAGCCGGCCGAGGTCGGCCAACACCTGCCGCGCCGTCCGCGCCGCGATCTGGAAGCACTCCTCCGCCGACAGCCGCGCGTACGCCTCGCTCATCGTCCCGGAGTGGCCGGTGACCTGGACCGCCCGCGAGTGCTTGAGGTGGGGCTCGAGGGACAACGGCCCGTCCCACCCCCGCTCCGCCGCGTCCGCGAGCACGCTCGGAATCCGGCTATCGCCGCGGTCCACCGGCACGTGCTGAAAGTTTCCGTCGGGCTGCTTCTTGGACTCCTTGAGGTGGAAGGCGTGGGTGGCCTCCCGCAGCTCGAGCCAGTTCGCCCAGACGTCGTCGCCGCTCTGGTTGTAGTTGTCGAAGTCGAAGACGAGCTTGAACCGCTCCGGGCTGGCCTTATGCACCCGGTCGCGGAGCACGCCCACCCCGTCGAGGCGGTCGCCGAAGAGGTGGCGCTCGTTCTCGTTATACAGCACGAGGCCGAGCCGCTCCGCCTCCTCGGTGAGGCGGCTGAGGCGGTCCACCGCGACGGACTCCCACGTCTTCACGTCCCGCTCCTCCCGGTTGTAGTAGCTGAACGTCCGCACCGCGTGCGTGCCGAAGATCCTGGACAGCTCCCCGAGGTGCCGCAGCCGCCGAAGGTCCGTCTCGAAGTCGTCCGCGATGTCGAGCTTGCCGATGGGCGAGCCGAACATGCACACGGAGATGCCCGCGTCCGCGAGCTTGCGTTGGGCCGCCTCGGCGCCGTCGGCGGGGAGGTCCACCACACTGGTTCCGTCGACCCCGCGGAGGTCGATGTGGTCGAGGCCCGCTTCCTTCAGCACCGCGATCTGTCCGTCGAGGGCCTCGTCCGCCTCGTCCGCGAAGGCGCTGAGAATCCATCCCATGGGCTGCACTCCCTCGCCAGTCAAAGGTCGATCCTACGAGAGCGCCGGTAACCGGACGACCGGCCACGCGACGGCCCGCCTACGCCCCGCCGATCCGATCGATCCGCATCGGCGCGTCGCACACCGGACAGAGCATGGTCAGCCGCTGCTGACCCGAGCCCGCTTCCCATCCGAGCGGCCCCTCCTGGAGAACCGCCCGCGCCGCGTAGACACAGAAGCCGGCGGGGGTGTCGGGTCCGAACGGATAGGTCCGGTCCGGGCCACAGCCGGCGGGACAGTCCCGACCCGGGTCCTCGAGGAGGGTGACCGTCCACTGGGGCACGCCCGTGAAGGCCTGCTTCTGCTGCTTGGCCGCGGTGGACGCGTTGAGGACGTCGACGGGGCCCGCCCGCCCCATCGCCTCGGACGCGAGCTCCGCGGCCCGTTGCACCTCCCCCTGTTCCACCACACGGATCCGCCAGTTCTCGAACCCGAGCAGCGCCCACAGCGCCTTTTGCAGCGCTTCGCTCGCCCCCTCCACCGCGCCCGTGGTGACCCGCTCCACCAGTCCCGCGTCCGTGCACCCCACTTCGAGGGTCTCGGGCTCCTCCTCGCCCGCCGCGGTGACGGCCTTGAGCAGCGCCTCTTCCGCCGCCCGGTCGCGGTCCGCGAGCTCGCCGAGGTAGTAGCCCGCCTCGTGGATGGACCGGGCCGCGTCCGTGTCCGTGACGACCACGCCGCACGCGACGCCGTCCTGGCACTCGGTCTCGAAGACGACTCGGACGTTCATCCGCGATCGGCCGGTGGGCCGCTCCGCCCCACGATCACTTCCGAACCCCCAGCGACTCCTGGACCTCCGTCTCGAGGTAGAGGATGCGGTGGCAGGAGCTGCATCGGACGAGTTGGTCGGTGAGCGTCAGGAGCTGGTTCACCCGCTCGAGCGGAAGCTGCATGAAGCATCCGCCGCAAGTGAAGATGCTCTCGCGGCGATCCTCCTCCATCACCGGCGCCAAGGCCTCTCCATCGAGCGACTCCGCGAGCCGGTCGAACAGCTCCTTGGTGCCCGCGGGGACCGCGGCCGCCGCTTCTTGCCGCCTCGCCCGCGCCGCTTCGAGCTGGTCGGCGATCTCCCCCTCACGCTGGCGGAGGTTCTCGTCCGCCTGTCGCTTGGTCTCCTCCTGCTGCTGGAGCTGCTGCTCCGCCTGCTCGACCTGGTTCTTCAGCTCGTCGACGCGGTTCATCACCTCGAGGGCACGCTCCTCCACCTTGGAGCGGTCCGTCTTCAGCGTGTTGAGCTGGACGAGGAAGGAGGAGTACTCCTTCTCGCTCTTGCTGTTGTTCATCTGGGACCGCACCTGCTCGATCTTCTGGTCCCACGACGCGAGCTCGTTCTCGAGGTTGTTGGCGGAGGCCTGCGTCTCCTGGAGCTGGCTCTTGAGCTGGTCCCGCTGCTGTCGCACGGACTCGTGCCGCTGCTTCTCCTGCTGCGCGTGCAGTCGAGCACCCGATACGCGGGACTCGAGCCCACGAACCTGCTGATCCGCCAAGTACAGCTGATACACGTCGTTGGTCAGGCTCATGGGTGCGCTCCGTTGAGGGATGAACAGGATAGCCGCGGCGTGTCTTAAAAAAAGAGTCGTGCGGGGCGATCGTGTGCGTGTGGCCGCCGACCCGCCGTGACCCACTCCCTGTCGCGTCTCGCGGACGGGACGATGGGGCGATGGAAGTGTGCTGCGGGGCCCGAGCCGAGCTTGCCGGCACGGGCGAGGCGGCGGGTTTTTCCCTCGCCACGTGAGCGAGGACCGTTCGCTCCGTCCCCGTCGGCGCGCCGCGGGCCGCTCGTCCGCCGGCGCTCGCTCGCGTCGAGCCGGCGCGGATGTTCGCGATGAGGATCCGACGGGAGAGCTCAGCCCCGGGGATGATGGTGCTGCACCACGGATTGGAGGCGGGCCCGGTCGATATGGGTGTAGATCTCCGTGGTGGTGATCTGAGCGTGGCCGAGAAGCTCCTGGACGATGCGAAGGTCCGCACCCCCGGTGAGGAGATGGGTGGCGAAGGTGTGGCGGACGGTGTGGGGGGACGCCTCGGGGAGGCCCGCCCGACGGGCGTGGCCCTTGACGATGGCCCACACGCGGTTGCGATCGAGTGGCCGCCCTCGCTCGCTGAGGAACAACGCCTCGGTCGGCCGCTCCTCCCGGACGAGGTGGGGGCGAAGCTCGCGAGCGTATCGTCCGACCTCCTCCACCGCTCGGCGGCCGAGGGGCACCAGCCGCTGGCGGTCGCCCTTGCCCGTCAGCTTCACCACCCGAAGCGCCTCGTTGAGGTCGTTCACCCGCACGCTCCGGACCTCGCCCGCCCGGCAGCCCGTGGCGTAGAGAAACTCGAGCAACGCCTTGTCCCGCCGATACAGCCGGGCGGTGGGCTCGGGCGCGTCGAGCAGACGTCGGGTCGGCTCCTTGTGGAGCGTGGAGGGAAGGCGCCGCCACATGGCGGGCCGCTCGAGGAGCTCCGCGGGGTTCTCCGCGACGTAGCCGAAGCGGGCGAGGAAGGTGCCCAGCGCCCGGCAAGTGGCCAGGTGTCGTGCGATCGACCGGGTGGAGAGGCCCTCGGCGTACAGCGTCCGGAGGTAGCCGATGAGGGCGTCGGCCTGCAGCGCCTCGGGGCTCGTCACGCCGTGCTGCTCAAGGTACGCCCGGAGCCGCCGGAGGTCCTCGCCGTAGCTGGCCACGGTCCCATCCGAGAGGCCGCAGTCGAGGCGGAGGGAGGCGGCGAACTCGCGAAGCGGGCGGTCCCACCCGTCCTGCATGGGTCGGCTCCGAGGCTCACCGCACCGGGAGGAGGATGGGGTCCTCGTGGATGACACGCTTCGTGCCGGTGGCGCCCGGCCCGACCACGCGCACTAGCACCATCCAATGGGCGCCGTCCTGTTCCGGGGTCTTGTAGACGTCCTGGGTGACGGCGTAACGGGCGACGGACCGGAGGTCGTCGGAGTCGGCGAGCGTCAGGCCCGCCCGTCGGGCCGCCTCGCCGAACGCCTCCCGCCAGCGGGTCTCGATGCGACTGGCACGCTCCCGCGAGATCTGGAAGCGAAAGTTCAAGCCACGCGTGGCGACCATGCTCGCGCCGGTGGCGCCGGCGCCGCCGCGGCTCGCTTGGATGGCCCGGCGGATGGCCCGGGCGACTTGGACGAGCTGTCGCTTTTCTTGCTCGCCGAATCGCGGGCCACGCTCCTGCTCGCTCCCCTCGTCGGCGGCGTCGGGCTGCTCGGGTGCGGAGGCGTCGCCGCCGCTGACACAGCCCGCGAGCCCCGCGGCGAGGAGGCCGAGGAGCAAGGTCGTACCGATCGTCCCACACGCTTTACCCATGAAGCATCTCGCCGGATTGGCGGGTCGAACCACGCTTGCTAGTGTATCGCCTCGTCCGGCCCCTTGCACGCCTCGACCGGACGGGGTTACCGCCCGACGGCGGGACAGGAGTCGAACCCGGGCATGCTTGCCACGATGCGGCAGAACCTCATCCTCACCACAGCGGTGCTCGTCGGCGGCGTGGCCTATCTCCAGGCCGCGGACCCGGCCCTCGGGGCGGACGGCCTCCAAAGCGCCACCGTCGTCTTCGGTGGGCCGACGCTCCCCGCCCTCCTCCCGATCGTGGCCGCCACGCTGTCGGCGGTGGTCCTCGGCGCCTTCGCCGCCGCGACGGGGCACCCGCTGAGCGGCATCTTCACGATGGCGGCGGCGCTGGGGTTCCTCGCGATCTCGGGCGGGTCCATCGACGCCTGGCTGTATCAGTTCGGCACGCCCGAGGCGTATCGCCGCCTGATCCTCGAGGACGTCTTCTGGGGAGCCCTCGTCCTGGCGTCGCTGCTCGCCATCGGACGGCTCCACGCGTCCATTCGGCCGCGGCTTCCGCGTTGGCTTCGGAGCGACGAAGGGACCAGCGAGCCCGACGGAGACGTCGACGAGGCCGAGCCGCCGCGAGCGGGCTCCAGCGCCGACTCACGCCCCCGAGCGTGGGCCGCGGGTGGGGTCGCGGCCGTCGCGGGCGGCATCTTCGGCAGCGTGCTCCTGCAGACCGCGTCCGCGGGACAGGTCTTCGGCGGTCTCGTCCTCGCGTTCGTCCTCGCGGGCCTCGTCGCCCACCGCCTCTTTCCCACCCGCCGCGTGCTCCCGATCCTCGTGAGCCCCCTCGTGGTTGGTCTGCTCGGTCACGCGTGGGTGGGGATAAGCTACGTGAGCCAGGAGGCCATCCTCGCGGCCCACTTCTCCGGTAAGCTCGCCCCGCTCGGGCTGGCCCTCCCCGTCTACTACGCGTCGGCCGGCGTCGCGGGCGCCGCGATGGGAGTGGGCTGGTCCCACAGCCTGGTCGCGAGCAAGGAGGAGGCCACCCCCACGGTCGACCTCGGAACCCTCCTCGCCCACGGGTGGTGACCCCTCGCGGGTCGAGCCTCCTCACTCCATTGCTGCCTCGCGGGGGGCCTCCGTACGATGCCGCTTCTCTTGGACGGGCGTATTGGGCCCATGAGGAGGGTCGCTGATGCCAACCGATGCCGAGCCCCGCGGTCAGCCGCTGACGGACGTTCAGGCCCGTCGCGACTCCCGGCGGCTCCCCATCAACAAGGTGGGTGTCAAAGAGATCACCTACCCGATCAAGCTCCGGACCCCCGAGGGCAACGACCAGCACACGGTGGCCACGTGCAACATGTACGTCTCCCTTCCCCACCACCAGAAGGGGACGCACATGAGCCGCTTCCTCGAGGTCCTCAACGAGCACGCCAACGAGATCGATCCGACCGACGTCATGGCCATCTGCCATGACATCAAGGAGCGGCTGAACGCGGCCGACGCCCACCTCGAGCTCAGCTTCCCCTACTTCATCAACAAGGCGGCGCCGGTGACGGGGACCATGGGCCTGATGGACTATCAGGTGAAGCTGGGGGCGACCTCCGACGGCGAGGACGACTTCGTCCTCGGCGTCCGCGCGGCCGCGGCGAGCCTCTGCCCGTGCTCCAAGAGTATCTCCGCCTACGGCGCCCACAATCAGCGGTGCGAGATCAGCGCCGAGGTGCGCTCCCGCGGCATGATCTGGATCGAGGAGCTGGTGACCATGATGGAGGGGGCGGCGAGCGCCCCCGTCTACTCCGTCCTGAAGCGACCCGACGAGAAGCACATCACCGAGGAGGCGTACGACCACCCCAAGTTCGTGGAGGACATCGTCCGGGATCTCGCTCAGCAGCTCGAGGAGGACGGACGCATCCGCTGGTACACCGTGACCAGCGAGAACTACGAGTCCATCCACAGCCACAACGCCTACGCCTCCATCGAGAAATACACGGATTCAGAACGCGTGTGAGAACCGCTTCCGGCTCGCCCGGGTGCGGCCGCAGCGGGTGGGGTCGACTTGTCCGGACGTGTCGCCGCTCCCGTGCGCCGGGACCGGGTCGCCTTGTTTTTTCCCGACCGGGACGAGAAGATGAGCATCCGCCTGAACGTGGGCGGGACAGGGCCAGGGAAGGCTGTCGCGGACTCCCCCGTCCGACGGCAGCGCCGGTTGAGCCAAGGCGCAGGAAGGATCCGTGCGGGCGCTGCGGCGTTCCATCCCAAGCATGTTCCACCGCCGTCTGCTGCTCCTCGCGGCAGTCGTGTGGGTGGTGGGTCTCGTCCTCATCGGCCAGCTCACGCACCTGACGGCCGTGGAGGGTGCCAAGTGGCATCGAAAGGCGACCGCCGCCGTCGAGACGCGTGAGCTCGTGGAGACCGTCCGCGGGAGCATCCTCGACCGCGAGGGACGGGTGCTCGCGGAGGATCGCCCCTGCTACGACGTGGTGGTCGCCCCGCTCATGGGGAGGAGTGGGCCAAGCTCCCCTTCGACAAGCGGCAGGCGCTCATCCGTGAGGCGGCCCGTCCGTATCGCCAGCGCACCGAGGCGGTCTGGGAGGCCATCGCACGGGTGGGGGACATCGACCGGAAGACGCTCGCGGAGCGGCGGGCCACCATCATCCGTCGCGTGCAGGCGATCCGGGCCAAGGTCTGGCAGCAGCGGGCGCGTCGTCGGCACGCCACCAGCGGGGCGGGCGCGTTGTCCGAGGCCGCCGTCCGCGTGCGTGAGCAGGAGAAGGCCCACCCGGTCCTCCACGCGGTCTCGGAGCCTGTCGCCTACCGCTTTCGAAAGCTGAGCGAGCGGCTCCCGGGCCTCGACGTGGTTCGGGCCAAGCGAAGGGCCCACCCCCGTCGGGAGATGACCGTCCGGCTGGACCGGTCCGCCTTTCCCCCGCCCCTCCGCGCCGCCAACCCGATCGTGGTGGACGTGAAGCCGGTCGCCCCGCACATCGTGGGCACGCTCCGCGAGGTGTGGGAGGAGGACATCCGCCGGCGGCCCTTCCGAAAGGACGACGGCTCGGTGGACCTCGGCGGTTACCTCCCCGGCGACCGCATCGGCGACACGGGCGTGGAGGCGGGCGCCGAGCGGCTCCTCCGCGGCCGACGGGGCGAGCGGGTCGAGCGGCCCGACGGCGTGCGGCGGCGACCGCCGGAGCCGGGGAAGGACATCCACCTGACGCTGGACATCCGCCTGCAGGCCCGCGTCCAGGCGCTGCTCGACCCCGAGGTGGGCCTCACCCGCGTCCAGCCGTGGCACGACAACGAGCGCACGCCGACGGGCACGCCGCTCCACGGAAGCGCGGTGGTGATGAGCGTGGACTCCGGCGGTCTGCTGGCGTTGGGATCCACGCCGACGCCCGCGTCGCTGCCCGACGACGCGGCGGGAGAGCGGGCGTATCGCGCCTCCATCAACGCGGCGGTCGCCGCCGCCTACCCGCCCGGGTCGACCGTCAAGCCGCTCACCTACGTCCTCGCCGCGGGGAGGGGGGCGATCGCCCCCGAGGCGCGGATCCGTTGCGAGGGCCACTTCTTCCCGGATCGGCCCGAGGCGTTTCGCTGCTGGGGCTGGCGACCGAGCGAGGGGAACTACCTCGAGCACGGCCCGCTCGGCCCCACCGAGGCGATCGCGAGGAGCTGCAACATCTACTTCTACACCTGCGGGCGGTCCCTCGGCGGCGCCCGGCTGGTCCGCGGCTTTCGCCGCTTCGGCCTCGGGCGAGAGCCCCGCCTCGCCCTGCCGCGGGTGGCGACCGGGAGCCTGCCGCAAGACCCGGACGGGATCGGGCCGAACACGGCCATGCTCCTGGGCATCGGCCAGGGTCCCGTCGCGGCCTCGCCGCTGCAGATCGCCGCGGCCCACGTGGCGCTCGCCCGCGGCGGTCGCTACCTCTCTCCTCAACTCGTCCGCGAGCGGGAGGAGAAGCCGACCCGCCACGACGTCGAGGTCGACCCCGCGGTCGTCCGCCGTGCCTCTCGCGGCATGCGTCAATCCGCGAACGCGCGGTTCGGCACCGCCAGCCGCATCGTGGTGGACGGCGAGCAATGGCCGCTGCTCACGCTCGACGGCGTGGTGTGTCGCGCCAAGACGGGCACCGCCGAAGTGCCGCCCGACTTCAAGGACCGCAACGGCAACGGCCGACGGGAGGACGGCGAGCCGATCCGCCGTGCCGGCGGCCATAGCTGGTTCGTCTGCCACGCCCGGAAGAAAGGCACGGAGAAGGGCTACGTCGTGGTCGTCGTGATCGAGCACGGCGGGTCGGGCGGCCGCGTCGCCGGACCCGTCGCCAACCAGATCCTCCACGCCATGCGGAGGGAGGGCTACCTGTGACCGACCTTCGCCCGTTGCTCCGGCCGCACCTCGGGTGGATCGTCCTCGCCGCGGCGATCCTCCTCTGGGCGATGGGTTTGCTCGCCATCGGGACGACGCCCGGCGGCGACCCGCTCGCGGCCAGGCAGGGCGTCTACGGACTGGTCGCGATCGGCGCCCTCGCGGTCACGGCTCTGGTCCACCACCGTCTGGTGGCGGCGGTGGCCTACCCCGCCGCGGCGCTCATGATCCTCTCGCTGGTGGTGCTGATCCTTCCGGGCATGCCCGAGACGCTCGTCCCGGTCCGCAACGGCGCTCGCCGATGGATCGACTTGCAGATCGTCAACGTCCAGCCGAGCGCCCTCGCGAAGGTGGTCTTCGTCCTCGCGGTGGCGCGCTACCTCCGCTTTCGAGACAACTATCGCACGCTCCGGGGCCTGACCGTCCCCGTCCTGATGAGCTTCGTCCCCGTGGGCCTGATCGTCCTGGAGCCGGACCTCGGCACCGCTCTGCTGTTCCTCCCCACGCTCTTCGCGATGCTCCTCACCGCCGGTGCCCGGCTGAAGCACCTCCTCACGCTCCTCACGGTCGGCCTCGCGCTCCTCCCGGCGTTGTATCCGCTGCTTCAGCCCTATCAGCAGGCGCGGATTCACGCGCTGATCAGCCGCTTCGAAGGGAGTACCCGCCACCGCGACGACAGCGGCTACCAGAGCTACAAGGCGATGACCGTGGTGGGCGCCGGCCGCATCGTCGGACAGGGGAGCCGCGCGGCGACGCTGATTCGCCACAACGCGCTGCCCGAAGCGCGGAACGACATGATCTACGCGGTGGTCTGTGCCCGGTGGGGGCTCCTCGGCGGCGGCGCCTTGATCCTCGGCTATCTCCTGCTGTTCAGCACGGGGCTCCTCATCGCGGCGCTCAACAAGGATCCGTTCGCACGCCTGATGGCCGTGGGCGCGGTCTCCCTCGTGTTTACCCAGACCGCGGTGAACATCGGCATGACCCTGGGCCTCCTCCCGATCACGGGGCTGACCCTCCCGCTCGTCAGCTACGGCGGGTCGAGCCTCGTCGCCAACTTCGCCATGCTCGGCTTGGTGGTGAACGCGGCGGTGCGTCGTCCCGTCGTCCTGGCCCAGCCCGCCTTCGAGTTCGACCTGCCCGCCCGACAGCCCGCGTGAGCACGCTCGGCCGGCCTCCGCGTCTCGGACATCGTCCGGCGGGGCCTCGGCGGCGAGCCCTCCCGTGCTTCGGAGCTCGGGCGAACAGACCCCCCGGAGCGCGAGAAGCGCCCGTGTTGCCAAGGGAACCTCTCGCGCGGGCGACATCGGTCCTTAAGGAGGCGGAAAAGAATAAGTCGAGCCGATGATCGAGCACGCGCAACGTCCGCAAATTCCCGGAGCTGTGGCCGGCGGGGCATGGCAAATGGTTCGAGGCCCACGCCAAAGCAAGGAGGCGTCCCGCTCCTTGCTTTGGCGTATAGGCTCAACTTCTTCTTTTCCGCCTCCTAAAGACCCATCGAGCAGCGGCCCGCGCTCCGTGGTGAGATGCGACAAGGGAACAGCCTTCTTCCTCGAGCAGCCCCTCGATGAAGAGCCGCTTCCGCTTTCCGAGGCGGGCGTGCCCCCGTCGACCGCCGCGGGGTCTCGCTTCCGTCGGCGCCGCGGCTCTCCTAAGCTGTATCAAGGTATTTCTTTCGGCGAGGCACGCCATGGCCGAGCCTCTTGGACAGATCTTCGCCGTGACCGTCAATGGATCCCTTTACAAGCTGCTGAACGAGCGGGAGGTGGTGGACGGCATGCCGGTGCCCGCGGCCCAGCGGCTCGCCGCCCGCCCCGGCACGCGAAGCCGGCGTCCGGCGGAGCAGGTCTTCACCCAGGGCATGGCCCTCGGCATCACGCGGAAGGGCGTCATCTCCTACGACCTGGAGAGCCCCGAGGAGCTCGCCCACCCGACCTCGCCGGAGAAGGTTCCCCACGAGTGGCGACAGCGCACCTCGCCGATCGTCGGGCTCTTTCTCGAGGAGGACGACGCGACCCAGTGTCTGCGGGCGTCCAACCTCACCGAGTGCGACCCGCGGTGGCGAGGCCACACCGCCCGGACGCTCCGGGCGATCCTGGAAGCGGACGCGCCCGTCTTCGTCGTCGCGAAGGAGGGCGACCTCGCCTTTCCGCCCGAGATCACCGACATCATGTGACCGCACCGACGGCTCACGCCTTCCTCGGGGGAGAGTCGATGCATTGCTCGCTTGGGACGGGGCAACCCTTCCGTTACGATCGGAATCCGATCGATGCCGTTTGCTCAAGGAGCTTGCGATGCGAACCCACGCCTCTTCCGTCCTTTCCCTCGTCGCGCTGCTCGCCGTCGCGTCCGTGGCGGCGGCGGAGAAGCCGCGGGTCCTCTACCTCACCCACTCGGCGGGCTTCGTCCACAGCATGGTGAAGCGGCCGTCGGAAGGGGAGCTGTCCTACTCGGCGAAGAAGGTCAAGGAGATCGCCGGCGACCGCTTCACGGTCGACTGCACCAAGGACTGCTCCGCGATCAACGCGGAGAACCTTGACAACTACGACGCGGTGCTCTTCTACATGTCGGGCAACCTTCCCATCAGCGACTCGGGGCGGGCGGCGCTCATGCGCTTCGTCCGGAGCGGCCACGGGTTCGCGGGCGTCCACAGCGCCACGGACACGGGATACAAGTGGTCCGCCTACGGCAAGATGATCGGTGGCTACTTCGACGGCCACCCGTGGCATCAGAAGGTGCGCATCGCCGTGGAGACGCCGGGCCATCCGACCGTGGGCCACCTCGGGAAGCGCTTCGTCATCGGGGACGAGATCTATCAGTTCAAGAGCTGGTCGCGCCGCAACGTCGACGTGCTCCTCCGCCTCGACAGCAGCTACGGAAAGCTCGACGTGAGCGAGGGCAAGCGCTCCGACGACGACTACGCGGTCTCGTGGGTGAACCGCTGGGGACAGGGGCGGGTCTTCTACACGTCGCTCGGCCACGACAAGAAGGTGTGGGACGATGAGCGGTTCCAGAAGCATCTGAAGCGCGGACTGCTCTGGGCGATGGGGCCGGGTGCGACGGGCTCCTGGGATCAGGTGGCGACACCCTTCAACGGCGAGAACCTCGACGGGTGGAAGCTGAAGGGGCCGAAGGAGCGGAACCATTGGCGCGTGGGGACAGCCGCGGTCCACCCGGACGACCCGACGAAGCTGAAGCACAAGAAGGACGGCACGGCGCTGGTGAACACGAAGGCCAACGGCGTGAACCTCTACAGCACCTTTCATCACGGCGACGCGGTGGTGGAGATCGACGTGATGGTTCCGGAGGGGGCGAACTCGGGCATCTACCTCCAGGGCGATTACGAGGTCCAGGTGCTCGACAGCCACGGCAAGGAGGAGATCGGGATGGGGGACATGGGCGCCATCTTCGGCGCCAAGCCGCCGACCGACCCGCGCTACGAGCCCGCGGGCACCTGGCAGACCTACCAGATCCACTTCCGGGCGCCCCGCTTCAACGACGACGGGGAGAAGGTGGCCAACGCCCGCTTCGAGAAGGTGATCCTCAACGGCAAGGTGATCCAGAGGAACATCGAGATGCCCGGCCCCACGCCGGGCGGCCTCGACGGCGAGGAGAGCGCGAAGGGGCCGCTGCTCTTCCAGGGCAACCACGACGCGGTGGCGTACCGGAACCTCCGTGTCTGGCCGCTGGAGTGAGGCGGGCCCGTCGGCGTGAGGCGGGGAGCTAGAATCCGCCCATGGGTTGGCTCGTCGCCTATCTCGACGCGGTCCGCGAGCTCCTGCTGGACCTCTGGGCCTACATGCTCCTCGGCTTTCTCGTGGCGGGTCTGGTCGAGGAGTTCGTCCCCACGCGTTGGCTGCTTCGGTACTTCGGCGGCCACAGCCTCCCGGCGTTGTTCCGCGCCGCGGGCGCCGGCTTCGTGGTGAGCGCCTGCTCCTGCGGGGCGATCCCGTTGGCCGCGTCCCTCCGCGACCGCGGCGCCTCGCCCGCGACCATCCTCACCTTCCTCCTCGCGAGCCCCTGGCTGGGCATCCCCATGCTCCTGGTCTACGTCAGCTTCCTCGGGTGGGGGCGGACTGTGGGCCTGATCGCGCTGTCGATCGCGGTGGCCATCGTGGTGGGGCTGATCCTCGCCGCGCTCGAGCGTCGCGGCCGCATCGCCACGCCCGCCCCGACGGCCGAGGCAAGCTCCGACGGCTGCAGCGACGGCTGCGGGCCGACGAGCGAGGACAACGACGGATGGGGCGAGGGAGCTCTCGCCCGATGGCCTCGCCGCCTCTTCCTCCGCGTGCCCCGCCACGCGTGGGATCTCGGCAAGGACATCGGTCTCTACCTGTTGGCGGGCATGCTCCTCGTCGCGGTGGCCAAGGCGTATGTCGCCGACAAGACCATCGCCACGTGGCTGGGCTTGGAAGCGGGCGTGGGCGCGGTGCTGTTGGCGCTGCCGCTGAGTGTGGCGGTGGAGGCGTGCTCCGAGGGGATGGCCGTGATCGGCGGCCAGCTCTACGAGCAGGGGGCCTCGCTGGCCGTGGTCTTCGTCCTGTCCATGGTCGGGGTGGCCACGGACTTCACGGAGCTGTCGGTGGTATGGAAGAAGTTCGGCGGCCGGACGACGGTGACCTACCTCGCGCTCGGTACCGGGCTGACCGTCGCGGCCGCTCTCGGCTTGCAGGTCGCCGGGAAGCTCGGCTGAGCGGTCGTCGTGGCGTTTCCGCGACGGGACGGTGGGCTGCCTGCCCGGGAGCGGTCGGGTGATGGGCCGCTCGCCACAGCGGCCGTCGACCGCCACCGGCTCCCGCGGTGAAGGGTCGGCCGACGTGGACGGGTCGGGGTCGACTCGATGGCCACCTCCGTACGACCGCCCGACCAAGAGGGTCGGGCTCGATCGTCCCGTGCCGCTCAAGCCGACGCGCTTACCGCCCACTCGGACGATCGGGGTGCGTGGGCGGGTCGACCGCACGTCGCTCACGGCGTAGAACACGCCGGAAAGGAGCCGCCCATGACGGAAGCGGAGACGAAAGAGGCCGCGGACTTCATCCGCAGCCGCATCGCGGAGGACCGGCGGGTCGGCCGCTGGGGCGGCAAGGTGGTCACCCGCTTTCCGCCCGAGCCCAACGGCTTCCTCCACATCGGCCACGCGAAGTCCATCTGCCTGAACTTCGAGGTGGCCCGGGAGTTCGGCGGGGTCTGCTACCTCCGCTTCGACGACACGAACCCCGTCAAGGAGCAGCCGCGGTACGTCGAGGCCATCAAGGAGGACGTCCGCTGGCTCGGCTTCGAGTGGTACGACGAGACGTACGCGTCGGACTACTTCCCGTCGCTGTACGAGCTCGCGAAGACGCTCATCCGGAAGGGGCGGGCCTACGTCGACGAGCTG
>CAZQQP010000047.1:20490-21459 GCA_964595475.1 uncultured Planctomycetaceae bacterium | reverse complement strand
GGTTGAGCGCCTGCTGCAGCGCGGGGCTCGCCCCGACGACGCCCTCGATGCCGAGCTGCTGGTCCACGTGCTCCCGCAGCTCGCGGTTCTCGCTCTTGAGGAGCACCGTCTGGGCGGCCCGGTTCACCTGGTGACGGAAGAAGTCGTGGTCGAGGGGCTTCTCGATGAAGTCGTAGGCGCCGTTCCGCAGCGCCGTCTTCGCGGTGGGGATGTCTCCGTACGCCGTGACCATGATGGTCTGGGCGTTGGGCTGGGTCTGCTTGACGGTCTCGAGCACCCGCAGGCCCGCGTCCTCCGTCCCCATGACGAGGTCCGCGACCACTACGTCGAACGTGCCGTGCCGCAGCTCCTCGTCGGCGGAGTCGGCGCCGTTGACGATGGTGCAGACGTGGCCCGACCGTCGGAGGATCTCGGCCATGGCGTCAGCGTGGCCCGGGTCGTCCTCGACGATCAGGACCTGGGCGCTCAGCGGCTCGTCTCCGGTCGCCGCGGTCGCGGTGGTGGTCTCGGTAGTCATGGAAGCCTCTCCCGCCGGTCAATACCCAAACGCGAGAACACTCCCGCGCTTCCACGGTGAACCGTCGGCTCATCCAAATGTAGGAGCGTCACCCGCGAAGGCCAACGGGAGCCGCGGCCCATCGCGTGGATCGCGGCCGGCGAAGCGGTCAGCACACCCCGCCGCCCGCCATACGGCCGCTCCGCTCGTTTACCCCCGATCGCCCCCTCAGTATCATCCTCGGCTTTTGCCGGGCGGTGACCTCGGCTCGCGGTCTCGGCCTCGGTGGGGCGAGCGAGGCGGGAGAGGAGTCATGAACATCGTCGTCTGCGGCGCGGGACAGGTCGGCACGCACCTCGCGGAGGTCCTCGGCGACCGCGGCCACAGCATCACGGTGGTCGACTCGGGTGCGGATCGCCTCGGGGCCATCGAGGACACGATGGATGTCCGCACCCTCCGCGGCAACTGCGCCA
>CAZQQP010000047.1:19428-20480 GCA_964595475.1 uncultured Planctomycetaceae bacterium | reverse complement strand
CCGCGAGGCCGGGGCGGTGGACGCGGACGCCCTCGTCGCCGCCACCGACAGCGACGAGGTCAACCTCCTCACGGCGGCCGTGGCCAAGGGCATCCACAGCCGCCGCGTGGTCGCCCGCGTCCACCACAGCGCCTACTTCGACCAGCGTGGCTTCGACTATCGCAATTACTTCGGCATCGACCAGCTCGTCTGTCCGGAGCACGCCACCGCCCAGGCAGTCGCGAGAACCATCCGGAACCCGGGAGCGCTGGCCATCGAGAACTTCGCCCGCGGCCAGATCGGCATGCAGGAGTTCGTCGTCGGCGACGTCGCCCCGATGATCGGCCGTCCGCTCTCCCAGGCCCGCCTTCCCGCCGGCACACGAGTGACGGCCCTCCGCCGCAACAGCGAGGCCTTCCTCCCGACCGCCTCGACGGTCATCCAGCCCCGCGACACCGTGGTGCTCGCGGGCAACGAGGAGGTCTTCAACCAGGCGCGCAAGCTCTTCCGAAGAGATCCCGTCCGCCGGAAGCGGCTGGTCATTATGGGCGGACCGTCCATGGGCGTGTGGCTGAGCCGCGCCCTCCGTGATCGAAACATCCACCTGCGGCTGTTCGAGGAGAACCGCGACCGGGCGGAGGAGCTCGCCGCCAAGCTGGACTGGGTCACCGTCCTTCAGACCGACCCTACGGACCCCAACGTCTTCGACGAGGAGCGCATCGCCGAGGCGGACGCGTTCATCGCGTTGACCCACGAGGACGAGCGGAGCCTGCTCGCCTGCGCCTGGGCGAAGAGCATGGGGCTGGACCGGGTCATCGCGGTCACGCAGCGGCCCACCTACCCGGAGCTCATCCGCCGAATCGGCATCGACCACGTGTTCACGCCCCGCGGCGTGGCGGTCGCCCAGATCGAGCGGGCCCTCGACGACAGCCCGCTCCGCCGGGTCGCCTCCGTGGCGGAGGACCGCATCGACGTCTATCGCGTCCGGGTGACGAGGCGCGGCGTCTATTTTCAATCCGCGAACTACCTCTTCCGATGGGAGAATAGGGACATTCAGGTGTGGGACCTCTCGG
>CAZQQP010000047.1:18242-19418 GCA_964595475.1 uncultured Planctomycetaceae bacterium | reverse complement strand
GGTGCCCGCCGGGAGCCCCGTGATCGGCCGGCCGCTGAAGTCCATCGGCCTCACGCCCGACTGGATGGTCGCCGCCATCCAGCACGGCAACGACGTCACCGTGCCCGGCGCCGACAGCGTGATCCGGGCGGGGGACACGCTTTTGCTGGTCGGCCAGCACGGCATGGAAGGACGCCTCAAGCGGGTCTTCGCCATCAGGTAAGCCGTTGAGCTTTCGCGCCGTCGCCAAGCAGCTGGGCCTTCTGCTCGGCATCCTGAGCGTCCTCATCCTCGCGCTCGCGGCGTGGTCCGCGTGGCTGTGGGGGCGAGGGTGGGCGGGCGAGGCGGCCGGGTCCGCCGCCCTCGCCATCGCCGGGGGTATGGGTGCGGTCGCCGGCGGCGTGCTCTGGGGCATCGGCCGCTCCGCGACGCCGAACATCGGAAGGCGGGAGGCGCTTTTCCTCGTGGCCACGAGCTGGCTCCTCGGGGCGGCCCTCGCCGCCGTCCCCTACTACGCCTGGGCGCGGCTCGGGCCGACGGACCACCCCTTCGACTCGCCGGTGAACTGCTTGTTCGAGGCGATGAGCGGGCTCACGACGACCGGCGCCACCGTCCTCGGGGAGATCTCGGCGCTGCCCCACTCGCTGCTCCTGTGGCGCTCGCTGACCCAGTGGCTCGGCGGCATGGGCATCGTCGTCTTCTTCGTCGCGGTCCTCCCGTCCCTCGGCGTTGGCGGCAAGCGGCTCTACCGCGTGGAGGTGCCTGGGCCCACCCCCGAGGGTGTCCACCCGCACGTGGGGGAGACGGCTCGGATTCTCTGGACCATCTACCTCGGCCTGACCGCGGCGGAGATCCTCGCCCTCCGGGTCGCGGGAATGACGTGGTTCGACGCGATCACCCACACCTTCTGCACGGTCCCCACGGGCGGGTTTACCCCCTACGCGGCGAGCGTCGGCCGCTACGACAGCGCGGCGATCCACACCATCATCATCGTCTTCATGCTCCTCGGCGGGGGAAGCTTCGGCCTGTATTACCACCTGATCCGCGGCCGCCTCCGACGGCTCTGGGCGGACACGGAGTACTGGGTCTACCTGAGCCTGCTCGCCACAGCCTCGGTCGTGGTGGTGGTCTCCGTCGCGATGGCGGGCGAGCCCATCTCGCTGAGTCGCGGAGAAGAGGCCGCCCCGACCCTCGGCG
>CAZQQP010000047.1:10318-18232 GCA_964595475.1 uncultured Planctomycetaceae bacterium | reverse complement strand
GCCTCTTTCAGACCGTCTCGCTCCAGACGACCACGGGCTTCGTCACCGCGGACTTCGACAAGTGGCCGTTCCTCGCGAAGGCCGCGTTCGTCATCGTGATGTTCGCCGGCGGGTCGGCCGGCTCCACGGCGGGGGGGATCAAGGTCGGCCGGATCTGGATGAGCGTCAAGGTGATGGGCCAGGAGCTCGAGCGCGCCTTTCGGCCGTCCGTGGTCCGCCCCCTCAAGGTCAGCGGGGTGAGCATCAGCGGAACCTTGAAGCTGAGCGTGGTCTCCTACGTCCTCGGCATCATCCTGCTGTTCGCCCTCGGCGCCGTGCTCGTCATGGCCTTCGAGCCCGCCAAGGCGAACTGTGGGTTCACCACGGCCGCCACGGCGAGCCTCGCCTGCCTCGGGAACATCGGCCCCGGGCTCGGCAAGGTCGGGCCCGTGGAGAACTACGCCTGGATGACGGACGCGACCAAGGGGCTTCTCACGGTCCTCATGCTCCTCGGCCGTCTGGAGGTCTTCGCGGTCCTCGTGCTCTTCCTCCCGCGCTTCTGGCAGACCACGTGAGCCGGATCTCTTCGGGGGCCGGCTTGACCTTTTCCGCCGCTTCGGTTAGCGATCTCCCTTTCTGTTCTAAACTGGAGGCATCCATGAGCCAGGCACAGGCCGGTGGTGAGCCGCCGTGGTACCGGGAAGTCACCCCGTACATGTGGACGGTCCTCGTGATCGCCTCCCTAGGGTGGATCTTCGACGTCTTCGAGGGCCAGATCTTCGTCGCGTCCATGCAGGAGGCCATGCCCTCTCTGCTCGACGAGGACGCGACCCTCGCCGCCGCGACGTGGAACAAGATTGCCTTCGGCTTCTTCCTCCTCGGCGGCATGGTCGGCGGCCTTGTCTTCGGGAAGGTCAGCGACGTGATTGGCCGGACGCGGACGCTCTCGCTGACCATCCTGATGTACGCCTGTTTCAGCGGGGTAACGGCGCTGGTCCAGACGCCGATTCAGATGGTGGCAATGCGGTTCCTCGTCGCGATCGGCCTCGGCGGCGAGTGGGCCGTCGCGGCCGCGATGGTGGCGGAGGTCATGCCCGAACGGGCTCGCGCCCGTCTCTCTGGCGTCTTCCACGCATCGAGCATCTTCGGAACGTATCTGGCCGTGCTCGCGGGCCTGTTCGTCGTGGGCAACGCGGACCTCCGGATCGAGGCCATGCCCAGCCTGAGCTGGCGGATCGGCTTCCTGGTGGGCGTGGTTCCCGCCCTCCTCGTCCTGTGGATCCGCATGAGCCTGAAGGAGCCGGATAGCTGGGTGCAGGCCCGCGAGCGGGCGAAAGCGGACAACACCCAGCAGACCGGCCGCATCTCGGAGCTGTTCTCCAGGCGCCTGTGGAAGCGTACCGCGCTGGGGCTGGCCCTTGGCACGATCGGGCTCTCCACCTTTTGGGGCGTCCACGTCTATGGGAAGGACCTGCTCCGGGGCACGGTGGAGCGGCCGTATGCGAAGTCCCTCCCCAAGTACCTGAGAAAGGCGGGGGCGGTCATGCCGACCACCCCGCTGACGGCGCTGAACCGCGGCGACGGAGTCCACCTCACCCCGGCGGGGACGGCGGATCTGAAGGTGACCAACCAGAGCGACGAGAGCTACACCGTGGACCTCGACCCGGACGAGCACGCCACGGTCGGGGACGTGATCCGCGCCATCGACGCAGCGGCGCCGGGCGGCCGGAGGGTGGCCCGGATCAACCAGGATCGCTCGGGCCTCACGCTGCTCGATACGGCCAAGGTCGTCAGCGCCAAGGGGACGACCGCGGTGGGCTTGGGTCTCGCGGACGCCGAGCCGACGGACGCCGACGAGGATGGCGAGAAGGACGACCTGAAGGGGCGGTCGATCCCCCCGCTGTCGCGACCGCCCGAGCCGGCTCAGGCCGTTCTCGACGCGAACCTGGAGGAGATCCTCGAGCTCATGCCGGAGCCGACCTTCCGCGGCGAGGGCGGTCCAGAGGCCCCGGTGCTCGACCCGATTCGCCGCCGCATGGCCAAGCTGGAGAAGCTGGAACGGATCTTCGCCCGCTTTTCCGCAGCGCCGGAGTCCGGATCCGACGACGGTCAGCCGGTCACGGCGAAGACCGTCCTCAACGCCAAGTTCGAGTCCGTAAAGGCGTGGGAGATGCTCGGGCTGTTTCTGACCACGACGGGCGGGGGCCTCGGCCTGGTCTTCTTCGGCCCGATCTGCGAGCGGATCGGCCGCCGCCGCGCTTTTCTCGTCTACCACGTGGGCGCCGTCTTCGCCGCGCTGGCGTTGTTCGCGGGCGTGCCCCGGAGCGACAGCGTTCTGCTCTATTGTCTGACGCTGCCGATCTTCGGCTACCTCACGCTGGGGATGCACGCGGGCTATGCCATCTACTTCCCCGAGCTCTTCCCGACCCGGCTGCGCGGGACGGGCGGCGGCTTCTGCTTCAACGTCGCCCGCGTGCTCGCGGCGCCCATCCTTTTCCTCAGCGGCTGGATGCAGGAGTGGTGGAACTTCACCCTCGGGGAGTCCGTCTCGATTCTGAGCGCCCTTTACCTCCTCGGGGTGGTCATCCTCTTCCTCGCCCCCGAGACGAAGGGGGAGAAGCTGCCCGAGTGAGCCCGCCGTCGGCCCCACGCCCGGCTCGCCCGTGGAGTGGGTCGGCTCAGCCTACCCACTCCACACCCAGGTAGTGCGCGAGCCGCTGGAAGCGTGCCGCGTGGTGGCCGGGGACGAGCGTGACGTGGTGGGGCATGCCCGCGTGGCAGAGGTCGAGAAGCCACGGGTGGGGCTTCCGGCCATCGAAGACCGCCCGGCCGCTCGCCCCGCGGAGCCGCCGGTCCCGCTCCACCGTCCGGCCGTCGGCCGCGGTCATGTGGTAGCGCCCGTCGCACCGCCACAGCCGAACCAGCGTGATCGGCATGTCCGCGGCGAGGGCGGCGTCCACCACCATCGGGGTCTCCGAGTTGAAGTGGCGGCCGAGGCGAGGGCCCTCCTCGCTGCCGATCGGCTTGCACATCGACCAGGGGGCGTGGCCGGGGTGCCAGAAGTGGATCGCCTCGTCGTCGTGCTCCAGCCAATCGCTGATGTACCCCGGGCCGAGGCCAAGGTGGGCGCTCATCAGGCCGGTCACCGCCCCGTCGACGTCGCCCTCGAGGGCCACCACCCGTCCCTCGGCGGTGTGACGCGCCATCGCGAGATACGGCCATTGCCCGATCGCATTCGGAAGCTCGGGCCAGCACCGGATGGCCACCGCGTCGAGGGCCTTGTCGGCGAGCAGGCTCGATATCGCCAGGTAGTACGCGCTGTTGGGGCGGAGGTCCTCCTCGGTCATGTCCCCCTCGGACACGCCGACAGACCCTGCCGCGGCCACGTCCTCCTGGACTGCCGTGGGGTCGCGATCCCGGACCATGTTCATGAGCTCGTAGAGGTCCATCCGCTCGAGCTGCGGACCGACCTGCTCCTGCAGCGGAACCGGGTCGGCGTGGAGGTTGATGAAGCCCGGCGCGTGCGATCCGACGAGGCCGACGCGAGAGCGGCCGAGCCGCGTCGCCGCGGCCGTGACCGCGACGGCGTCGCGGAGGTCGGCTCGCGTGGCCTCCTCGCCGGGGTCCCCATAGACGAGCTCGAAGGGTCGGCCGAGCTGCCGCATGAGACTGCCGGTCAGGTGCGTGGCGACGAGCGAGCAACTGCTCACCTTCTCGCTGGTGGGACGCTCGGGCGTGGCCCAGAGGACCAGGCCGCCCCGCCACTGCTGGGCGAGCGTCGGCACGATCCGCCCGTCGCCGATGGTCGGTTGGAGGACCACGGCCGTCTCGCACCTGGCCCGCTCGAGCTGGGCGAGCGCCGCGGGCAACGCCGCGGGCTCCGTGACCGCGACGTCGGGCTCCCGGGGGTGCCGGCCGACGGCCCTCAGCGCCTCGCGGGCCGCGTCCTCCATTTGTCCGCCCCACTCGTGGTCGAAGCCCGGTCGCGTTCGCCGGAGGACGAGGAAACCGACCTCAGTTGTCCGCGCGTCGCCTTCGGTGCCTGTGCCGCTAGTCCGATCCGCTGCCATAGAGTGCTTTCCGCCTGCTGATCGTGCTTACGCCCGCGGGACCACCCGCCGCATCCGCTCGACCCCCATTCCGAGCACCTCCCGCGGGTCGCGGGCCCGCAACGCCTCGTTGAACAGCTCCAGACTGATGGCGCCGCCATAGCCAAGCTCGCGAAGCAGACGCATGTCCGCCGCGAGGTCGAGCGGCCCGTCGCCGGGCATGACACGGTCGGGGTCCCGCTGCTCGCCGAGGGGCTTCTCCGGCGAGGCGTCGTCGATGTGGTAGTGGCTGATCCGCTCCGCCGGTATCGCCTCGATGTCCGCGTGGGTCGACCCGCCGTTGTAGGTGTGGAACGCGTCGAGGACCAGCGTCGCGTCCGGATGGTCCACGCGTTGAACCACCTCCCACGCTTGGGCGACGGTGGAGACGGACGCGAAGAAGCTGATGTACTCGAAGGTGGGCCGCACGCCGACGTCCCGGCCGAGCTCGAGCAAGTCGTGGTATCGGCCGACGAGGCGGGAGAGCTCCGCGGGCCCCGTGGGCGGCGTCGCCACGATGTAGGTGGCGCCGAGGGCGGCGGCCACCTCCATCCGCCGCCTCGCGTCGTCGAGCGCCTCGCGGTAGTTCTCGTCGGGGGCCTCTCCCCACTGCTTCATCGCGATGGTGGAAGGGACGAACAGGCCCGCGTCCCGGAGGGCCGATTGGACGTCCTTCATGTCTCCGCCGTCGCGGACGTAGCCCTCCACGTCCGCGACCCACAGCTCGACGCCGTCGAAGCCGGCCTCGCCCGCGAGGCGGATCTTCTCGAGAAGCGGCTGGGGCATGATGGTGCTGGTGTTCAGGCAGAGGTCGAAGGCCATAGGCACCTCGGTGGGGAGGCGGTCTCTCTTCGTCACGGCCGCCCGACCCGACCGACGGGCGGGCGAGGCAGAAAGACATTGGGCGAACACCGTGCGATCGTCAACGCCATGCGCGGAATTTCGCCCGGGCGTCGCTCTTCCGAACCGAGCCCGGGAAGATAGCGGGTCGGTCCCGGGCTTGAAGAGCCGGGCGACGGACACGAGCAGATCTTCCCGGCAGGCGACGGTGTGCCTCCTCGTGGGGGGGACAGACAGCTTGCCTTGCCCACGCCCCAGAGGCGGAACGCCCCACCGTGGCCGGGACAGGCTCGAGGCGCTCGCCGCTGTCGGATGGCCGCCCCCGCGGGGCCACCCGGTCACAAATCTTGGACGAGCTTGCATAAACTCGCCTGGCACGGACGTGCCTAAGGAAAAGACGAGCGATTCGCCGGCTTGGCGAGCGAAGCGCACTGTGCGATCGGCCTTGGAGCGAATCTACCGGAGCCACCGACAGGGTCTCTACACGCTGGCCCTTTCAATCACGCGCTGTCCGGACCTCGCGGAGGACGCGGTTCACGAGGGCTTCGCCCGGCTCTGTCGCTCGTCGAGAACGCCCGAGGGCGATCGCGTCGCCTACACGTTCGCGTCGGTTCGCCACGCCGCGATCGACTTGGCCCGGCGTCGGGCGGTGCCGTCGTCCGCAGATGTGCCGATCTTCGAGGACGGCAACCCCGGGCCGGCGGGTCGGGCAATGCACGCGGAGGACCAGGCAAGGGCGGCCCGTGCCCTGGCCGCGCTGTCCGACGAGGAACGAGACGTGGTGACGATGAAGGTCTACGCGAACCTGACCTTCGAACGCATCGCGGAGGCGTTGGGCGAACCGCTGGGAACCGTGACGAGCCGGTATCACCGGGCACTCGAGAAGCTCCGAGCGAAGCTGGAGACCTCGCGATGAGATGGGACATTGAGCGATGGCTTCGTTCGCTGCCGCTTCGCCGCCCGTCGGTCGAGCTGGACGCCCGGGTCGGGGAGGCGGTCCACCGGGACCGAGTGGCGAGACGGGCCACCTGGCTCGCGGCCGCCAGCGCCGTGGCCGCGACCGCGGCCCTCGGCTTCTCCATTGCGGCCTTTTTCCAGGCGACCGCGTCCGGTCCGGTCGCCGAACGAGCCGCGGACGAGGCCGTTCGCGGCTCACGGACGGACGCGGTCGGCCGGCAGGTGCCGCGGCGAGAGCGTCCGCGGAACAACGGGGTGGCTCCGGCCGACCGGCCGGGCGGCCTCGGGCGGACCGTTCCGACGGAGCCGCCGATCCCGAGGCAGCCTGCCATCCCGACAACCACGGAAATCCCCCTCGATGGAGGGAGTCGCCGTCAGTAGTGGGGCGTGTCGCCCCGCTGCGCCAGGCGACGCACGCGTTGAACCTTTCTTGAAAGGGATCCGATGTTGTTCACTTCCCGTTTCTACCGCAACGCCGTTGCGACGGGGATCGGTGTGCTCTTCCTCGTGGGAGCCTCCACGCAGCTGTGGGCTGGCGGCGAGAAGAAGAAGGAGGCCTCGGAGGGCACGGCGGTCAAGGTCGGGATCTACAAGCCGCGGAGCGTCTTCCAGGACTCCGGCTATCAGCAGAAGTACCGCCGGCGGGTCGGCCAGCTCCAGAAGCAGGCCCGCGCCGCCCGGAAGAGCGGCAACCGGCAGAAGGCCAAGCAGCTCCAGCAGAAGATGCGGCAGGCCCGGAAAAAGTTCATCGGGGAGTTCCAAAGCGACGTGCAAAAGGCCGCGAAGGGCGTCGCCGACAAGCGGGGCCTCACGCTGGTGGTCCAGAACGTGGTCTACCAGTCCGACAAGGTGGAAACGGTCGACCTCAGCGGCGCGGTCGCCAAGCACATCAAGGGCCAGGATCAGGGCCAAGGGAAGAGCCAGGGCAAGAAGAAGGGGCAGAGCAAGAAGTGATGCAATTCGTTTGAAAGGGACACCCATGTGGATCGGACGCGTCTTGCTGGCGTCGGTCGCGGCCCTCACCCTGATGGGACCGATGGGCTGCGGCCAAAGCGGCGAGGGCTCCGGCGGTCAGTCCGGCCAAGGCCAAGGGGACACCCAGCAACAGCCTCAGGCGCCGGAAGGGGAACAGGGCGGTGCCGGAGGCTCCTCGAGTGGGTCGTCTCAGGAGTCGGGCGGGTCCGGGGGCTACTGACGCCCCTCCACCGGAGCGACCCCGTCGCTTCGCCAGCCCATGGTGCGGTCCAAGAGCACCTCCGCCGACCGACGGTCGGCGGAGGTGCTTTCGTATGGCGCCGCCCCGGCGGGCCGGTTGCTCGGTAGAGGAGTCGCTCCCGCGACGGAGGGCGGCGGTTGTGCCGGCGGAGCCCTTCTCGTACATTGCTGTGGATCCCGATGGGGCGGATCGCAGTTTGGACGAGAGGAGGCTGCCATGAGCAAGCGAATCACCGTTCTGGCGTGTCTGGCGACGCTCGCCGTCGCCTGGTCCGTGCCGGCGGCGGCCGAGACGCTCGACGCGGTCATCGTGGACGGCCAGAACAACCACAACTGGAAGGCGACCACGCCCGTCCTCAAGAAGATCCTCGAGCGGACGGGCCGCTTCGATGTGGACGTGGCGACGGCCCGGAAGCCGTCGGAGTTTCGCTGTTCCTTCGGGAAGTACGACGTGGTGGTCTCAAACTACAACGGTCCCTCGTGGCCGGCGTCGACCCGGAAGGCACTCATCGCGTTCGTGAAAGGGGGCGGCGGCTTCGTCAGCGTCCACGCCGCGGACAACTCCTTTCCCAACTGGCCCGAGTACAACCGGCTCATCGGCGTCGGCGGCTGGGGCGGCCGGGACCAGAGCCACGGGCCGTACGTCTACGTGAAAGACGGGAAGCTGGTCCGGGATCGGTCGAAAGGGCGGGGCGGCACCCACGGGGCCCGGTGGGCGTATCCCGTGATCACGCGGAAACCGACCCACCCGATCATGCAGGGCCTGCCCAAGCGGTGGAAGCACGCCAAGGACGAGCTCTACGCCCGTCTCCGGGGGCCGGCCAAGCAGATGGAG
>CAZQQP010000047.1:0-10308 GCA_964595475.1 uncultured Planctomycetaceae bacterium | reverse complement strand
ACCGCGAACTCTTCCACGCATCCCGGTACGTGACCGTCCTCGCCACGGCGCCGTCGCGGAAGACCGGCCGACGGGAGCCCATCCTGATGACGATTGAGTACGGCGAGGGGCGGTCGTTCCACACGGTCCTCGGCCACGACACGCACGCGATGTCGTGTGTGGGCTTCCAGACGACTTTCGCCCGCGGCGCCGAGTGGGCGGCGACGGGTGAGGTGACCCTGCCGGTTCCCGACGGCTTTCCGACCGCGAAGAAGGTCCGCATGCGCGACATCCTCGACGAGTAAGGATCGGAACAGACGATGAGCTCGAAACGCGCGACGCGTGTCAGATGGCTCCTCCCGCTTTGGGCCGCTGTCTTCTCGCTCGCTCCCGTCGCAGGGGCGGCGCCGGAGGAGCCACCGCATCTCGTCATCGTGATGGCGGAGCGGGAGTACGAGACCGACAAGACGCTGCCGCGGTATGCGAAGAGGCACCTCGCCGACGACTTTCAGATCACCTACGTCACGGCTCCGGAGAGCGGACCCGGCCGGAACGACCTCGAGGGCATCGAGGCGCTGAAGCGGGCGGACGTGGCGCTTTTCAGCGTTCGCCGGCGTGCTCCGACGCGGTCGCAGATGAAGGTGATCCGGGGCTACATCGAGGCGGGCGGTCCGCTCGTGGGCATCCGGACGACCTCGCACGCCTTTTCGCTCCGCGGCGAGGACCCGCCCGAGGGCCACGCGACGTGGGAGAAGTTCGACCCGGAGGTCATCGGCGGAAACTACCACGGCCACTACGGCGGCGGTCCCGTCGTCCGCGTCCGAGCCGTCGCGGAGGTGGGGGACCACCCGATCCTCGAGGGCGTGAAGACGCCGTTCGAGGCGTACGGCAGCCTCTACCAGTCGGCGCCGCTCGCGGAGGACGCTCACGCACTGCTCGAGGGCGAGGTACCCGGAAACCCTGCCGAGCCCGTGGCGTGGACCCATCGCCACATCGGCGGCGGACGGGTCTTTTATACCTCGCTCGGCGCCCCGAAGGACTTTCGGAGGTCCGCGAGCTTTCGCCGGCTGCTTCGCAACGGGATCGACTGGGTGCTAAAGGGTCGGACGAAAGGGCGGTGAGGGTCGTCGAGACGGATGCCGGGGCGCTGCGGTCAGCGCCTCGGTCACGTCGGGGATATTCCGAGGATGCAGTGGATCGTGCGGTTGAACGGTGAGCGGCCGGAGCGAGGGCTCCGCTGGGTGCGAGCATTCCTCCGCGGCTACCGCACCGACGCGTTGGAATGGGTGCGCATCGGCTCCGGCCGAGGCAAGTACCAGGGCGTCTACGGGCGGTGCTGGCTCCCCACACGCGAGCGGCCGACGTTTCGCATTTCCTGCCAGGTGCCGGGCCCGTTTCCCTGCGAGATCGTGATTCGAAAGCCGCCGCTGTATCCCCGCGAGAACGGGACGTTTCCCAAGGCACCGCCCGGCTGCCGGCGCACGGTCCGCTGCTTCGACGCCAGAACGGGACGCCAGTGGTATCGCGTGGTCGGGCGGACCCGCCTCGAGACCCTCGACGAGGCGATCGTGTGGATCGTCGGCCACGAGGCGTTCCATTACCTCAAGGGCACGAAGCAGATCCGCGGCCGCGACAACGAGATCGAGGCGGATCGGCTCGCCGACGAGCAGCTCCGCCGCTTTCGCGAGGAGGCGTCGACCGCCGTGGAAAAGGAGGGGCGACCCGGTCGCGCCGGGCAGCTCGTGTTCCCGTGGAAGGGCGGGGCCTGACCCGCTGCGGATGAAAGAACCCCGTCCCCACCCCGTCTGCTCGACGAGCCGGAGCGACGTCGAGAGCGAGCCGAGCTCGCATCCGGCCGGCCACCGCGTCCTAGGATCGACGGCCATCGACGGAGGGAGCCAAACCATGGACCCGATCAGCCGCCGCTCGTTTCTGCTCACGGCCGCCGCGGGCCTCGTTGGGAGCCTGCCGCCGGCGCACGCGGTCGCCCCGATCGATCGGACCGGGGAAGGGCGGATGCGGCTGAGCCTGTCGGCGTTCTCGCTGCGGAAGCCCTTTCGCGCCGATCAAGGCGAGGAGGGGGCACTCGACATGATGGGCTTCGTCGACTACGCGGCCGGCCTCTCCCTCGACGGCGTCGAGCTGACGAGCTACTTTTTCCCGGACGAGTTCTCCAACCGCTACCTCGCCCGCTTGAAGCGACGCTGCCACGTCAACGGTCTCGACATCACGGGCGGGGCGATCCACAACAACTTCACGCTTCCGCCTGGCGACAAGCTCGACCACTGGTTCGACCACGTGCGCACCTGGGCGGAGCACTACGGGGCGCTCGGGGCGCCGGTGAACCGCGTGTTCGCGGGACGGCCGCCGGAGGGCACCACGGATAAGGAGGCCATCCGCCGGGCCGTCCCCAACCTCGAGCGGGCCTGTCGCATCTCCGGCAAGCGAGGGGTCATGCTCGCCCTGGAGAATCACGATTTTCTCACGGACGTCCGCCGCATGCTGGAGATCGTCCGGCGGGTGGAGTCCCCGTGGTTCGGCGTCAACCTCGACACGGGCAACTTCCGGGAGGAAAACCCGTATCGAGCGATGGAGAAGGCGGCGCCGTACGCGGTCAACGTGCAGGTGAAGGCACACGTCCGGCCGAAGGGGGCGGACGCCCGCCGCGCGGACTTCGAGCGGATCGTGAAGATCCTCCACGACGCGGGATACAGCGGGCCGTTGGCGTTGGAGTACGAGGCGGACGAGGACCCGTACGAAGGGGTCCCCAAGCACCTCGACAAGCTACGCGAAGCGATGGAGAAGGTGGGCTGACCCATGCGACGCACGCGGCTCGGCGAGGTGGAAGTGGGGGAGGGGCGTCCGCTCACGGCGATCGCGGGCCCGTGTGTGATCGAGTCGCGGGATCAATGTCTCCAGGTGGCGGAGACGATGGCGCGGCGGTGCGAGGCGCTCGGCCTCGGCTATATCTTCAAGGCCAGCTTCGACAAGGCCAACCGCTCCTCCATCCACAGCGCACGGGGACCGGGTGTCGAGGAGGGCCTACGCGTCCTCGAGGCGGTCCGCGCCGAGACGGGCGCCCGCGTGACCACGGACGTCCACGAGCCGGCCCAAACGACGCCGGTGGGGGAGGTGGTGGACCTGCTCCAGGTGCCCGCGTTTCTCTGTCGGCAGACGGACTTACTCGCCGCGGCGGCGAGAACCGGCCGTCCGGTGAACGTGAAGAAGGGCCAGTTTCTCTCGCCCGCGGAGATGACCCACGTCGTCGGAAAGCTCACCGAGGCCGGCGTCGCGGGAATTCTCCTGACGGAGCGGGGCACGCTCTTCGGCTACCAGCGGCTGATCAACGACTTCATCGGCCTCGGCGACCTGTTCGGCCTGGGATGGCCGGTCTGCTTCGACGTCACCCATTCCACGCAGCAGCCCGGCGGCGAGGGGAGTCGCTCGGGCGGTCGCCCCGACCGGGCGCCGCTGCTGGCGCGGGCGGCGGTCGCGGCGGGCGTGGACGCGCTCTTCCTCGAGACCCATCCGAGGCCCGCCGACGCGCTGTCCGACGCCTCCATTCAACTCGACATGGAGACGGCGGGACGTCTCCTTCGCGAGGTCGCCTCGCTCCGCGAAGCGGTCGCCGACGCGACGGCGTCTCGGGAGTGAGACGGGCGGGCTACTCCGAGCTCGCGCCGCCGTGGACGGCCTGGCTCGGGTCCTCCACGACCTCGCCCATGGTCTCGTACTTCTCCCACCGTCGGTTGAGGAGGGTCTGCGGCTTGTACCGCTTGAGGTCCCGGAGGGAGCGGATCACCCACGCCTCCAGCGCGTTCGCGGCCGATTGCGGGTCGCGGTGGGCACCGCCGAGTGGCTCGGGGATCACGTCGTCGACGATCCCGAGCCGATGGTTCTCCTTCGCGGTCAGGTGGAGCTGCTCCGCGGCCGCCGCCGCGTGCTCGCCGCTCTTCCAGAGGATGGCGGCGCACCCTTCGGGGCTGATGACGCTGTACCAGCCGTGCTGCATCATCGCGAGCCGGTCACCCACGCCGATGCCGAGCGCCCCGCCGGAGCCGCCCTCGCCGATCACGCAGCAGACGATGGGCACGCGGAGCAGGCTCATCTCGCGAAGGTTCGCGGCGATGGCCTCCGCCTGGCCGCGCTCCTCGGCGCCGATGCCGGGGTAGGCGCCGGGCGTGTCGATGAAGACAACGACCGGCAAGCCGAACTTCTCCGCGAGCTTCATCTTCGCCATCGCCTTGCGGTAGCCCTCCGGATGGGCACAGCCGAAGCGACAGGCGATCTTCTCCTTGGTCTCCTTCCCCTTCCGATGGCCGACGATCATGCACTTGTGGGGGCCGATCCGGCCGAAGCCCGTGAGGATCGCCGGATCGTCGCCGGCGCGACGGTCGCCGTGGAGCTCGCAGAAGTCCTTGACGAAGGTGCGGATGTAGTCGACCGTCTGCGGCCGCGACGGGTGGCGGGCGACCTGCACCACCTGCCAGGGGGTGAGGTTGTTATAGGTCTTTTTGAGCATGTTGGTGTGGTTGCGGCGGAGCTTGCGGATCTCCTCCGCGAGGTGGCCCTGCTCGCTGTCCGCTTTCTGCTCGAGCTCGCGGATCTGGTTCTCGAGGTTGAGCAGCGGACGCTCGAAGGGGAGCTGAAAGCCGGCGCTGGGCTGGGCCTCGGGCATGGTCGCCTCCTGGATCGCACCGACGGGCGGATTTCCAGCCGATCGCGAAGCGTGTGCACCTGTCCGCGCCGCACGCTGAGACACGCGACCGCAACGGAAGATTTCCATCGGCCACTGTCCCGGCCGATCAGCAAGCGGTTAGGATAACCCCCTCCGATCGACAAGCAAAGGGCCGGCGGTGGCATGGGCGAGCCTCTTTTCCAACAGGTGACGATCGTCGGCACGGGCCTCCTCGGCGGCTCCGCCGGCCTGGCGCTGCGTCGCGGCGGTCTGGCGAAGCGGGTGGTCGGCGTCGGACGTCGAGAGGCGACCCTCCGCGAGGCCCACCGCGCCGGCTGTGTCGACACGGTGACGACGGATCTCGCCGAGGGCGTCCGCGGCAGCGACCTCGTCGTCCTCGCGACCCCGCTCGGCGTCCTCCCCGAGACCCTCGAGCGGCTCGCCGCGGCCGACCCCGGCGAAGCGACCGTCACCGACGTCGGGTCCACCAAGGGCTCCGTGGTGGCAGCGGCGATACGAGCTCTTCCGGCGCCGGAGCGCTTCGTCGGCGCCCACCCCATGGCGGGCAGCGAGCGGACGGGTCCCCAGTCCGCCCGCGCCGACCTCTTCCAGGATAAGCCCGTCGTCCTGACGCCGGCGGAGCGGACCAGCGAAAGCGCGGTGGCGACGGCGGAGCGGTTCTGGAGTCGCCTCGGCATGCGACCGCGGCGGCTGGGGGCCGCGGAGCACGACCGTCTCGTGGCGGCGGTCAGCCACGTTCCGCACGCGGCGGCCGCGCTGCTGATCCGGCTCGCTTCCCACTCCGGCGGGTTGCCCATCGCGTCGACGGGATTTCGCGACGCCACGCGTCTCGCCAGCGCCGACCCCGAGCTGTGGACGGATATCTTCCTCGACAACCGGTCCGCCATCCTCGACGCGATGGCCCAGTGCGAAGAGGGCTTGACGACGCTGCGGCGGGCGTTGGCCGACCACGACCGGCAAGCGGTCTACCAGCTCTTCCAGAGTGCGAAGGCGGAGCGGGACGGATGGGTCCGCAGGTCCGACGATGGCGATTAGCTGCGGTGTGGAGAGCGGCTCCGCAGCGGGTGCGACGCGAAAGGAGGACGGATGGCCTACACACTCGGCATGATCGGCGCGGGCAACATGGCGGAGGCGATCGCGCGGGCGGCGATCGAGCAAGGGGTCCTCAGCGGGGACGATCTGCTCGCGTCCGACCCCTCGGTCGACCGGCGCGAGCGGCTCGCCTCCTTGGGCATCGCCACCACCGAGTCGAGCGCGGCAGTGGTCGAGCGGGCGGAGCAGGTGATGCTGGCGGTCAAGCCTCAGACGCTCGACAAGGTCGCGTCGGCGCTTCAAACGCTCGACACGGAGCGACAGGTCCTGCTGTCGATCATGGCGGGCGTGCCGACGAGACGCATCGCCGAGGCGGTCGGCGGGCCGCCCCGCGTGGTCCGGATCATGCCGAACACGCCACTCCTCGTCGGGGAGGGGATGTCGGCCATCGCCCTCGGTCCCCACGCCGAGAGCGACGACGCGGCGCTCGCCCGTCGGATCTTCGCCGCCGCGGGAGAAGTGGTGGAGGTGGAGGAGACGGCGATGGACGCGGTGACGGCGCTGTCGGGCTCCGGGCCGGCCTACCTCTTCTACGTTGCCGAGGCCATGGCCGAGGCGGCGCGGTCCCTCGGCCTCACGGACGAGCAGGCGACCAAGCTCACCGAGCAAACCCTCCTGGGCTCCGCGACGCTGCTCAAAGGGTCCGAGGAGAGCGCCGGCGAGCTTCGGGACCGCGTGACGTCGCCCGGCGGGACCACCGAAGCGGCCATCCGCGAGCTCGACCGCGGCGACGTCCGGTCCGCCGTCGTCCGCGCCATCACGTCGGCGGCGGAGCGAGGCCGTGAGCTAGGGGGGTAACCGGCCGTCCCGCCATCGGCGGAACCCGTCTCGGTCGTTTCCCGCTCGACCGAGCTCCGACACTGCTAGGATCGGCCGTCATGAGCGAGGCGAGCAAGCCATGGGAGCCCGGGAAGGCGGGCGGGTCGGGGGACGACGCGCTGACCCGCCGCTTCGTCCAGTCGCTGTCCGACGACATCCGTCTGTGGCGACAGGACATCGCCGGTTCCCGTGCCCACGCCCGCATGCTCCGCAGCGTCGGGCTGATCGACGAGGCCGCCTGCCGTGCCCTCGAGGACGGCCTGACGGAGATCGAGGGGGAGATCGAGGCGACGGGTGTCGACTGGCAGGGGTGGCGGGAGGAGCTCGAGGACGTCCACATGTGTATCGAGGCGGCGCTGATCGAGAAGGTCGGCGACGCCGGGCGGATGCTCCACACGGGCCGCAGCCGCAACGATCAGGTGGCGACGGACCTGAAGCGGTGGATCGGCCACGAGGCAATCCCGACGCTCGAGACGCGGTTGGACGCGCTGTTCCGCGGCTTCGTGACGCTCGCGGAGCGGCAGGGGGATCTCGTCTTCCCTGGCTACACCCACATGCAGCGGGCTCAGCCGATCACGCTCGGGGGAGAGGTGGTCGCGTGGCTCACCGCCTTTTACCGCTGTCTCGGCCGCCTCGACGCCCTCCGCCACGTCAACGCGGACAACCCGCTCGGCAGCGGTGCCCTCGCCGGGACCGGTCTCCCCCTCGACCGCACTCAGACGGCCGACGCCCTCGGCGTCGGCGAGCCGTCGATGAGCAGCATCGAAGCGACCGCCTCCCGCGACGCCGTCATCGACTTCGTCTACGGACTGAGCATGACCGCCCAGTGGCTCAGCCGGTGGGCGGAGCAATGGATCCTCTACCAGAGCCACGAGTTCGGGTTTCTCCGCACGGGCGAGGCGTACGTCACGGGCTCGTCCATGATGCCGCAGAAGCAGAACCCGGACATGCTGGAGCTGATCCGCGGCCGGTGCGGCGAGGTCTACGGCAGCCTCGTCTCGCTCCTGACGATGACCAAGGGGCTGCCCATCGGCTACAGCCGCGACCTGCAGGCGGACAAGCGTCCGCTGTTCGCGGCGTACGACACCGTCCACGACGCGTTGGCCATCGCCGCGGGCCTCGTGGAGTCCGCCACCTTCGACGAGCGACGGGTCCGCGGCGTGATGGAGGGGGGCTTCCTCGACGCCACGGGCCTCGCGGACTATCTGGTTCGGAAGGGCATGCCGTTCCGGACGGCACATCAGCGGGTGGCCGACCTCGTCGCCCGCTGTCGGGCGAAGGGCGTCGACCGGCTCGCGGACCTCACCGTGGAGGAGATGCACGGCGTCTGCGACGCCATCCAACCCGACGTGACCGATTGGCTGGGCGCGGAGAAGGTGGTCCGCCGATACCAAACGGCAGGCAACGCGGGCGTCTCCGGCTCCCGTGCGGCGCTGACCCGTTGGCGCCAGTGGCTGGATGCGTCCTTGGACAGCGGCGTCGGAACGCGTGGAGACGCGTCGTAGCCGGCGGCCCTCGGTTCTCCCTCCGCGGCCCGCCCCGGCTCGGGCTCGACTCATGCGAGAGACATCGCTTTTACAGCACGTCTACGGGCACAATGCCGACCTGCCGGCGAGTGTCCAGATTCCGCCGGGCGACGACATGGCGGCGTTGCAGCTCGCCACGCCGACCGTCCTGGTCGGCGTGGATCAGCTCGCCGACGGCGTCCACGTGGACTTGGCCCACACCTCCATCGAGCGAGTGGGGTGGAAAGCCGTCCTTCGGAGCCTCTCCGACGTCGCGGCGATGGCGGCCCGGCCGACGGGCATGCTGGTGACGGCGATGCTCCCGAGGAGCGTGGGGGAGCGGGCGGCACGCACGCTGATCGACGCGATCCGACGGACCGGCGGAACCGTGGGGTGTCCGCTCGTCGGCGGCGACGTGGGTGTCTGGGAGGGTCCGTTCCATCTGACCGTGACGACGCTGGCGGAGCCCGCCGGAATCGCCCCGGTCCGCCGCGACGGCGCTCGGGTGGGCGACCGTGTGTTCGTCACGGGGCAACTCGGCGGATCGTGGACGGGTCCGCCGGGCGGTTCCGCTCCTCATCTGGAGGTCGAGCCGCGTGTCGCTCACGCGAGGGCCCTCGCCAAGGCGGCGGAGGCGGGTCTCCACAGCATGATCGACCTCTCGGACGGCCTCGGCCGGGACCTCGGCCACGTCTGCGACCGCTCGGGCGTGGTCGTCGAGGTGGAGGTCGCCCGCCTGCCGATCCGTCCGGAGGCGGAGGCCGCCGCCCGTCGCTCCGGCCGCCCACCGCGGGAGCACGCCCTCAGCGACGGCGAGGACTACGAGCTGTGCTTCACGGTGGACCCGTCGGTAGCGGACCGCCTGCCGGCATCGGTCCACGATGTCGCGCTGACGGAAGTGGGGCGTATCATTCGAGCCGCGGACCCTGCGGACGAAAGCCGCGTGCGGCTTCGGCTGGAGGACGGCCGCACCGTATCCGCGGCCGCAGGCGGCTGGGAGCACGCGGGATGAGCCGGACCTGGACCATCCGTTCCACCTCGCCCGACCACACCGACGCCGTCGCCCGAGCGATCGGGAGGCAGGCCGCCCCCGACGACTGGGTGGGCCTCGCCGGTCCCCTCGGCGCGGGGAAGACCCAGTTCGTCCGCGGCCTCGCGGCGGGTGCCGGCGCGGACCCGCGAGCGGTCAGCAGCCCCACCTTCGTCCTCATGCAGGAGTACGCCGGGCGTCTTCGCGTCGTCCACGTCGATGTCTACCGCCTGGACGTCTCGGAGCTGGAGACCATCGGCTGGGCGCCCGAGAACTTCGCCGGCTCGCTGGTCGTGGTGGAGTGGGCGGACCGGATTGCCGAGGAGATGCCGGAGGAGACGCTCTGGGTCGACCTTGAGCACGACGCGCCGGAGACCCGCTCCATCCGCCTGACGATCCCCGCCGTCTGGGACGATCGGGTGGCGTCGGCGGTGGACCCGGCCGCGATGGCGTCCGGTAGACACTCGACGAACGGGGGCGACCGATGAGCACGGATCAGGGCGACAAGGAGGAACGCCCGGACGGATCGACCTCTCGCTGTCCGGTCTGCGGGGGTCCTGCAAAACCGGACCAATCCGCCTTTCCCTTCTGTTCGCCCCGCTGTCGTCACCTGGATCTCGCCCGTTGGTTCGGCGAGGACTACCGCGTCGGCCGTCCCGCGGACGAGGACGACCTGGACTGACGGGCACTACTCACGCTCCGTATCGCCGTTGTTCTCGGGGTCCTCCGCTCCGTCGCCGCCGGAATCGTCAGAGTCCCGCGTCTGGCGTGTGCCGTAGATCAGAAATCGGTGACCGACGGGGACGAAGCCGTGCTCGCGACAGATGCGGTCCCTCAGCTCGATCAGCTCCGGGCTGAAGAACTCGACCACCTCGCTGCTGTCCACGGAGACGAGGTGATCCTTGGGCTTTTGCCCGTAGATCAGCCGGTAGTGCACGGTCTTGGAGTCGAGCAGGACCTGCTGGATGATCCCCGCCTCGACGAGGTGCTTCATGGTGCGATAGATGGTGGCCTTGGAGACCCGGTGGCCGGCGGACCGCATCTCGAACAGCAGCTGCTCCGCCTCGAACAGGCCCACCTTGGCGAGCACCGCGTCGAGAATCTGGGCGCGTTCGGAAGTGAACTTCAGCCCCTTGCTCCTCAGGAAGCGCCTGAAGATGGCATACAGGGGCTGCGAGGTCGAT
>CAZQQP010000046.1:1587-21547 GCA_964595475.1 uncultured Planctomycetaceae bacterium | reverse complement strand
TTCCGCCTTGGCACCGATGAGACGGCGAGGCCGATGATCGAGCAAGCGCAACGTCCGCAAATGCCGGGAGCTGTGGCCGGGGTGGCATCGCAAATGGCTCGAGGCCCACGCCAAAGCAAGGAGGCTTCCCGCTCCTCGCTTTGGCGTATAGGCTCAACTTATTCTTTTCCGCCTCCTTAGGCGAGGTGCCAGCGGGAGCCACACGGTGCGTGGTATGCGACGCCGGGAAGCGAGCGATGGGCTCGCCTCATCCTTGGTTGGGTGGCACGAGGCAAGGCCGTTTCCGGCCCTGCCCGTGCTGAGCGGCCCGCGGTCGATCCCGACCGCGGCGCTCCGACCCGCCCACGACGCCATCCGCCTCTCCGGCCGACTGCGCTGGGTCCCCTGCGATCTCGGACGGCGGCTGCTCGAAGCGCGGCGTCCACGCGGCCAAGGCCATCGCCATCAGGACTTCGGAGAGAGGACCTTCCTCTCCTCGTGCTCTTGGTGGGTTCCCGTTTGGCACGCCGGCTCCCGGCGACGACCGGCGGCGCGGCCGACGTCCGCACGCCCGGCTTACTCCTTCCGATCCGTGCGGTAGACGGCGATCTCCTCGATCGCGGGCGGCCCGCTCGCTTCGCAGATGAGGAGCCTCACCCGCTCGGCGCGGACCGGATCCAGCGCGACCCTGCGTCTGCGGCCGATCCACCCGCTCCACTCGACGGTCCGCCATCCCTCGCCCGCGTCGACCTGGACGGCGAACCACTCGATCCGCCGGTCCAATCCCTCGCGGACCACCACCGCCCCGATGCGAGCCGGCTCGGCGAGCTCCACCGTGAACCGGCCGCTCGCGGTCCGCTCCGCCGCCACCCACCGGGCCTGCAAGTCACCGTCCACCGCGAGCGCCGGCCTCGCGTCGGCCCGCGTGCTCGACGCGTCGACAGCGGCCTCGTCGACGATCGCCGGCTGCTCCTTCTGCCCCGCGACGGCGAACCCCACCAGACCCAGAGCCATCGCTGCGACCCACTTCATGGCATGCCTCCGTTTCATGAACAACCACTCCTCTCCTTGTATCGCTCCGTATTGAGTATGTCAAGATCTGTTTATCTTCTACTCCCGGCCGCGCGCTTGGCCCGGCCGCCGGACGGCGGTATGATGATTTGTAGATGTCTGTGTATATATATTGGTGAGACATGGGACGAGCGCGGCTCCGTCGCGGAGCACGGATAGGCCGCCCGAGGGTCTGGGCGGTTCTGCGGGCATGGGGGTGGGTGGCGGGCGCACCCGCCGATGCCGGGGAGAAGGAGGCGCCGTGGCACGAGCGGGTCGCGGAGACGATCCGGGCCATCGCCTCGGGCGAGGTCGGCGGCGCGGAGAGATCCCGGGACGGCCGGCGGGACCTTGATTGGAAGGAGGCGCCGATTCACGTGCTCGGCCGGGCGGCGTTCGGCCACCGACCCGGACAGGTGGAGAAGGTGAGGCGGACGGGATGGAAGAAGTGGCTGCGGAAGCAGCTGCACCCCGAGCGCATCGACGACGGCGCCATGGAGGAGCGGGTCGAGTCGCCCTCGCTGGGGATGTCCCTCACGGACATCCTCGAGCGATACAAGCAGGTCGAGCCGGGGAAGCCCATCGACGCCTACCCGCCGCTGTCCAAGAGCCTGAAAGCGACCATCAAGAAGTACAAGCGGGTCGAGGAGGAGAAGAAGCGGAGCGAGCTTCGGCGGTGCATCGAAAGGAAGCTGAAGGGGAAGCTCGAGCGGGAGCTCTACGACGCGACCCTCCTCCGGGCCGTCTACAGCAAGAGACAGCTGTACGAGGTGATCGTCAACTTCTGGCGGAACCACCTCTACGTCGGGGCGGAGAAGGTGCCCTACCTGATGGGCCACTACGAGGAGAACGTGATCCGGGAGCACGCCTTCGGAAGCTTCGAGGATCTCCTGATGGCCTCCGCCAAGCACCCGGCCATGCTGAAGTACCTCGACAACGCCGCCAACCGCGCCGGCGGCGTCAACGAGAACTACGCCCAGGAGCTGATGGAGCTGCACACGCTCGGCGCGGACAACTACTACGACGAGCAGGACGTGATGGAGGTGGCCCAGCTCCTCACCGGGTGGACCTGCGGATGGCACCGCAACGGCCGCGGCGAGCGGATCTACGGCTTCCGCTTCGACAGCGGCCGCCACGCGAGCGGACCCGTGAAGGCGATCGAGCGGTCGCTTCCCGGGAACGAGGGCATCGAGGACGGGGAGAAGCTCATCGAGTACCTCGCCCATCACAAGGGCACGGCCCGCTTCATCTCCAAGAAGCTGTGCCGATATCTCGTGGCGGATCAGCCGCCCGAAGCGCTGGTGCGGAAGACGGCCCGCGTCTTTCAGCGGACGGACGGCGACCTCCGCAAGGTCTACAAGGCCATCCTCTTCAGCGACGCCTTCGTCGACGTGGCCCACTACAAGTCGAAGTTCAAGACACCCTTCGAGTCCGTGGTCAGCGCCCTGCGGGCGACCGACGCACGGGTCAAGAAAACCAAGGCCATCCTCGATGCGCTCCGCCTGATGGGCGAGCCCCTCTATCACTGCGACCAGGTGACGGGCTACGAGGATCGGGCGCGGGCGTGGCTCGACCCCGGCGTGATCGTCTACCGGTGGGACTTCGCCATCGGCCTGGTGGAGCAGCGGATCAGCGGGGTCCGGATTCCGCGGAGGCTGTACCTGCCGTGGGCTCGAAAGCCGTCGGAGCGGGCGACCGCGGAAGCGGTGAGGAAGGCGCTGGTGCCGGGCCGGGAGAACGAGCGGCTGACGCGACGGCTGTCGGAGCTCGAGCACGTCCGCGGGATGGTCGGCCTCGCCCTCGGATCCCCGGCGTTCCAGCAGCAGTGAGCACCCACGCAGGAGCGTTGCCATGCAAGAGCACTCTCGCCGAGCCTTCGTGAGACGGACCGGGGCGGTCGCCGCCGCCGCCGCATGGCCGCCGGTCGCGGTGGACGCGGCGTCCGAGCGGGATCGGCCTCCCACGCTGGTGGCCGTCTACCTCCGCGGGGGAACGGACGCGCTGAGCACGGTGGTGCCGTACGCGGACGCGCGCTATCCGGAGCTCCGGCCGAACATCCACGTGCCCGGGCCGGGGGACGGCCGTCGGCAGGGGTTGGCGCTCGACAGCCGCTTCGCGTTCAACCCGAACATGGGGAGCCTCCACGCGCTGTACGAGCGGGGGATGTGCGCCCCGATCGTGTGCGCCGGCTCGCCCCACCCCACCCGGAGCCACTTCGAGGCCCAGGACTTCATGGAGCGGGCCGCGCCCGGCATGGAGCAGATGCGGACCGGCTGGCTGAACCGGTATCTGGAGGAGACGCGAGGCCGCGACGATCCCTACCTCCGCGCCTTCTGCCTGCAGCCGAGCCTCCCCGAATCGTTGCGGGGGAAGTATCCCGTCCTGGCGCGGCCCGACGAGGACGCCCGGCGGGCGATGAGGATCTTTCGGAAGCTGTACGGGATGGAGGGGCGGCGGCGCGGCCCGGGCGCCGACATCCTCGGACGGCAGGCCAAGCGGAAGATCGACGCCTACGGGGTGGAGACCATCGAGCGGCTTCGCCGCCTCAACTACATCCTGGAGAAGATGCCGAGCGAGGGGTCCTACCCCGACAGCGGCTTCGGGCGGAAGATGCGGGACATCGCCAAGATCATCAAGAGCGGCGCGGGCCTCGAGGTCACCGCGCTCGACTACGGCGGGTGGGACGACCACAAGGCCGAGAATCCGGTGGAGGGGAGGATGGGCCGACGCCTCGGCGACGTCAGCGAGACGATCGGCGCCTTCGCGGAGGATCTCGGCCCGCGGATGAACAAGGTGCTCGTCCTCCTCATGAGCGAGTTCGGGCGGGAGGTGGAGGAGAACAAGAACCGGGGGACGGGCCACGGCCACGGCGGGTTCATGCTCGCGGTGGGAGGCATGGTGAACGGCCCCCAGGTCTACGGCCGGTTCACCGGGCTCGAGAAGGAGCGCCTCTACCGCGGGCGGGACCTTCCCGTGCACACGGACTTCCGGTCGGTCTTCGCGGAGAGCCTGCACGCCCTGTTCGGCTACGACGGCATCCGACAGGGGCTGTTCCCGGAATACAGCCGCGAGCGGCCGCCCGTGAACTTCCTTCGGGCGGTCCGTTCGTAAGGAGGCGGAAAAGAATAAGCTGAGCCTATTCATCGGTGCCAAGGCGGAGGTCGGCTTCCGCCTTGGCACCGATGAGACGGCGAGGCCGATGATCGAGCAAGCGCAACGTCCGCAAATGCCGGGAGCTGTGGCCGGTGGGGCACCGCAAATGGTTCGAGGCCCACGCCAAAGCAAGGAGGCTTCCCGCTCCTTGCTTTGGCGTATAGGCTCAACTTATTCTTTTCCGCCTCCTTAGGAAGGGCGCAGCGGCGACGCACGAGCACTGCCGGAGGAGGACGGGAGCCTTTCGCGCTACGGTGGTCGGGAGCGGACCGTCGCACGCCGCAGCGACCTCCCGTGCTCATCGACGGCGCGAGAGACCCGACGTCGTCTCGGCCGTCGCGGCCGGCTGTTTAACGAGCATCTTCGCTAAAGGAAATCAACGTGGGACGAGCGAGACCCTGCATCGCCATCGAAGTGCTTCTCTGTCTCTTCCTGTGGGCCGGCGTCGCTCGAGCGGCGCAATCGCCCCCCTCGGCCCAGTTCTACGTCTCCCCGAAGGGAGACGACACGTGGTCCGGCACGCTCGCCGAGCCGAACGCCGAGGGAACCGACGGGCCGTTCGCCACGGTGCGCCGCGCCCGGGACGCGGTCCGGGAGCTCAAGCGGACGAAGGGGCTGAAGGGGCCGACCCGGGTCCTCCTGCGCCGCGGCACCTACCGCATCGCCGAAGCGATCGAGCTCACCGCGAAGGACTCCGGGGCGCCGGGGCGTCCGGTCATCTACGCCGCCTACCCTAGCGAGCAGCCCGTGATCAGCGGCGGACGGCGGATCAGCGGGTGGAAGAAAGGGAAGGACGGGCTCTGGGTCGCCCGCGTGCCGGCCGTCGCCGATGGCAATTGGCGCTTCCGACAGCTCTTCGTCAACGGCGAACGACGCCAGCGGGCTCGGACGCCCAACGTGGGGGAGGGCTACTACTACATCGCGGGGCCCGTCAAGCCGGGGGAGCCGAAGGCGGACGTGAACCGAAGGGCCTTCCGGTACAAGCCCGACCAGCTCGATGCGGATTGGACCAATCCGTCCGACGCGGAGATCGTGAAGTTCTTCGGGTGAAGCGCCCCCCGCCTCTCCGTGGCCTCGGTCGATCGGGACGAGCACATCATCCGGACAGACAAGCCGTGCAGCCGAGGGGAGCACCGTGTGTTCACCTGGTGGTCCAAGCGGTACTACGTGGAGAACGTCCCCGAGGCGTTGGACCGGCCGGGCGAATGGTACCTCAACCGGGAGACGGGCAAGATCTACTACAAGCCCATGAAAGGAGAAACGCTCGGCGAGATCCGGGCCGTGGCGCCCGTGGCCGACCGGTTTCTGCGACTGAAGGGCAACCCGAGCGAAGGCAGGCCGCTCACGCACCTACGGATCCAAGGTCTCAGTTTCCGATACTGCCGGGCCAACTTGCCGGAAGGCGGCTACCCCGAGCGCCAGTCCTGTGTCTTCGCGCCGGCGGCCGTCCGCGCCGACGGCGTCCACTTCTTCCGGTTCAAGAACAACGAGATCGCCCACGTCGGTCCCTATGCCATCAAGCTGGGGAAGGGCTGCAAGGACAGCCGCATCGCCGGCAATCGCCTCCACGACCTGGGCGGGGGCGGCATCATGGTGGGGCCGCGCAGCGAGCCCGACAGCGCCGCGGAGTGGACGGGACGCATCCGAATCGCGGACAACCGCATCCACGACGCGGGCCACGTCTATATCACGGGCGCCGGCGTGTGGGTGGGCCACAGCGGAAGCAACATCGTCGAGCACAACGCGATCCACCACATGCCGGGCACGGGCATCTCCATCGGGTGGACCTGGAAGCCACGGCTGACCGCCGCTCGCAACAACCTGGTCCGCTACAACCACATCCACCACCTGGGCCTGGGCAAGGTGGGCGGCGGCAGCGGCATCTACACCCTCGCGCGCCAACCCGGGACCCGCATCCATCACAATCTGATCCACGACCTGGAGAAGTTCACCGGCAAAGGCGGCTCCCATGGCGCCTTCGGCATCCAGGTGGACCCCAGCGCCGAGATCGTCTTCGAGAAGAACGTCATCTATCGCGTGCCCTCCGGCTGTTTCAAGCAGATGGGCTCGGAGCACGTCGTCCGGAACAACGTGTTCGCGCTGGCCAAGGGCGCCGGAGGACACGGCGGGAAGGGAGGCGAGGTGCTCCGCCGCAGCGATCAGGGAAGTGTGCGGTTCACCCACAACATCGTCTATTCCGACGATAAGAGGCTGTTGGGCGACAGCTGGGACAAGCAGAACTTCTACGCGGACTACAACCTGTATTGGGCGGCCGGCGCGAAGGACCTTCGGTTCGGGGGGATGAGCTTCGAGAAGTGGCAGAAAAAGGGCAACGACCGTCACGGGAAGGTCGCCCGGCCACGGTTCGTCGATCCCGAGGAGGGAGATTTCCGACTCACCAAGAGCTCACCGGCGTACAAGCTCGGGATCGAGCCGATCGACCTTGGAAACGTGGGGCCGCGGCCGGTTGGTCAGGAGCGATGAAACGCGGCACGACGTTTTGATAAGCAGGCGGAAAAGATAAGTTGAGCCTATACGCCAGAGCAAGGAGGAGGAACCTCCTTGCTTTGGCGTCGGCTTCGACCCGTTTGCAATCCCCGGCGGCGCCAGACCCCGGCATCTGCGGGGGTAGCCCTCGCTCGGGGACCGGCCTCGTTCCGCTGCTGTGGGCCACGGCGCGGGGTCCGACACCATGCGGCGGCTCGCCGTCCCCATAATCGGCGGGACGATCAGCAGCTCCATTTTATAGACATATGGGTCCTAAAGTACAAATATAGAGGAAGCCGAGCGGAACCCCCGCCCTCCACGGGCCAGCGCCAGGATGCGGTTGGATGCCCGAGCTCGATCTTCCCTATGAGTGGCCGGAGCGGACCCGCGGCCGGGGGACGGCGACCCTTCCGGAGAGAAGACCGCCGGAGCGGGTGCTCGTTCTCGGCGCGGGCGTCATCGGGGTGACAACGGCCTACTACCTTCGGCGGGCCGGGTTTGCCGTTCGGGTGATCGACCGGCGGCCGGGGCCGGCGATGGAGACGAGCTTCGCGAACGGCGGGCAGATCTCCGCGACCCACGCGACCCCGTGGGCGAGCCCCGAGACGCTGAGGCGGATGGTGGACTGGCTCGGGCGGGAGGACGCCCCGCTCGTGTTCCACCTCCGCGCGGACCCGGCGCTGCTGAGCTGGGGGCTGCGGTTTCTCGCCAACTGCTCCAGCGGCCGGATGCGGCGGAACACGGCGCGGACGCTTCGCCTGGCCCTCTACAGCCGGGCGTGCCTCCGCGAGGTGCGGAAGGAAACGGGCATCGCATACGACCACGCCACGCGGGGGATACTCCACCTCTGCCGCACGCGGCGCGACCTGGACCGGGCCCTCGCCGAGACGGAGGTGATGAACGCGATGGGCTGCCGGCGGACACCGCTCACGACGGGCGGCTGCCGAGACGTGGAGCCCGCCCTCTCGAGCGCGCCCGAGCCGCTCGCGGGCGGGATCTTCAGCCCGGAGGACGAGACCGGCGACGCATATCTGTTCACCAGCCGTCTGGCGCGGCGCTGCGCGGAAATGGGTGTGGAATTTCGCTTCGGCGTCTCCGTCCAAGGGCTCCGCACGGAGGGAGATCGGGTCCTGGGCGTCGAGACCGAGGCGGGCACGGAGGTGGCCGACGGCTACGTGGCGGCGCTCGGAAGCTATACCCCCGCCCTGCTTCGCCCGCACCGCATCCGCCTGCCCGTCTACCCCGCCAAGGGCTACTCCGCGACCATCCCCGTCGACGGAGGCGCCCCCGAGGTCGGCGTCATCGACGATTCGCGGAAGATCGTCTACAGCCGACTCGGGAACCGCCTGCGGGTCGCGGGAACCGCGGAGCTCGCCGGCTGGGACGCCGACGTCGACCGGCCCAAGAGCCGCCGGCGGGCGAGAGCGATCCTCGAGACCGCCAAGCGACAGTTTCCGACAGCGGGCCATCGGCCTCCCACCCTCTTCTGGGCCGGCCTCCGGCCCCAGACTCCGGACCACGCCCCTGTCATCGGGCGGGCACCGCTTTGCAATCTTTTCTTGAACACGGGCCACGGCACACTCGGGTGGACCATGGCCTGCGGAAGCGGACACGTGCTCGCCGACCTCCTCGCGGGACGGGAGCCCGCCATCCCGCTGGACGGGCTGGGCCTCGAGCGCTTCGGCGGGCTTGCCCGAGGACGCCCGCGGAGCGATCGAGCCGCCCCGCTCCGCTCGGCGAAGCCTTGACAAACGCGTGCCAGGGAGGAATACTGTCCGTTAAGTGGATAAGTTTATCCTCAAGGAGATTGATGATGAGCCATCCGGTCGGGTCCCACGGCGGTCAGCGCGCCGCGATCGCGGCCTTCGTTCTCGCCGGATCGCTCGTGGTCGGCGGAAACGCGGCCGGCCCGGTGGAAAAGGCGGTCCAGAAGGCCGAGAAGGCCGAGAACGCGGCGGAAAAGGCGAAGAAGGCGGCCCGCGAGGCCAGGAATGCCGTCGAGGAGGCGAAGCAACGCCTCGCCGAGGCCAAGAAGACCCTCCAGCAGCGGCGGGAGGCGAAGGAGGCCGCAGCGAAGAAAGCGGACGCCGCGAAGAAAGCGCTGAAGCAGGCGAAGCAGGCCCTCGCGAAGGCGGAGAAGCCCGAGGCGAAGAAAAAGGCCAAAAAGAAGGTCGGCAAGCAAAAGAAAGCGCTCCAGGCGGCCGCGAAAACCGCGAAGGAGAAGAAGGCCGCGGTCCGAGAGGCCAAGCAGGCGGTGAAGGACGCGAACGCCGCGGTTGCGAAGGCCCAGAAGAAGCGAAAGCAGGCGGCGAAGCGGGCGAAGAAGAAGGCCCGAAAGGCGAAGAAGGCCCGAAAGAACGCACACGCCGAAAAGGCCTACGCGGCGCGGAAGGCGCTCCGGAAGGCGGAGAAGGAGAGGAAGAAGGCCCGCAAGGAGGTGAACAAGAAGAGAAACGCTCTGGAGCAGGCGAAGCGAAAGGAAAGGAAGGCCGGAGAGGCCGCGACCAAGGCCGAAAAGGCCGTGAACAAGGCGGAGACCCGCGCCAAGAAGGCCGAGCAAGCCCTCGGTAAAGCCGAGGAAAAGGCGGAGAACGCGTCGGAGCGGGTGGAGGCCGCGAAGAAGGCCCTCCAGCAACGCAAGGACGAGAAGGCCGCCGCCGAGCAAGCCGTGAAGAAGGCGAAGGCCACGATCGCGGCGCTGAAGAAGGCGAAGAAGAACCAATCCGAGAACGTCAAGGAGGAGCTGAAGAAGGTGCGGGAGGCCATCCGGGCCGCCCGGGCCAAGGTGGAGGAGAAGAAGGCCGCGGTGCAGGAGGCCGAGAAGGTCCTGAACGAGGCCCAGGCGGACGCGAAGAAGGCACAGCACGCGCTTGCGGAGGCGAAGAAGGCCTCGAAGAAAGCGAAGCGCCGGCTCGCCGAGGCGAGGAAGACACGTCAGAAACGGCAGGAGAAGAAGAAGCAAGCGGCCGAGCGGGTGGACGCCGCGAAGGCGGCGCTCGAAAAAGCGAAGAAGAAGCTCGGGAAGAAGGCGGAAGCGATCGTCGACGCCCGTGACAAGCTAGCCCAGCGGCGGGCGACGGCGCTCGGCGGGCTCGAGCCGATTTCCTCCGAGGACTGGACCTACGAGAAGGCGAAGCACCTCCTGTTCCGGGCCGGCTTCGGCGGGCCGCCGGAGAAGGTGAAGAAGCTCGTGGAGATGGGGCCGCACAAGGCGGTCTCCTACTTCGTGGACTACCACGAGCGGCCCGAGGCGGATACCGAGCTGGACGTCACGCGGCTGCTCGGCCGGCGGAAGTTCCACTACCAGAACCGCCTCCACAAGAAGGCCCGGCGGAACATCTGGCAGCGGCGCCGCGGACGGGCCCGGCGGGAGATCGGCGAGGTCCGGAAGTGGTGGCTGAAGCGGATGGCGGAGTCGCCGAGGCCGCTGCAGGAGAAGCTCACCCTCTTCTGGCACGACCACTTCGCGGTGGAGTACCGGAAGGTGCGGCCGAACTGGTCCTACCTCATGTACAAGCAGAACCAGATGCTCCGCCGCCATGCGGGCGACAGCTTCTCCGCCCTCCTCCACGGGATCATCAAGGACCCCGCGATGATCCGGTATCTCGACAACCACCGGAACCGGCGGGGCAGCGGCAACGAGAACCTCGGCCGGGAGCTGCAGGAGCTGTTCTCCATGGGCGAGCGGAACAGCGCCGCCCATAACCCCGACGGCTACACGGAAAAGGACGTCCGGGAGGTCTCCCGAGCGCTGACAGGCTACACCTGGGACCCGTGGACGGGTCAGTTCCGGTTCCGGGGGAGGTGGTACGACGCGAAGAAGAAGACCATCCACGGCCGGACCAATCGCTGGAGCGGGGACGGCGCGGTGGAGGTCATCCTCGACCACCCGGCCACCGCGAGGTACATCTCCCGGAAGCTGTTCCGCTTCTTCGTGCACCGGGACGCGGCGTCCGCGGAGCCGATTGAGAAGATGGCCCACGTCCTCCGGTCGAACGACTACCGGCTGCGGCCGCTGCTGACGAACCTCTTCCTCTCCAAGGTCTTCTACAGCGAGCGGGCGAGAGGGAAGCACATCAAGAGCCCCGCGATGCTCGCCGTCAGCACGGTCCGCGTCTTCGGCCTGCAGGACAAGGTGAACTACGGGCGGTTGGACAGGCAGGTCCGGCGGATGGGGCAGAAGCTGTTCGACCCGCCCGACGTCTCCGGCTGGGACGAAGGGAAGGCGTGGATCTCCGCCAACCGGCTGCTGAAGCGGTACAACCGGACGGCGCAGATGCTCCGGCGGGCGGACGCGACGCTGCTCGGCGCGCTGAAAAGCAGCGGCCGCGACAAGCCGAAGCAGATCGTCGACTACCTCTCCCGCCGCTGCCTGGTGGCGGAGCTTCCGAAGAAGAAGCGGAAGGCGCTCGTGGAGTTCCTCGGCGACATCCCACCGGCGGACAAGTGGTCCAAGCAGCCGGGCAAGCTGGAGAAGAAGCTCCGGACGCTTCTCGTGATGCTCGTCAGCACGCCGGAGTACCAGATGGGATGAGCCGGCGCGGCGAACCAAGGCGGTCCTAGAACAAGGAGCGAACCATGGCAGGGCAGATCCATCGGCGAACCTTTCTCGGGCAGGGCCTCGGCATGGTCGGCCTAGGGGCGAGCGTGCCGCCGTACCTCGCGGAGACGGCGCGGGCGGCCCCCACCCCGGACAGCGACCGCTGTGCGGTCATCATCTGGCTGGGCGGCGGCAACGACGCCATGAGCTCGCTCGTCCCCTACGGCTACGAGGAGTACGGCAAGCTGCGGGACAAGACACGCATCCCGGAGAAGGAGGTGATCAAGCTCGACGACAAGCTCGGGCTGCACCCCAACCTGAAGGGCCTCAAGGAGATGATGGACGAGGACGCCTGCGCCGTGATCCCGGGCGTCGGCTATCCCAACTCGAGCTTCAGCCACTTCACGGGCCGGACCAACTATCGGCGGGCGAGCTGGGGCGAGGACCAGAGCAAATACGGCTGGGTGGGACGGGCCATGGACGTGGCCTACCCCGACTCGCGCGACCCCACCCTCGCGTTGGCGGTCGGGTACGGCAGCCCGCCGCAGACCATCGTGGGGAACAAGCACCGAGGGCTCGCCCTCAACCGGCCCGACTCGTTCCAGTACCGCTACGACCGCGGGAAGGAGCGCGCGGAGCTGTATCAGAAGCTCAATCGCATCGGCGTGGACCAGATGCAGGGCAACCCCAAGTGGGTGGCGGAAACGGCCCTCAACGCCAACCAGGCGAGCGACGAGATCCGGAAGCTCTCGGAGAAGCACAAGCCGAAGGTGGAGTATCCCAACAGCGGGCTCGCGAAGGAGCTCCGGATCGTGGCCGGCCTGATCGTCGGCGGGCTCAACACGCGGGTCTTTTGTGTCTCCACGGGCGGGTTCGACACCCACAACAGCCAGCGGGACAACCACGACAAGCTCATGAAGCGTCTGAACGACGCCGTCTACGCCTTCTACCAGGACCTCGCCAAGCACGGGCAGGCCCACCGGGCGCTGACGCTCACGTGGACCGACTTCGGCCGGCGGGCCAAGGAGAACGGCAACGAGGGCACCGACCACGGGGCGGCCGCGGCGCAGTTTCTCGTCGGGCCCGGGGTGAAGGCGGGCATCCACGGCGAGCACCCGAGCCTGAGCGACCGGCGCGGCGGCGGGGGCGGGAGCCTCAAGCATACCACGGACTTCCGGAGCATGTACGCCACCGTGCTGGAGAAGTGGCTCGAGATCCCTAGCAAGCCCGTGGTCGGCAAGCACCCGCTGATCGACTGCATCGCCTGAGCGCACCGGTCGGGCCGGCGGCCCTGCCAGCGGCGGGGCCGCCGGGCTTTTTGGCGGGGGGACACACGTACCGAGTCCGATTTGTAAATGAAGGAGTAAGGGATGCGGGCGGTGTTTGCACGGAGCAACAAGTGTCTCTGGGGCGGTCTTCTCGCCACGACGCTCGTCGTCGCGGGGATGTCGGCGCCGACCGCGAGGGCGGCGGACGCCGGAGCGAAGAAGGCCGTCGAGAAGGCCGCGAAAACCGAGACCCGGGCGAAGAAGGCACGGGCGGCGTTAAGCGACGCGAAGGAGGCCGTCGAAAGAGCTCGGGCACGGCTGGAGGAGGCGAACAGCGCGCTGCAGAACGCGAGAGGAGAAAGAGCGGCCGCCGCGGAGAGAGCGAAGAAGACGCTCGAGAAGGCCGTCAAGAAGTGGAAGGCGGCCGTCAAGAAGGCCAAGGCGGACGCCAAGAACTATCGGCAGCACGAGCACTTCGCCCGGCAGCAGGCGAACGACGCCTCTCGCGAGATCGCGCGGGCGGAGCGGAAGAAATCGAGAGAGGCGCTGAAGGATCTCGAGGCGGTCCGTCAGATCCTGAGGAGGAAGAAAGAAGCGGTCGCTGAGGCCAAGGCGGCTCGGGAGAAGGCAGAAGGGAAAGAAGCGACGAAGAAGAGAGCGAAGGCGGTAAAGGAAGCGAAGAAGGAGGTGGCCGAGGCGCGGAAGCTCGTCCAGAAGAAGCGGAAGACCATGCGGGAGGCGGCCAAGCGGTTGATCGAGGACTCCCTCACCTCGGACGAGGCCGGACTGAAAGAGCTTGCTGCATCCGAGACGCTCGAGGAGAAAACGCTCGCGATCCGCGAGGCCGAGATCCGCCTGCTGGCGCTCAAGGCCGAGAAGGCGGAGGGTAAAGAGGCTGAGAAGGTCCGGAAGAAGCTGTACAAGAAGAGAGCGCTGAAGGCGATGGAAGCAAAGGGGTGGGCGAAACGTCGCCGGTCCACCGCGGCGCAGCTCCACAATCGGACGTCGGAGGCAGCGAAGATCGCGAAAAGAATGGTGGACGCGGCGAAGGACAAGGGCCTGAAGAGAGCGCTGAACGCGTTCATCAAAAAGGAGAAGGAGACTCAGGCGATTGCGAGAGAGCGGATCGCGAAGGAAAAGGAGGCGGCGGCGAGCTTCGTCCACGAGGTCTACCGATGGCGGGCGAAGGCGATCGGCGGCCTTGCCCCCCTTTCTCCGGAGCAATGGGACGCGGAGAAGGCCCGGCACCTCCTTGTCCGGGCCGGATTCGGGGGAACGCCGAAGAAGGTCGAGAAGCTGGCGAAGATGGGCCTGTACGACGCGGTGGATCACTTCGTGAAGTACTACCGGCGGCCGACCGATGCTCCGCCGCTGAGGATCCGTCCGATCCTCCCGAAAGATCCGCTCGTCGGGAAGGTCCGAGGATGGGCGCAGCGACAGGTGAAGCGGGACTCGATCAACGGCCGGCAGCTCAGGGAGGTTCGGCGGTGGTGGCTCAAACGGATGGTCCAGACGCCCCGTCCCCTTCAGGAGAAGCTCACCCTCTTCTGGCACGGCCACTTCGCCACCCAGAACAGCAAGGTGGACAACAGCTACACCATGTACAAGCAGAACCGGATGTTCCGCGAGCACGCCGCGGGGAACTTCGGCGCCCTCCTCCAGGGCATCGTCCACGACCCGGCGATGATCCGGTACCTCGACAACCACACCAACGTGAAGGGCCACCCCAACGAGAACCTCGGCCGGGAGATCATGCAGCTGTTTTCCATGGGGCCGTACCAGGGCTACGGCGAGAAGGACGTTCGGGAGGCCTCCCGGGCGCTGACCGGCTACAGCTTCGACCACGAGACGGGGCAGTTCCGCTACCACGGCGACAAGCACGACCACGGGAAGAAGACCATCTTCGGGAAAACCGGGAAGTGGACCGGCGACGATCTCGTGGAGCGGATCCTGAAGCAGCCGGCCACCTCGCGGTTCGTGGCGAGGAAGCTGTTCGCGTACTTCGCCCACGAGAACCCCAGCGGCGAGACCGTGGAGAAGCTCGCATCGGTGCTTCGGGCGAGGGACTACGAGCTGGAGCCCATGCTGAAGAACCTGTTCCTCTCGAAGGCCTTCTACAGCGAGAAGTCGATGGGGTCTCGGATCAAGTCGCCCGTTCAGTTGGTGGTGGGGACGCTTCGGGATCTTGGTGTGAAGAAGGTGACCAACGCGGGGATGCTGGACAGCGCGGTCCAGGAGATGGGCCAGAAGCTGTTCGAGCCGCCGGACGTGAAGGGATGGCGACGCGGGAGGGCGTGGATCAGCGCCAGCCGGATGTTCAAGCGGTACAACCAGGTCGGGAAGCTGATCAAGTCCGTTCCCCGGCCGGGGCAGCGGGGGATCGACGTTCTCGGGTTCGTCAAGCGGGGCGGCTGCGAATCGCCGAAGAAAATCGTGGATTACCTCGCGGAGGCTTGCTTGGTGAAGCCGCTGAGCGAGAAGAGCCGGAAGAAGCTCGTCGGGTTCCTGGAGGGGCTCCCCCCGCGGCCGAAGTGGGAGGAGCACAACGCCGCGGTGAAGAAGAAGCTCCGGGGAGCGCTGATTCTCCTGACGAGCCTTCCGGAGTTCCAGATGAGCTAGCGGGCGACCCGACGTGACCGGAAGTCCGGCAGTCACCGGGCGAACCACAAGGAGACCAACCATGAGCGCGATCCGCATCCACACGCGGCGGCAGTTCCTGAACGAGGGGTTGGGGGTCGTGGGAGCCGGCGCGGCCCTGCCCCAGTTTCTCGTTCGATCGGCCCAGGCGGGTGCCAAGGCGGGCTCCGACGAGCCGATCGTGGTCTCGCTTCTCCTGACGGGCGGGCCGGACGGCCTGAACGTGGTCCCGCCCCACGGCCACGACGCCTACTTCGAGAAGCGGAAGAACCTCGCGCTGCCGAAGAAGGAGATCCTCAAGCTCGACGACGAGGTGGGGCTCCACCCGAAGCTCTCCGGGCTGAAGGGGCTCTACGACGAGGGGCGGATGGCGGTGGTCTTGGGCACGGGGTATCCGAACTTCAACCTCAGCCACTTCCGGTCGCGGAAGACGTGGCAGGCGGGGAAGAAGGGTGGGTCCACGGGATGGCTCGGCCGCTACGTGGATCACGCCTTCTCGGACAGCCGCTCCCCGACGCTGAACGTCGCCGTAGGCCCGGGGCGGTTTCCGAAGGTTCTGAAGGGGAAGGACCACCCCGGCATCGGGTTCGCCTCGCCCGACTCGTTCCGCTATTCCGTGCTGAGCGAGGAGGAGCAGCAGGCGCTGTATCAGGAGCTGAACGAGCTCTCCCTCGAAGAGAGCAAAAAGAAGGAGATGAAGTTCAGCGAGGAGGATCTGCAGTTCGTTTCCCAGGCGGCGGTCAACGCGAACAAGGCGAGCGAGCGTCTCCGCGAGCTCGCCGGCGCGTACCAGACGCCCGTGACGTATCCGGACACGCAGTTCGGCCACTCCGTGAAGACCATCGCGGGTCTGATCAACGGGGGGCTGAACACCCGGGCGTACTTCGCGGCCCAGGGCATCGCGAAGTTCGGCGGCTACGACACGCACGCCGACCAGCCGGGGCGGCTGAGCGATCTTCTCGAGGAGCTGAACGGGACGGTCACGGCCTTCTACAAGGACCTTGCCCGCTGCGGCAACGACAAGCGGGTCCTGACGTTCACGTTCAGCGAGTTCGGGCGACGGGTGCCGGAGAACTACAGCGGCGGGACGGACCACGGGGTGGCCCAACCGATGTTCCTCTTCGGGCCGGGCGTGAAGCCCGGTATCCATGGGAAGCAGCCCAGCCTCACGGATCTCTACGAGGCGAAGGGGATCCAGGCCGGCGGCGGCAACCTCAAGATGGAGGTGGACTTCCGGCGGGTCTACGCCGCCATCCTCGAGAACTGGCTCGGCGTGCCGGCCAAGGCCGTTCTCGGGAAGCCATACGAGCCGGTGGGCTGCGTCGCGTGACGCGGTCGCGCGGGACGGGCACAACGCTGTCGATCTCGCTCCACCAAGCCGGACGGACCGATGACGAAAGACTGGGCACTGGCCGGGCGCGGAACGTGGGCGGTGTGGGCCGCCGCCCTTTTCGCAGGGGTTGGGGCCTCGTCGGCGAGCGCGGACGCCCCGCGGGTCGGCGATCCCTATCCCCTCGACCGATGCATGGTCCGAGGGGACGGGATCCCGGCCGACGCGCCCGCCGTCGTCGACCAGGGCCAGGAGATCCGGGTCTGCTGCGACATGTGCGAGGACGAGTATTGGGGAAAGGACGCGGCGGTCCAGGAGAAGATCCGCCGGGCGATCGTCAAGCAGCAGCTCGGCCGGTATCCCCTCGAGAAGTGCATCGTCTCCGGCAAACCGCTCGGGAACAGCGCGAAGAACGTGGTGCTGTACAACCGGCTGTTCCGCCTGTGCTGCTCGGACTGCCGGGAGAAGCTCCGCGACCGCCCGTGGTTCTACTTCGGGAAACTGGACCGGGCGGTCATCGCGGACCAGAAGCCCACCTACCCGCTCGAGCGGTCCGTCGTCAGCGGGAAGCCGCTCGGGAAGGACGCGGTCGACCATGTGATCGCCAACCGCCTCATCCGGCTCGCCAACCCGGACGAGGTGAAGAAGCTGGACGAGATGCCCGCGAAGTATCTCGCGAGGGTCGAGCAGGCGAGACGAGGCAAGACGATCCGCTGACCCGAGCTCTTGGAGAGGCCGCGACATGCTCCGATGCCCTCCATGCCAACCGTGGTTCCCCTTTCTGATCGCCGTCGCCGGATGGGTCTCCGCCGCACACGCGGCCGAGCCCAGACAGCCGTGGGTGGGCGACCCATTTCCTCTCCAGCGCTGCGTGATGACCGGCGAAGCCATCGAGGCGGGGGATCCCGTCATCCGTGAGAGCGGCCGCGAGATCCGGTTCTGCTGCGGGGACTGCAAGGCAGACTACTTCGGCCGGACGCTCCGCGTGCAGAGGCGGATCAAGGAGAGAATCGTCGAGCGCCAGCTCCCTCGTTATCCGCTGGAGAAGTGTCTCGTCTCGGGTAAGCCCCTCGGGGACAACGCGGTGAACTTCGTGTACCGGAACCGGCTGTTCCGGCTGTGCTGCCCCGACTGCCGGGAGAAGATCCGGAAGGACCCGGCGTCCTTCTTCAGCAAGCTCGACCGGGCGGTCGTCCGGAAGCAGAGGCCCACCTATCCGCTCGAGCACTCCGTCGTCAGCGGTGAGCCGCTGGGAGAGGACGCCGTGGACCACGTGATCGCCAACCGCCTCGTCCGGCTCGCCGGCCGCGACGAGGTGGACAAGCTCGAGCGATCGCCCGGCGAGTATCTCGCGAAGCTCCGGAAGGCACCAAAGGAGAAGACGCCTCAGCCATGACGGCCAAGCGGTTCATCTCGACGCTCCTCTGGGCAACCGTCCTCGCCCTCGCGTGGCTGTCGGGCCGGCGAGGGACGGAGGCGCCGGAGGATCGGAGCGGGCCGGCGAGCCGAGAGACGATGTTCCACATCCATCGCCCTCGGCATCCGGGTGGGAAGGTGGGGATGGACGGCCAGTTCCACGTCGAGCTGGTCAGCCGCGCCGACGGAACGCACCGGATCTGGATCTCCAACGCCTGGCGGCAGGAGATGAGCCCCGCGGGCTTCGAGGGTCGCCTGAGGATCGACCCGGAGGACGGCGAACCAGTGGAGGTGCCCTTCCGCCAAGCGGGCCCGGGGAGGGCGTTGCGGGCGGAGACGCCGCCGCTCCGAGGACAGGCGTGGCTGACGGTGACCGGCCGGCTCGGGGAGGTGGCCCGCTTCGAGAAGGTGAAGTTCTTCTGGGACTACCGTCGTGACGCCGGCAACCTGGACCCGCCGAAGGGCTTGGGCCGCGCCGTGCCGGTTCCCGAGGACAATCCGGTGACGGCGGAGAAGGTGGCGCTCGGCCGGAAGCTGTTTTTCGATCCGAAGCTCAGCGCGGACGGAACCATGTCGTGTGGCTCCTGCCACCGGCCGGACCACGGCTACGCCGCCGCCGAGAGGATCTCCCGGCGCACCAACGGCCGTCTCGGCCGGCGGAACGCGCCGAGCCTCCTCAACGTCGCGTACTACCCCGCTTACTTCTGGGACGGACGAGCGGACTCGCTCGAGGCGCAGGCCCGCGATGCCATCCGAACCGAGCTCGGGGTGACCAGCGAGAGCCGGCTCATCGAGAGGCTCCGTCCCCGCTACGGCCCGGCCGCGAAGGAAGCATTCGGGAAGCCCTTGACGCTGGCGACCGTGGCCAAGGCGCTGGCGACCTTCGAGCGAACGCTCTTCTCCGGCGACTCGGACTTCGACCGCTACGTCCGGGGCGAGGAGGGAGCGATCAGCCCGGCGGCGAAGCGGGGACGGCGGCTCTTCTTCGGCCGGGCCCGCTGCGGCACCTGCCACGAGCCGCCGATGTTCACGGACTACGCGCTCCACAACATCGGGGTGGGCTGGGAACAGGGGAAACCCCGGGACCTCGGGCGCTTCGAGGTGACCGGCGACCCCAAGGACAAGGGCGCGTTCCGGACCCCTTCGCTGCGGGGGGTCTCCCGCACGGGGCCGTACATGCACGACGGGAGCCTCTCCACGCTCCGGGAAGTGGTGGAGTTTTACAACCGAGGGTGTCGCCCCAACCCCCGTCTCGCGTCCTCCATCCAGCCGCTGGGGCTCAGCAAGCGGGAGATCGACGCGCTGGTCGCGTTTCTGAAGACGCTGGACGGACGGGTGCCCGCGCCGGGTGAGACCGCGGAAACCTTCGTGGCCAGCAAGCCTGGGAAGAGACGATGAGCCCGCTGCCCGCTGTCACACCGCTGCCTCCCGGGCGACCGCTGGCCCACGTCACGTACGTGGTCGACCTGGAGAAGCTGCAAAGGCTCGCCGGCTACGACTGGGGCTTTCTCCTGGCGCCGCTGTCCGACCCGCGGGAGAGCGCCTTGCTGCTGGGCGGGATGGGGACGGCGTTGGCGGCCCTCGTCGCGGGGACACGGCTTTCTCCGCTCCGGTCGCGCCTCGAGGCGCTGCGGCAGCGGCTGAGCGTCTATCGCGTCCACGCGCCGCAGATCCTCCGGCTGGCCCTCGGCATCGCCCTCATGGCCGCAGGGACGGCCGACGCGCTGTACCTGCCGAACGTCCCCGCCGGTGCGCTCGGCGGGCTGGAATTGGGCGTGGGCTTCTGCCTCGTCCTCGGCTTCGGCGTGCGTCTCTGCGGCGTGGGCGCGCTGCTGCTTTACTTCTACGGCCTGCTCACGAGCCATTACCTCTTCGGCGCCATGGAGGTCGCCGCGGCGGCCTTGCTGGTCGCGGCCCACGGCCCCTCCCGCCCCGGCGTGGACGACCTGTTTGGCGTGGACCCGCTCGGCGGGTGGGAGGCCGGTTGGCGGTGGCTTCGGGAGCGAGCGCCCCTTCTCCTCCGCGTCGCCCTCGGCGGCACGCTGATCTGGCTCGCGGTGACCGAGAAGGCGATGAACCCGCGCGTCGCGGAGGCCGTGG
>CAZQQP010000046.1:0-1577 GCA_964595475.1 uncultured Planctomycetaceae bacterium | reverse complement strand
CGACTACGGGCTCCGCTCCGTGCTGCCCGTCAGCGCCCCGCTGTGGGTGCTCGGCGTGGGCCTTACCGAGCTGCTGGTCGGCACCGCGCTGGTGGTGGGCTGTTTCACCCGCACCGTCTCGATTTTCGCGGTCGCCATCCTGACGCTGTCGCTGTTCTATTTCCGCGAGGAGGTCGCGAGCCACGTCACCTTCTTCGGCTGTCTGCTGGCCCTCGCCACCACCGGACCCGGCCCCTGGAGCGTGGACGGCCGCGCCGACGGGCGGCGGCCAAATCTCTTTTTGAGGTATTGTTGATATCGACATCTGTTTAGTGTGAAGTCGCGAGACGCGTGGAACCGAGCGGCGGCCGCCGCTCCGAAACGGGAGGCCTACTCATGAATATCGTGAAGTGGATCGACCGGAGGCAGCACTGGTGGAAGGTGTTCGTCGCCATCTTCGTCATCAGCCTCGCGGTGGTGGGGACCATCGGGTTCAAGACCTACCAGAACGCCCCGCCCATCTGCGACTTCGTGACGAAGGACGGCGACGTCGTCTTCAAGGCCAGCGACATCGTCGACGGGAAGCAGGTCTTCCACGAGAACGGCCTGATGGAGTACGGCAGCTTCCTCGGCGACGGGGGGCTCCGCGGGCCGGACTTCACGGCGGAGGCCCTCGACCGCACCACGCGGTGGATGCGGTCCTACTACGAGAAGAAGTGGAAGGGCCGCTTCGAGGACGTTGGGACGCGGAAGGCCGCGGTCAAGGCCATCGTCCAGAAGAAGCTCAAGAAGAACACCTACGACGAGAAGACGGACACGGTCACCCTGAACAAGGCGCAGGTCCACGCGTTCAACAAGCTTGTCAGGTACTACAAGCAGAAGTTCGGAGAGGGAGGCGACCTCGTCGGGAAGGAGGCCTTCAAGCCCGCCGGCTACATCACGGACCGCGAGAAGATCCAGGATCTCACGGCCTTCTTCTTCTGGGGCGGCTGGCTCTCCGCCGCGAAGCGGCCCGGCTACGACTACAGCTACACCCAGAACTGGCCCTACGACCCCCAAGCGGGGAACATCCCGCACGGCGGGCTGGTCTTCTGGAGCGTCATCGGCACGCTGACGCTCATGCTCGCGATCGGCGTGATCTTCTACTACTACGGGAAGATGGACCGGGAGGCGGTCGCGGAGGCCCAGCAGGCCAAGAGCCCGCCCATGGCCACGTCGGAGGTGGTCAGCCGCTTCAAGCCCACGCCCACCCAGCAGGCGACGTACAAGTTCTTCGCGGTGGCGGCGCTGCTGTTCCTGTTCCAGGTGCTCGCGGGCTTCTTCACCATCAGCGACTTCGTCGGCGTCTTCAAGCGCTTCGGCATCGACGTGAAGGAGCTCCTCCCAGTCACCGTGGTCCGGTCGTGGCACACCCAGATCGCCATCCTCTGGATCGCGGTCTGCTGGTTCGCCTCCACCATCTGGGTGCTCCCCCTCATCTGCCGCCCCGAGCCGAAGGGACAGCTCAAGTGGGTGAACGCGCTGTTCTGGATGCTCGTGGTCGTGGCGGTCGGCGGGGCGCTGGGAATCCCCCTCAACATCAAGGGCGTGCTCGGCGA
>CAZQQP010000045.1:12254-21697 GCA_964595475.1 uncultured Planctomycetaceae bacterium | reverse complement strand
TCAGCGCCCTCAGCCTCGGGCTGGCGGTGGACTACGCCATCCACTTCCTCGCCCGGTCGCGGCAGGCCGTCGCGGCACAGGGCGACTGGAAGCGGGCGGTTGCCTCGGTCTTCGGCGAGCCCGCCCGCGCGATCTCGCGGAATGCGCTCGTGCTGGGGATCGGCTTCCTCCCCCTCCTCGCGGCGCCGCTCGTCCCGTACAAGACCGTCGGGCTCCTGATCGCGATGATCCTCCTGCTGGCCGGCGCGGCGACGCTAATGATTCTTCCGGCCCTTTTGACCCTGCTGGAGCGGTTCCTGTTTCCCGCCAGCCGGAAGGTGGCGCTCGCGTGCAACTGCGGGACGTGCGTCGCCGCATCCGTGGCGTTCGCGGCGCTGCTCGCCGTCAATGCGCACCAGTTCTTCGCGGTGGAGTGGACGCATCTCACCTGGCTGAGCATCGCGGTGATTCTCGTCCTCGGCGCCGGATGCTGGCTGCTGGGGCGGCGCGAGCGCTGCCGTGGGCCGCAAGCCGATGCACAAGGAGAGACCTCATGAAGACGCGGACGTTGCAGAATCGCCGGGAGAACAGGCGTTGGAAGGAAAGCACGAGTGGTTCGGGCGTCATGCCGGCGCGATGGCATGGGAGCGCGACCGGTCACCGATCGGCCGCCCGACCGCATCCTCGGGCGGCCGCCGCCGCGATCGTGGCAATGCTCGCCGCCGCGGGAACCGGCTCCGCCGCCGCTCAGAGCGCCGACGACGCCCCGCCCGTGGACGAGATCGTGGACCGCGCCAATTACACGGCCTACTACCAAGGAAAGGACGGCCGGGCCCGCGTCCGGATGACCATCCATGAGAGCAGCGGGGCGACCCGGAACCGCGAGTTCACGATCCTCCGCCGCGACAAGGGGCCCGAAGATCAGGCGGACAACACGGAAGCGGACCGCGGATTCACCGGCGAACAGAACTTCTACGTCTATTTCCACCGGCCGCCCGACGTCCGGGAGATGGTCTACATGGTGCACAAGCACCTTGGCGCGAGCGACGACCGGTGGCTCTACCTTCCCGGCCTGGACCTGGTCAAGCGGATCGCCGCGAGCGACAAGCGGACGAGCTTCGTCGGGTCGGACTTCTTCTACGAGGACGTCTCGGGGCGGAATCCCGAGCTGGACGGACACGAGCTCGTCGACGTGACGGAGAACTACTACAAGATCCGGAACACCCCGAAGCAGCCAAAGCGGGTGGAGTTCGACCATTACATCACGTGGGTGCACAAGGCGACGTTCCTGCCCATCAAATCGGAGTACTTCGACGAGCGAGGGAAGAAGTACCGCGAGTACACCGTCTTGAGTGTCAAGAAGATCGACGGTTACTGGACCGCGACGAAGGCCAAGATGGCCGACCTTCGCAGCGGGACCCACACCGTCCTCGAATACAGCGACGTCGGGTACGACGTCGGGATTCCGGCCGACATCTTCACCGAGCGATACCTGCGGCGGACACCCGAGAAGTGGCTCGAATAGCGGCGGACCCGCCGGAGACGACGAATTGAGCCGTGCGACCTGTCTCACACTGTGGGTTGCGACCCTCCTGATCGCGGCCGTGGCAGCGGCCGACGAGCCCGCGCTGCCACAAGGGTTGAAACATGAGGGATCGAGCGATGGAGGCGCTGCGGAGCCCGCCCTGCCCGCGGGCCTCGAGGGGAGCGGCGGGACCGATGGCGACGGGGCGGAGCCGGAGCTTCCCCAGGGGTTTCAGGAGAGCGAGCAAGAGCCGGCCCTTCCCGGCGGACTGCAAGACGGCGAAGGCGAGCCGGACCTCCCCGACGGATTGACGGCCGACGAGCAGAGCCCGGACGAGGAGGGAACGTCCGACGGAGACGAGGGCTGGCTGAGCGGGACCGACTTCCCCCCGTCCGGCGTGCACGGCTTCCTCGAGGCCCGCGGCGGGATCCGGACCCAGAGCGACGCCCACCAGGGCCAGACGTCCATCGCGGAGACCCGCCTCCAGCTCGAGACGGAAAAGCAGGTGGGAGGAGTGACCTTCGAGCTGACGGCCGACTTCCTCTATGACGAGGTGATCGACGACCACGGGATCGACATCGAGCGGGGCGAGGGGTGGATCGACCTCCGCGAAGCGAGCGCCACCTTCTCCCCGCTGTCTTTCGTGGACGTGAAGGTCGGCCGGCAGATCCTGACGTGGGGGACCGGCGACTTCCTCTTCCTCAACGATCTTTTCCCGAAGGACTGGGTCTCCTTCTTCATCGGCCGGGACGCCGAGTATCTCAAGACCCCCTCGGACGCGGCGAAGGTCTCGATCTTCACCGACGCCGCGAACCTCGACGTCGTCTACACGCCCCGCTTCGACGCGGACCGCTTCATCGACGGCCGCCGCATCTCGTTTTTCGACCCGAGGCTCGGCCGGCGAACGGGGCCGAATCGCCTCCGGACCGACCGGCCGGACGACTGGTTCGACGACGGCGAGGTGGCGGCCCGTCTCTACCGCCGCTTCGGCAGCTACAAGGCGGCGCTGTACGGCTATCGCGGCTTCTGGAAGTCCCCGGTCGGGTTCGATCCCGCCACCGGAGCGAACACGTTTCCGGAGCTGTCGGCGTACGGGGCGAGCGTCCGCGGGCCGTTCGCCGAGGGAATCGGAAACCTGGAGCTCTCGTGGTACGACTCCCGCGAGGACCGCGGCGGCGATGACCCGTTCGTCCCGAATAGCCAGCTTCGTTTCCTCGCCGGCTACGAGCAGGAGGTCGTCAAGAACCTGACGGTCGGCGGGCAGTACTACCTCGAGCACCGCCTCGATCACAACGCCTACGTCCGGACGCTGCCACCGCGATTTCCCGCCGCCGAGGAGAATCGCCACGTCGTCACGGGGCGGCTCACGTGGCTGACTTTCAGTCAGAACGTGGAGTGGTCGCTGTTCGCCTTCTGGTCGCCGTCCGACGCGGACGCCTATCTCCGCCCGCGGGTCCATTACAAGGTCACGGACGCCCTCGGCGTCGAGGTGGGCGCCAATGTCTTCCTCGCGGAGGAGCCCCACACCTTCTTCGGCCAGTTCGAGCGGAACTCCAACGTCTACGCGGCCATCCGCTACAGCTTCTGACGGGCTACCGCTTCATGCAGGCGATCACGCGGCTGCCCCGGCGGCAGGTGAACAGTTCGTGTACATCAATCGTCGAAGCGACCTGGCGATCGTCCGGACCGTGCCCGAAGCGCACAGGGAGCAGATCGGCGCCGTCGGCCGCTCTTACCTCGCCGGCCGGACGAACGACCCCAACGTCGCGTTCGTGGTGTGGGCCGAGTGGCAGGAACGGAAATCGGGACGTTTCTTCGAGCGGCTCCCCACGCAGAGAATGGAAGCCTCTTCTGGCCTCGGGCGAATGCTCTTCCCCCTGGTCGCGGTCCATGAACCAACGGCGGTCGTGAACGCCTCCGTCCAGGCCCCCGATCTCCTCCGGCCGAGCGGCCGGCTGGCGGGCGGCCTGTTCGGTGGCGGACCGCCTCCTCGTGGGCCCCCAGCCCTTCCCTCAAAAGGTCCGGAAGAAGCCAATGCCACGGGCTCCAGCCTGGCGGAGGAGGACCGGGAGGAGCGCCCCACCGGCACATCCCCTGTTGGCCTCCCTGCCGAACCGCGACGCGACCCCGTCGCCCGCCGATCGGGCCAACCGGAAGCAAGCCGGGACGAAGACCGCGGGTCTTTACTTGAGAAGATGGGAATCGACCGTCTCGCGTGTGGACACGCAGGTCGACCCCCACCGTTCCGTCGCCAGGGATCGAGTAGAGGCCGGATGCCGGCCGGCCTCTCTGGTCCCGCCCGCGCTGCCCCTACAAGCAGAGCATGAACGCCACGAGCGCCTTCTTCTCCCGGGCCGTCAAATCCAGGTCGAGGACCAGGTTGAAGAACTCCACCGTGTCCGCGAGGGTCAGCAGCCGGCCATCGTGGTGATACGGGGGAGAGTCCTTGATGCCGCGAAGCGTGAACGTCTTGATCGGGCCGTCGGGAATGCTGTATTGGCCGTTGATCTTCTCCGGTTCGTAGAAGCGCTCGAGATGCAGATCGTGCATCTCGTTGTCGAGATAGGTCGGCGCCGGGTGGCACTCCGCGCAGCGACCCTGTCCGAAAAAGACCTTCTGCCCGAGCATCTCGAGGTCCGTCGCCTTCTCCGGGATGAGCTTGCCCTCTGCGTTGAGCTTGGGCGTGGGCGGGAAATCGAACATATTCTGCATCTGCGCCATCATCGCGACCTGGCTGGCCCGGTCCGGCAGGTTCACGCCCTTCTTCGCCGCTGTGACGTGGTCCCCGTCGAAATAGGCGGTCCGCTGCTCGAACTGCGTGAAGTCCTCCACCGACCGCAGGGACCGCTTCGACCCGTGGATCCGCTGGTTGTACATGCCTCGGAGGCTCACGGTGTCGATCCGGAAGCGGGCGGTCTGCGGACGCGTGTCCGGGTTCAGGTGGAAGGCACCGTTGGTGTGCCCGTTCACGTGGCAATCGAGGCAGCTCACGCCCAGCGATGGCTCCTCGACCTTCCGGTCGTGGGTCTGGTTGAACTGCTGCTGAGGAAAGGGAGTCAGGAGCAGCCGGAGGCCCTCCATTTGAACCGGCGTGAGGATCCCTTTCATGATCTCGTAGTAGTTGTTGATCGTCAGAACTTTCCCCTGGGAGACGTCCCCGAGGTCCGGGCGGCTCGTCAGGTAGATCGGTGGAGGATACTCGGGGAGGAAGTGCGACGGGATGTCGAAGACCGTGTCGAAGCGCTCGAGGTTCCGGCCCTCGGCCTTCCGGATCGCCTCGATCTGCGCGTGCGGGAAGACCATTCCGCCGGTCTCGTGCTTGGAGTGGGGAAGCGGGCGGAAGCCCATCGGAAAGAGGTCTTTCTCCTTGATCTCGGCCGGCGTCATCTCCGAGAGCTCCTGCCACGTGACGCCGTCGGGGAGCTTGACACGGACCCCCTCCTGGACGGGCTTCCGCCCTGCCGACATCATCGTCTCGGAGGGAGCGTCCCGAAGGTCGTACCGTCGCTCGAGGAGCTCCTGCTGCCTTTGGACATATTTATCCTTCTCCGCCTTGTCCTGTTTCATCGTTTCTTTGAAATCCCCGACAACGGGCATGTACGTCTGCCGCTCCTCCATCATCTCGCCAGCGGAGATCGTCCCCACGATCGCAGCCAGAATCGACGCCACCAGAGTCCAATGCCACCGCTTCCAGGATTTCATCGTTGGCTCCTTTCTGGTTGTCGAGAGCGACCCCCCACCGAGGGGCGTGCTTGATTCCGCACCTTCTGTGATTTTCATAGACGACCCGTTGACGGCGGTCGCGTCGGGCCAACCCCTAGATGGACATCGGGGGGAACGCTGCTCGCCGACCGCCTCGGTGACGCTGAGGCAGCGGCCTGGGGCATCCGGTACCATCGAGCGGATATCCCCGTTTCGACGCTTCCCTTGGTCTTCTTTCCGATGCTCGTTTCCACCGTTAAAGCTAGCGCCGTTCACGGTGCCCACCAACGACCATCATGCACCGTGCTCGAGCAGGCATGCCGGTCGTTCGTTCTGCCGCTGTAGCGTTGTCGGACCGGCGACCATGCCACGTCTCGACCAGGCCGGCGTCGCCCAGTCGCCTCGGCGACAAAGCGCCGGCCGATCCCACGTCTTAGACCACCAGGACCTTCGCCACCGTTTTGCTGCCTCGCTTCAATGGCGGCAGCGCTCCATTGGCCTCCTCGAGACGGTACGTCGTCAGGGGCCGGTGGATCCCCGCCTCCGCCGCGATCGGGAGGAAGGCCGCGATGTCGTGGTGGGTGATGTTGGCGACTGGCAGGACCATCGCTCGCATCGGCGCTTCCCACTGAACACCGAGGCATTCGAAGCCGGATCGCAGGCGAGCCGCGTCGCCTCGCGTGCTGGGGCTTTTCCCGACGCACCTTTGATGGCGATCGCCCGAGGTGGCACCGCGCGCCGCCGGATATTCTGCATCTCGCCGCTCGCGACCGTGGTCGAGCGGGACGTCTCGTGAAAGCTCGCAGGAGGTGTCGGATGACGACGATCGGAACTCCCACGACGGTGGCGGAGTGTCCGAGCTGCGGGGCGACCCGCGCGGAGCGGGTCGCGACATGGCGGACCCGACCGGATCGGACGGACTACCAGTTGACCCGCTGCCTCACCTGCGACCACCGGTGGGAGCGGGAGATGGCCGACGAGGAACTGGACGACGGCTGACGTCCGCGACGGAGACGATCGGAGGGATCGATGCAGCGGATCTGGTTGAATTTCATCGTGGACGTGGCGACGGGCGTGGCCGTGTTTGCGCTCGTCGTCACAGGCCTTCTCGTCTCGTTCGTCCTCCCGCCGGGGAGCGGCCGGGAGGGGCTGGTCCTCCTCGGCGTCGACCGCCACGGATGGGGAGACGTCCACTTCTGGATCGCGATGGGCGTGCTCGGCCTCGGCGCGGTCCACATCGGCCTGCACTGGCAGTGGATCTGCACGATGGCCGTGCGGACGGTCGGGAAAAAGGGCGCGGTCCGGCCGGCGAAGCGCCACGTCGCGGGCGCCTTGACGGTGGCCGCCGTGGTGGTGGCGGTGACGGGCATGCTCCTGGTCGCGCAGGCCGGTGTGGTCCGGGACCCGGCCGCGGCGCGGGAGTCCCGTGCAGCGGAACGCGACGGCCGCGGCCCGGGCACCGACGCGGCGCCCACCGGAAGAAACGACGGCCGGGCGCCACGCCGCCGGTCGCGGACGAAGTGAAGCCGGACGCGGATGACAGGCAGCCCTACATCGGCGTCCGGATGCCGAGCGCCCGGGTGGCGCACCAGCCCGCCGCCGCTTCGTAGATCTGAAAGCCGCCCGCGAGTCCCAAAACACCCGCGATCGCCCAGTGCCACCACGGGCCGCCCCGGATCGCGAAAACGAGCGGGACCACGGCGACCCCGAGGATGAGGAGGCCACAGGTCAGCCGCGCCATCCTTCCCTTGCGGTCGATGTTGCACGTCGTCGCCATACCGCTCTCCGTTCCGCGGGAAAGCTTCACCGTCGTCGGTTTGTCGCATGCGATCCGAAGTTTAACGCCCGCCGCCGCGTCGGGCTTCCCCGGAAGCCGTTCGGGCGGAAATGCTGGCCGGCAATCCGAACGGCTGGCTCGGATCGCCTCCGTGGGACTTGTGTCGCCGGAGACCGCCCGTCGGCGTGAACACCGAGCCCACGAGCGTGATCCTCCTGCTCGCCGGCGTCGCGATCGTCCTCGCGCTGTTCGGAAAGGCGATCCTCGAGCGGCTCCGCCCCCCTCCTTGGGTCGGCTATCTCTCGTTGACCATGTTCCTCGCGGCGGCGGTCGTCGGAAAGGGAATGGGCCACCGCCTGCCCGCGTGGCTCGTCGCGGGCCGGCGGACCGCGATCGGGATCGGAGTGAGCATGGTCCCGCGGGCGGAAATCGCGATGGTCATCGTGGAGCGCGGGCGTGGGCTCGGCGAATGGGCCATCCGCGACGACGTGTTCGCGGCGATGGGGGTCTCGGAGCCGCTCATCCACTACGCCAACCCACCCGCGGGGTTGCCGACAGCTCGGGCGACGCAGCGCGTTTCGCGATGCGGCACGCCTTCGTCCACTGGGGTCTTGCAGCCGTGGGCCATCTGCATCGTGATAAGCCTCCCCATCGCCTATATCGGCTTCCGCCGGGGGATGCCCCCGCTCATCTCCAGCAGCCTCTACCCCATCCTCGGCGACCGCATCGATGGGACCGCGAGCATCCTGGTGCTAGACCACCAAGACCTTCGCCCCTCTTCCGCTTCCCCGCTTCAACGCCGTCAGCGCTTCGTTGGCCTCCTCGAGGCGGTGCGTCGTCACCTGCGGGTGGATCTCCGCGTCCGCGGCGATCGGGAGGAAGGCGGCGATGTCGTGGTGGGTGATGTTGGCGACCGTCTTGATCTCCTTCTCCCACCAGAGGTGGTCGGGGTAGCTGAGGCTCAGCAGCGATTCCTTGTCCGCGTCCTCCTTCCGGATCGCGTTGATCACCAGCCGGCCGCCCGGCCGAAGCGATGCCAGCGCCTCGACCGCGGGACGCCAGACGGGCGTGGTATCGACGATCGCGTCCGGCTGCTGCGGCGGGCGGTCGCCGATGTCGCCCGTCCACGCCGCGCCGAGGGAGGTCGCGTGGGCCCGCTGACCGGGGTCGCGCGCGAAGACGAAGATGTCGGTCTCCGGGAACAGATGCCGCGCGAGCTGACAGACGAGGTGGCCCGACGCGCCGAAGCCCGTGAGGCCGAGCCGGGCGCCGTCGCCGACGCCGGTGAGCCGAAGCGCCCGATAGCCGATGGCCCCGGCGCACAGGAGTGGGGCCGCCTCCACGTCGGTAAAGCGGTCCGGGATGGGATAGGCGTAGCGCTCGGGGACGGTCATGTATTGCGCGTAGCCGCCGTTCACGTCCCGTCCCGTCCCGCGGAACGCCGGGGAGAGGTTCTCGTCCGCCTCGCCGGTGGACTCATGAATCCATCCGACGCCGACGCGGTCGCCGAGCCGATGGGCCGTGACCGCCTCCCCGACCGCGTCGACCCGGCCCACCACTTCGTGGCCGGGGACCACCGGGAGGACCGGCGGCGCCGCCCGCCCCTCGATCTCGTCGAGCTCCGTGTGGCAGACGCCGCAGGCCGAGACCGCGAGACGCACCTCGCCGGCCGCCGGCTCCGGCGTCGGAAGCTCCCGTGGCTCGAGCGGCGCCGCCTCGTCCTCCAACGCTCCCACGCCGGTGAGGACCATCGCTCGCATAAGCGCTCCCCATGAAAGTGGGCGCGATTCTACCTCGGGTCACCCTCCCTCGGCTGGGGGTTTCCCCCGCGCCCCTTTCATGGTAATCGCCCGAGGTGGGAGCGGCTTGCTCCGAGTAATGTACTTACCCGCACTCGCCACCGTGGGCGAGCGGAGCGACACGGAAACGCGAAGGAGACCTCCCATGACGACGGTGGGAATTCCGACGACGGTAACGGTGGATTGTCCGAACTGCGGGCGAGCTCGCGCGGAGCGGGTCGCGAGACCGCGGACAAGCGCCGATCGGACGAACTACGAGCTCATTCGCTGTCGCCACTGCGGCCACAAGTGGGAAAGGGAGATGGACGACGAGGAAATGGACGACGACTGAGATGCTTCCGCCTTCTAGTGCTCTCGCTCTTCCGAGTCCATCTTCTGGAGGAGCCTGCTGTCCCAACGGATGACGCCGAGGCAGAGCGTCGCGTGGCGGATCAGCTGGGCCGCGGCGAAAGCCACGCACGCCATGCCGAGCAAGGTGAAGGCCCCGGTCACCCAGAGAAGTTGGGGGTGCCAGACGTGGATCATCCCACCGAGCAGCGAGCCGACGGCGAAGAGGCCGACCGCCGCGTAGAGATCGCCGAGCGCATCGCGCCGGAGCTTCCCCCGCTTGAGCAATTGGTGGCCCAATACGCGGGCGGATCCAGCAGGGTCGTTGAGCAGC
>CAZQQP010000045.1:7663-12244 GCA_964595475.1 uncultured Planctomycetaceae bacterium | reverse complement strand
ACGGCTGGTGGCGCTACCCGAACCGCACCGACGGCGAGACCAGCAAGAGTGCGACCGCTGGCAAGACGATCCGCGGTGTCCGTCTACATCGTGAGGAGGCTCGATTATCGTCTCTTTTTGCTGTCGCGGGGGTCCCCCACTGATCAGCGGTGTCCTCTGCCTCGAGCTCGACAATCGGATCCACGGCCTCGTGGGCATCCTAGGTATTTCCCCTAGGAGCGCGTGAGGGGAGGTTTCAGTGGAAACAGAGAAAGGAGCGGGATCCAATAACGACAAGACGCTGGCGCCAGCACCACGTAAAGGGGAAAGACCGATCGCACTTTCGTTAACCCTTAAGGAAGGAGGTGCACGATGCCGAGCCTTACCCGCCGACAACCCGCCGCCCCGAGCTCCGCGACACCTATGGGCGCCTTCCCTCGGGACCTGGAGGAGTATCTGACGTCGCTGATGGCTCCTTGGCAAGGGATGAGCAGCCTCGAGGGAACGACAGCGGCTTACCCGGTGGACATCCGCGAGGACGAGAAGCACATCTACGTGGACGCGGAGCTTCCGGGGTTCGACAAGAACGAGATCGACGTCACCCTCGAGCAGGGCGTCCTCTCCATCGTGGGCGAGCACAAGGAGGAGAAGGAGCCAAAGGGCCAGGATCGCCACCGGGAACGGCGGTACAACCGGGTGGAGCGAAGTTTCAACCTTCCCCAGACCTCGAACGACTCGAACGTGGATGCGCGGCTCGAGAACGGCGTCCTCCACCTCGTGATCGACAAGGCGAAGGAAGCGACCGCGAAGAAGATCGAGGTGAAGTAGCGCCTCGCCGAGAGGAGGTTGAGGGGAGCTCGGAAAGGGCGGCCGCGCGGATCATCCCCGCGCGGCCGCCATACTTTTCTGGGTGACGGCCACGCGAACGCTCCGCGAGGTCGCTGCGGAGAGGCCGAAGCCGAGGCCGCGAAGGGACCGGCCGAGTAGATGGGCCTCTGGCGATTGGCGTCGTTGCGTGGCTTCTTCGGTTGGAACGGACTGCACGGTCCTTCCGTACGAAACGATCGCCGTCTTGTCGCGTCTCCCGGGGCGCGGCTCAAGGACGATGATTCGATGGGGAGTGCTGCAGCCCGAGGCGAGGCCGCCAGCACGGGCAAGCCCGCGGACGGGCTTGCCCGTGCCACCCAAGCAAAGACGACAGCAGCGACACTGAGTTAGTTCAGGGCGTTGCGTGGCAGCCATGCTGGGACGGGCGCGTGGGTGGCACGGACAAGCGGACTCCGCGACGCTTGTCCGTGGGGCTCGGCCGGATTCCACACGTTCTAAGATACAGCCTGGTGGCAGGTGCTGGACGCCGGTCCCCTTTCTGCCCGCGTGGCAGCGCGCACACGCTCACGACGGCAGGACACTTTTTGCGAACGCCGAGACAAGGGCCGGAGAGCAAGAGCGTTGCCCGGGGCGGGCGGCGAAGGCGTGAGTGAAATCCGTCGGGGAGGGGTCGAGGAGAAGTTCACCGGCCGGTCCCGGCGCCGACGGCGAAAAGCGGCATTCCGGGCCGGTTCACGTGCGGAGCGCATCGGCCCGCCCACGGATCACGTCGAGGAGCGCTTGGACCGGGCGCTCCTTGGGCACGTTGGCGATTGCGCCGGCGCGGACCAGTTCCGCAGCGCCGGACGGGGCGTCGGAGGCGCTCAGGCCGATGACGCGGGCAGCCGGGGCCGCGGCCCGAATCCGACGGATCGCGTCCGCCCCGTCCGTCTCGTGAAGGGGGACGCTCACCACGACGACATCCGGAGCCTCCTCTCGGGCGAGCGCCGTCGCTTCCCCGACGGTGCCCGCCTCCGCGACCACGGTCAGGTCCGGCGCGTCACGAACGACCCGCGCTACGCCCTCGCGAAGCAGGGCTTGGTCGTCCACGAGGAGGATGCGGAGCGGCTCGCTCAGGTCGGGCGTCGGCGAGGGCCCTGGGCCGCCGACCGGCGTCGGGTCGCCCTCGTCGGCCGTGTCCCCGGCGGAGGAGCCCGTCAAAGCGCTTCCGCCAGGGTCGGCGGCGACCCGCATGGTGACCCGCGTGCCGTGGCCGGGGGCGCTGTCGATCTGCATGGATCCGCCGAGGGACCCGACCCGATTGCGTAGGCTCGGCAGGCCGAACCCCGTTCCGGGGCCATCGGACACGGTGCTGGGGTCGAAGCCCGGTCCCGCGTCCTCGATCGTCAGCTCTATGTGCTGGTCCTCGGCGGTCTCCAGCCGGACCCACGCCTCCTTGTTCCGGGCGTGCTTGGCGAGGTTGAACAGGAGCTCCTGGGCCGCTTGGAACAGCAAGATTCGGAGGGTCTCGCGGACGGGGTCGGTGTGCTCGTCCGCGGCGAGGTGGACGGTCAGCCCGTGGTTCTCCTCCATCGCCCGAACAAGCGTTCGCAAGGCGGGGGCGGGGCCCCCGTCGCCGACGACCGGTGGGCTTAGTGCATGCGTGAGCTCCCGACAGCTTCTCACCGATTGATCGGCGAGGTCGGCGATCTTCGCCGCGGCGTCGCTGTCGATCTGCTGCGCCAGCGTGGTCGCGTGCATCTTGAGGGCCACGAGCAGCTGTTGGGGGTGGTCATGGAGGAGCCCGGCGATCCGGTGGCGCTCGCGGTGCTCGGCGTGGGTCAGCTCCTCGGCGAGGGTCCGGAGCCGGTCGGTCCGCTCCGCCGCCTTGCGAATCTGCTCGGTCAGCGCCTCGTGGGCCGCATGCGCCTCGCGCTGCTTGCTGTCCAGGTCGGCCTCCAGACGCTTGCGCTCGCTCAGATCGACGAGGCCGGTCCGGAAGCACCGGCCCGGTTCCATCGTGCCCGGCACGCTGCACAGCTCCAGCGGAAGGGGCTGCTCTCCCTTACGGGGGATCAGCCGCAGCTCCGTGGTCACCCGACGCTCCGCCGCCCGGCAGCGGGCCAGATGGTCCGCGTACGCTCGGCGGTCCGGCCCGTGGACGAAGCCCCGCAGCGGCTGGCCGAGGGCGTGGTCCTTGCACGCCCCGAGCAGCCGCGTGGCGGTCTCGTTGAGCTCTTGGATGGTCCCCGCGGAATCGAGCGTGACCAGGGCCATCGGCGCGCAGTCATACATCTCCCCGTAGCGACCGATCGCTTGTTCCACCATGTCCCGGAGCGCCTCGAGCGACCCGGTGGGGTCGTCGGTGGCTTCGCGGTCGAGGAGCGTCCCCAGCCATCGCTCCGCTCGGCGGAGCTCAGCGATCAGCTCGTGTCGGGGCATGTGCTCGTAGGGTTGATTCATCGCAAGTCCGTTCGGTGCCGGATCCGTCAGGAGCGCTCTGTCACGTCCTCCATGATGAGGAGAATCAGCGACTCGCTCGTCGCCGGCGCCTCCGGGTTGACCTCGAGCCGCCGGCCGCTGAGGAGGAAGCGCTTCCGTCCGAGGCCGGAGTAGTCGTGCTCGATAGTATACCGCTCGAACCGGGTGTCTGTCGGGAGGATCTCCTCCAGGAGCCGGCGGAGCTGCGGGATGTCCCACTCCCCACCCTTCAGCCGGTAGAAGTGCTCGCCCGCCGCCGTCTTCCGGTCGACCCCGAAGGCCTCACAGAACGCGGGGTTGAGCATCCGCACCGCCAGACGCTCGTCGAGGACCACGATGGGCTGGCCGATGGTATCGAGGATCGCCTCGGCGAAGTCCCGGGCGGCCTGAACGGCCCCTGCTTCCCGCTTTTGGCTATCGATGTCGAAGAGGGTGAGCACGGCTCCATCGATCCGGTCGGTGGTATCCTTGTAAGGGCGGATCCACATCGCGTACCACCGCCCTGTCGTGTCCTGGACCTCCTGCTCGATCGGGCTCAGCCGCTCGATGGCGGTCGTCATGAGCTCGCTAAGGTTCTCACAGCTCACGTCGGGGCGGATCTGGTCGATGGGCCGTCCCACGTCGCCGGGAATGAGGTTGAGGACCGCTGCCGCGGCGGGCGTGTATCGGCGGACCCGCAGCGCGCCGTCGACGATGGCCACCGGCACCTGGACGTTGGTCAGAAGGTTCTCGAGGTCGCTGTTCACGCTCCGCAGGTCCTCGTTGCGCGCCTGGAGCTCGTCGTTTACCGTGGTCAGCTCTTCGTTGTTGGACTGGAGCTCCTCCTTCGCGGTGTCAAGCTCCTCGTTGGTCGATTGAAGCTCCTCGTTGGAGGCGAGCACCTCCTCGTTGGCCGACTGGAGCTCCTCGTTGGCGGCCTCGAGGTCCTGGATGATCGACTCGAGGTAGCTCCGGGTGTCCGCGAGCTCCTTCTTCAGGGCCCGCACCCTCTCGGACTCGTCCGCGGGGGTGGTGGCCGGTGCCGGGGCGGTCGCGGAGCCGGCCACCTGCCGCTCCGCCGAGCCGGCCTCCTCGAAGACGACCAGGAAGTGGTTGCTCTCTCCGACCCCCGTCAGGGGGATCGCGACGATGTCGACCGCCTTGATCTCGTGGTTCACGCGGACGCGAAGATCCGTGGCTCGTGCCTCTCGGTGGGTCCGCCCGGCCTCGTCGATGGCGCTGCGGAGGCCGTAGAGAAGCCCCTCGCGGGCCATTTTGAGGAGGTGGAACGACGCGTCGCCGGGCGCCGGCTCGAGGAAGTTGCCCGTCTGTCCC
>CAZQQP010000045.1:0-7653 GCA_964595475.1 uncultured Planctomycetaceae bacterium | reverse complement strand
CCGGACCTGCACGATCTGGAGCCGATCGTCGACCACCACGCCCGGCGGCCCATAACGGTTGAGGAGGATGTAGTCGGCCTGTCGCTCGGCGCTGGTCTCCGGGGCTACGGGCTGCGACGTCTTCCGCGGGCCGGCGCTCGGGAGCGGCGTCCCGGCAGTCGCCGGGACGATGTGCGGGGGCGCCTCGACCGGCCGCGGCTTGTAGAGCTTCGCCTCCTTATCCGCCAGAGTGAACAGGTTCGGCTCCGGCGCGACCGATTCCGCCGACCCGAGCACGAGGTATCCCGTCGGCTTCAGCGCATAGTAGAGGAGGCTGAGCACCCGCTTCTGGTGGGTCACGTCGAGGTAGATCAGGACGTTCCGGCAGACGACCAAGTCCATCCGGGAGAAGGGAGGGTCCTGGGTGACATCGTGGCGGGAGAACACACAGAGGTCGCGCACCCGCTGCCAGTAGTCGGCCGGGGCCGGGTACGCACCGCCCGTCCCGCTCCGCGAAGAATCGCCGAAGCCGGTCGGCCGAGACGTCGTGGGCGATCGCCCTCGGATAGCTTGCGTTCCTCGCGTGGGCCACCGCCGTGTCGGAGACGTCCGTGCCGAAGATCCGGACGGGCGTGGTGTCCGTCGCGTCTCCGAGATGCTCGAGGAGGACCATGGCGGTCGAGTACGCGTCCTCGCCCGTGGAGCACGCCGGCACCCAGACCCGCAGAGGCTCCTCCGGGCCGCGGTTCGCGAGGATCTCGGGGAGGGCCACTTCCTTGAGGCGCTCGAAGGCCGGGGCGTCCCGGAAGAAGCGGGTCACGGGAATCAGCAGGTCGTGGTAGAGACGCTCCAGCTCCTCGCGGTCCCGCAGGATGTGGTCCACGTACGCGGGGACGGTCTCCACCCGCTGAAGGGCCATCCGCCGGTGGAGGCGGCGATTGATCGTCCCTGGCTTGTAGTGGCTGAAGTCCACACCCGTGGCGGTCCGGAGGGCGTCGCACAGCTGCTGGAGGTGGGGCTTCTCCTCCGCGGAGGCCGCCTCGCCCGCCCCCTCCGTTGGGTCTTCCGCGATCGGCCCTCGGGCGTACGGATGGCGGCCGATCCGGTCGAGCTCCTCCGCCATCGCCGCAGGGGTGAGGACCAGGTCGACCACCCGTTGGGCGATCGCGGCGCGGGGCATTCCGTCGTCCTTCGTGGTCTCTGGGTCGTGGGCGAGCGTGATCCCGCCGGCCCCCTTTATCTCCCGGAGGCCCACCGTTCCGTCCGAACCCGTCCCCGAGAGGACCGCTCCGACCGCCCGGTGGCCCGCCGCCTCCGCGAGGGAGCGGAAGAACAGGTCGATCGGCATGTGGGGTGACTGGCCGTGCCGGCGCGACAGAAGGCGGAGCCTTCCCGACGGCTCGACGTACATCTCGGAGCCCGGCGGGATCACGTAGACGTGGTTCGCCTCGGCGACGACACCGTCCTGGACCTGGTCCACGGGCATCCGTGTGGCGGAGCGGAGGAGGTACGGCAAGGCACTTTCGTGGTCGGAGGCGAGGTGCTGGATCAGGACGATCGCCAGGCCCGGGGGGTCGGGCAGGGCCTTGAGGAGCTGCGTAAACGCTTCGAGACCGCCCGCGGAGGCACCGATCGCCGCGATCGTCGCCGGGTGGGAGTCACCCTGCTCCTCCGGCGCCGGCCGGCTGTTCTCCTCCGGCATCCAGAGTCCTCACCCCATCGACCCGCCCTTGGCGTGAAAGCTCGCCTCGATCGAGGGGCGCGAGGATACGGACACGCAGGCGATCTTGTCGACAAAAAGCCGGTGCGAGAGGGTCTGCGACGTGCGGGTCGGAGTGGCCACCGGGTTTCCGCCTGGATTCGCCGTGCGGCGCGACGCCGCTGGGTGGCGAGCCCGGTCGCGGGCACCGGCCCTTCGGCGCGAGCCCTGGCGACCGGTCACCCGGCGCGAATAATTGTTTGTTTCCGCCGACAAACGGCCGTCGCGGCCGAGTCCCGGGGTCGACAGCCGTTTTCTCGAGCCCCGGTGAGGGGGATCCAGCCGACGAGAGCGAGGCCTCCGCCATGCTGGTCAGCGCCGTGTGGCCCGTCAGCGAGAACGAGACCCGAGCGCAGATCGAGGGGGTTCTGAACCTCCTCGAAGACTTCTCCACGGAGCGGGTGGACCTTCTGCACGTGAGCGAGGAGGTCACGCCCGAAGCGCAAACGACCGGGATGCCGGAGTCGCTCCGCGACGAGCTTCGCGAGCGGCGTCTCCACGCCGACGTCCATCACCGGACCGGCCACGTCGCGAGCGCTGTCGTCGCGTTCGCAGGGGAGCGGAACGCCGACTTCATCGTCCTGCCGTGGAAGCGAAAGGGCATGGTGACGCGGGCGCTTCTCGGCGACACGGTCCGCGACGTCGTCCGTCTCGCGGACCGCCCGGTGGCGGTCGACGTCGCTCGGAGGGCCGCCCACGCCGAGAAGCGTATCCGGACCATCCTCTACGCGACGGCGCTGACCGCGACGGATCGCGTGGCGCGGCCGTACCTGCGGGCGGAGGGGGTGAAGGCGGACACGCTCTATCTCCTCCACGTCGGAAGCCGGGCGCCGGATCCGGAGGCCGAGCGCCGACGCCGGGAGGAAGTGGAAGCGGCCCTCCGAAGGCTCGCGGACGACTGTGCCGGTTGCTACACCCGAGTGGAGACGATGGCCGACATCGGGAGCCCCGTGAAGCGAATCCACCGCCAGGCGCGCCTCCACAACGTGGACCTCATCATCGCGGGCAAGTACGACAATCCGGGCCCGCTTTTTTCGATGATGGGCTCGGTGGTCGAGCGCCTTCCCCACCGGCCGCCCTGCTCGTTGCTGATCCTCCAGCCGGAGTGGGTCCCCATTGGACGGACCGCCCGCGAGACCGCGAGGTGCGCCGATGTGGGTTAAGAACCGCGTGTTCTCGGTTTCCCTGGCCGTGGTCGCGGCGATGATCGCCGCCGGCGCGGTGTTCCCGGACCGCTTCGACCGGTTCGCGACCGCGATCCACGGGCGGATTCTGACCTACTTCAGTTGGGGTTACACGATCGCGCCGTTACTCTTCCTGGTCTTCAGCGTCCTCCTGGCCTTCAGCCGCTACGGGACGGTCAAGCTGGGGAGACAATACGAGAAGCCTCAGTACAGCTACTTCGCGTGGTTCAGCATGCTCTTCGCGGCGGGCATGGGGATCGGCTTGGTCTTCTGGGGCGTCTCGGAGCCGCTCATCAACTACGTCAACCCGCCGAAGGGCGTCGCCGACAGCTCGAGCGAGGCGGCGCGGTTCGCGATGCGGCACGCGTTCTTCCACTGGGGCTTGCAGCCGTGGGCGATCTACATCGTGATGAGCCTCACCATCGCCTACTTCTGCTTCCGCCGGGGGATGCCGCCGCTGATCTCCAGCGGCCTCTACCCCCTCCTCGGCCAGCGAATCTACGGATCCGTCGGCGCTCTGGTGGACATCCTCGCGGTGGTCGCCGTGGTCGTCGGCATCGCCACGTCGCTGGGCCTCGGAACCATGCAGATCGCCAGCGGCCTCGCCTACGTCCTCCCCGTTCCGGACGCCCTCCGGACGTGGATCGCCATCGTGGCGGTGGTCACCGTGCTCTACATGATCTCCGCGCTCCGCGGCCTCGACCGCGGGATCCAGGTGCTGAGCCGGCTGAACATGCTCGTCGCCGCCGCCCTCCTCCTCTGTGTTCTCCTGGTGGGCCCGACCGCGTTCATCCTTAACGTCCTCATCTCCACCACGGGAGAGTACTTCGCCTCGCTGCTCACGATGAGCACGGACGCCCGCCCCTTCGAGGGCTACGCGTGGACGAGGAAGTGGACCCTCTTCTTCTGGGCGACGTGGATCTCCTGGTCCCCCTTCGTCGGCCTCTTCGTCGCGAGCATCTCGCGGGGGCGGACCATCCGCGAGTTCGTCCTCGGGGCCCTCCTCGTCCCCACCCTCCTCACCTTCGTGTGGTTCGCGGTCTTCGGCGGCGCCGCCCTCGACCTCGAGCTCAACCGGGGTGTGGAGGTGGCGGCGGCCACCGCGAACAACGTCTCCAAGGGACTCTTCCGGGTGCTCGAGCACTACCCGATGAGCGCTGTGCTCACGGCGGTCGCCCTCCTCCTGCTCGCGGTCTTCTTCGTCACGTCGGCCGACTCGTCCACGCTGGTCCTGGCCATGCTGACGTCGGGCGGCGACCTTCGGCCCCCGGCCTACCGGAAGGTCTTCTGGGGCGTCGTCCAATCCTCCGCGGCCGTGGTCCTCCTCGCGGTCGGCGGGCTGGAGGCGCTTCGGATGGTCGCGATCTCCACCGCCCTGCCGTTCATGATCGTGATGTTCTTCCTCTGCTACACCTTGTGGAAGGCGCTTTCCTACGAACACGAGCACGAGACGGGGTCCCGCGGATGACCGCCCGCTCGTCTCCCACGGAGCCATCCCATGCGCGTCGCCGTATTCAGCACCAAGCCCTACGACCGTCGCTTCTTCGAGGCGGCCAACGCCCGATACGGCCACCGGATCACGTTCCTCGAGCCGCGGCTCACCGCCGCGACCGCCCCGCTCGCCGAGGGCCACGACGCGGTCTGTCCCTTCGTCCACGACGACGTCGGGGCGGATGTGGTCCACGGGCTCGCGGACCGGGGCGTCCGCCTGATCGCACTCCGGTGCGCCGGGTACAACCACGTGGCCCTCGACGCCGCGGAGGCGAGGGGGCTCACCGTGGTCCGCGTGCCCGCGTACTCTCCCCACGCCGTGGCGGAGCACACGCTCGCGCTGATCCTCTCGCTGAATCGGCGGATCCACCGGGCGTACAACCGGGTTCGCGAGGCCAACTTCGCCATCGACGGCCTCCTCGGGTTCGACCTGAACGGGAAGACCGCGGGCGTGGTGGGCACGGGCCGGATCGGCGGGCTCGTCGCGGGCCTCCTCCGGTCGTTCGGCTGCGAGGTGCTCGCCTACGACATCGCCCGGAACCCCGAGTGCGAGCGACGGGGCGTCCGCTACGTCTCCCTCGACGAGCTGCTCCCCGCCTGCGACCTCGTGACCCTCCATTGTCCGCTGACGCCCGAGACGCATCACCTCATCTCCGCCGACGGCGTCGGGCGGATGAAGGACGGCGCCATGCTGATCAACACCAGCCGGGGCGCCCTCATCGACGCGCCGGCGGTGATCGATGGCCTGAAATCCGGGAAGCTCGGGTCCGTGGCCCTCGACGTCTACGAGGAGGAGGGCGACGTCTTCTTCGAGGACCTCTCGAACAAGGTCCTCCAGGACGACGTGCTCGCCCGCCTGCTGACCTTCCCGAACGTCCTCATCACCAGCCACCAGGCCTTCTTCACGCAGGAAGCGATGGAGAACATCGCGGAAACGACGCTCACGAACGTCAGCGGCTTCGATCACGATGGACCCGAGCCCGCGAACACACTCGTTCAACCGGCTTGACCCTTCGCACGGCCCGTCTCGGGCCGAATGACCCATGGCGGAAGGGAACAATGACCCTGGCCGAGCGGCCGGGCTTGGCGTGTCGCCGTTGGGGCCGTCCGCTCGGGCGAGGGGAGGGCTCGAGCCGGTGACTCGCCATCCCGAGGAAGGATGGCGTAGAGGCTCGACTGATTCTTTTCCGCCGCATGCCGTCCCGCTCTCGCGTGCCCTCGACGATGGCGGTGTGCTTGTAGGTGGGCCCCGCGGTGCCGGGAGCGGCGCCCCGCTCCTATGCACCGTCTCCGGTCATCGTTTCGGCTTGCGGGCTGTTCGGCCGGCCGGACACCAGACGCTCACCCCACCGGCCGGACAGGGGAACTCCGCGGTGCCGTGCTTGTTCGTCGTGACGCGCCCACCGACCTGACCCGTGGCGTCGCGGAAGCGTCTTCGGCCAACCGGCATGCTCATCCGCTTCCGGCCCGCCTCGGAATTGCTCATCACGACGGCCATCGGGCTGTGCTCGCTGTCGCCCGTCCAGACCCACCCGACACAGTTGGGATGATCGAAGTAATCCTGCTGCTCTCCCCACGCGTGTTCCTGGCGGGCCGCGAGCAACGCGTCGAGCACGCGTCGGTGGGACGTGCACCGGTGGTGCTCGTCGTCGCTGCCGAAATAGTCCGCGTAGAAGACGCACGGATAGCCCTCTCGCCGGAGCAGGATCAGTGCGTAGGCGAGCGGCTTGAACCAGTCCGCGACCCACGAGCTCAGCGACTGGCCCGGTTGGCTGTCGTGGTTGTCGACGAAGGTGACGGTTCGCGTCGGGTCGCGCTCCACGAGCGTGTCTCGGAAAATGGCGCTGAGGTCGAAGTCCGCGCCCTCGGCCGCCGCCGACGCGAACCGGAAGTGCAAGGGGACGTCGAAGAGGTCGGTCTCTCCCGCGGTGCTCTCGAGATACGCCCCGAGGTCGTCCGGATCGCCCGACCAGTGCTCGGCCACCGCGTACAGCTCACGATCCGCAACGTTCTCGCGGACGCGGGCGAGCCACTCTTGCACGAAACGAGACGAGATATGCTTCGCCGCGTCCAGGCGGAATCCGTCGACGCCCACGCGGGCGACCAGCCATCGGCCCCAGTGGACGAGATCCTCCTGGACCTCGGGATGGGCGACGTCGACGTCCGCACCCATGAGGTAGTCGTAGTTGCCGAGCTCGCCGCTGGTGTCCGAGGCGAACGCCTTGCCCGCGACGCGGTAGATCTTCGCTTCGTCGGGGGCGTCCTCGTTGTGGTCGAACGCGGTGAAGTGATACCAGTGCCACTCCATCGAGGAATGACGTCCCTCCCTGCCCGGAAAACGGTAGTGCGACCACGTGCGGATCGGGTAGGGCTCGCTGAGCACGCGGCGGCGATCGTCCGGATCGACCTCCTCCACCTCCACTTCCTCCAGCGCGTCGCCGCCCATCCGATGATTGAAGACGACGTCGACGTACGCGTGCATGCCCGCCGCCTGCGCCGAGCGGACCGCACGGAGGAACTGATCGGCCGTCCCGTATTTGGTCCGGACACTCCCCTTCTGATCGAACTCCCCGAGGTCGTACAGGTCGTAGGCGCCGTAGCCGGTGTCGTCGGCTCCGGCGCTCCCTTTATACGGCGGCGGAAGCCAGACGGCGGTCACCCCGCTCCTCGCGAGAGGGGTCGACCCACGGGCGAGCGCCTCCCAGAGCGTGCCGTCGCTCGGGAGATGCCACTCGAAGAACTGGAACATGACGCCCCTTGGCATGGCCGCAACACCTCGTCTGGGATGTGGAAGGGACCCGCGCCGACCGGGAGGTCACACCGCAATCTTCAGGTCGAAACGGACGTGGATCCTCCGAGCGGCGGGTTGTAGACGGAGGCGCTGAAGGTGTCCAGCGGGCGTTCCTTCGGCACGCAGGTGTCCGCCCGCCGCGGAGCGTCTCGGCGAGGGAGCGGTTGACCCGTCGAGGGCCGCTGCCACAGGCCGCGTTTCGAGCGCCGGCCGACTCGGGGAATCCCCGGCGGCGCCCGATGCTCCCTCAGGGTCCATCCTCGGTCCGATTAGGCGTGTTCCGGAGACGAGCGCTTCCGTCACAACCGCTATTCTTCGGTGTGCTTCTCAGCAGCCCGGCGCCGGAGCCGGTCATCGGCGGCCGGAGCGATCGGAAGCGAGGTCCAACCGAACCCCCAGAAGGAGACCGACCATGGGACCGAACCTTTCCCGCCGACGACCGAGCACCC
>CAZQQP010000044.1:17668-21721 GCA_964595475.1 uncultured Planctomycetaceae bacterium | reverse complement strand
GAGGCGCATGAACCGAACACATGCGAGGAGGGGGTATGTCAGGAGGTCTGAGGCTATGCAGCCCGGGACCGAGCCAGAATATCCGTGGCTTTTTTCGGTGCGCGGCTTCCGATACTGCGACCTCCTCTTGTCCGCCGCGGAGCGTAGGGCTTGGCAGCGGATCCTAGCGATCGGCGAGCATCCGCCAACGTCCGAGCTGTCCGGCTCCACTGTTTTTGGGGGTTGGGTCAAGTCCGGAAAATTATGCCACGCTTTCCAAAATGCAAGTGCGGATTGCGATCACGTCCGGGAACGTGCCCACTATTCACGGAAAATCGCCGAGGAGCATGACTGGATGCTCGACGCTGCGTTGGATCGCCTGACGCTCGCACGGGCGGGTCTTTACCGGGCTATCCTGAGCTGTCCACCGTCGACCGTCGAGACATCTATTGACGTACCGCGGGCTGTGGATTTCGACTCCTTAGGTGTTGACGTCCGCCAGATCGACGCCACCGTAGACGGGTTGCGGGGCGCGGGAGCGGGTGATTACCTCCCGCACGGCCTCCTGACCCGCGCCTGGTTCCGGTATCTCACCGGCGACTTTAAGGGGAGCGGCGAGGACCTCGACGAGACCGAGGAGATCGCCCGTCGCGGGCCGATGCCGCTGGTTCTCGCGGACGTCTTCCTGACCCGCGCCCGGCTGTTCGGCCGGCCGAATCAGGAAGGGCCGTATCCGTGGGGATCGCCGCGGGAGGACCTCGCCGAGGCCCGCCGCCTGATCGAGAAACACGGCTACCACCGCCGCGACGAGGAGCTCGCCGACGCCGAGGCCGCGATCGGGTGATAGTGAAATGGTGACGATCGGCGGCCGTGATCGGTTTCCAACTTCCGGTCCGGTGCCCAGCGCGCCGCGGTTCCGTGGCGCGACTCGTCCGGTTGCAAAGACGTTCCCCCTCCCCCAGCCCTCCCGGCGGGTGGGGTGTCGGAGGTGGAGCGGCCCTTCACACCCCCTCCAGACCTTCCGAGAGATCTCGGGCCCCGCTGGGGCTATGGGGCCCCCACAGCCACCGCCCGAAGGCCTTGAAATCCTCGATCATGATGTAAAAGCAGGGGACGATGATCAGGATGATGGCGGTGGCGAAGAGGATGCCGAAGCCGAGCGAGATCGCCATCGGAACGAGAAATCTCGCCTGTCGCGAGGTCTCGAGGATGATGGGGGAGAGGCCGCCGAAGGTGGTCAGCGTGGTCAGCATGATGGGCCGGAACCGGCGGAGCCCCGCCTGCTTGATGCACTCGATCGCCCCCTGCTCGTGCCGATGGCGGTTCGCGTAGTCGATCATGATCAGCGAGTCGTTCACCACCACGCCCGAGAGGCCGACGATTCCCATGAGGCTGAGGACCGAGAGGTTGTACCCGAGGAACAGGTGGCCGACGATCGCGCCGAAGGCGCCGAAGGGAAGCGCCACCATCACGATCAGCGGCTGGATGTAGCTGCGGAAGGGGATCGCGAGCATGGCGTAGATGGCGAGCACCGCGAGGGCCAGCCCGGCGAACAGCGTCTTCAGCGACTCCCGCATCTGGGCCTGGCGGCCCTGGAAGCTCCACGTCAGCCCCGGAAACTGCTCCGCGAGGGCGGGGAGGATCTCCCGCTTCATGGTGGAGAGCATTCGCGAGATCTCGCTCTTCGGGCTCACGTCCGACTCGACGGTGACCACCCGCCGCCCGTGGCGGTGCTCGATGGACTGGAAGGTGCTCCCCACCTTCACGTCCGCGACCTTGGCGAGGGGAACCACCTCCTCGCTCTGGGGCGGCCGCAAGGGCAGCTTCTCCACCTGGGCACGGCTCCGCTGCTCGGCGTCGGGGAGCTTCACACGCACCCGCACCTCGTTGTCGCCGCGGAGGAAGCGCTTGGCCTCCGCGCCGAAGAAGGCGTTGCGGACCTGCTGGCCGATGAGCTCAGGGGTAAACCCGAGGGCCCGACCCCGCTGGGTCACCTTGAAGTTCAGCCGCGGACTGCCCGGCTGGTAGGAGTCGTTGACGTCGCTGGTGACGTCGTACTCCTTCAGCCGCTTCGTCAGCGCTTCGCTCGCCTGGTTGAGCGTCTTCACCCGGGGATGGCTCAGGTCCACCGTGATGTCCGGCCGCCAGTGGCCGAAGCCGCCCTCCATCTCGAAGGACAGCGACTCCGCGGCGGGGATCGGCCCGGTCTCCTGCCGCCACCGCTTCTCGAAGGCCTCCAGGCTCAGCGGCCGCTCGCCCCGGGCCATGATCACGTCCACGCTCACGGTGGTTCCGTAGATGTTGGACTGGACCCCCTTGGCGAGCGCGTCCCCCCCGTTCTCCCGGATGACCTTCAGGGCGGCCTTCGTCAGCCGCTCGGAGACACGCTTCGCCTTCGCGTCGGTGAAGTCGGCGGGCATCTCGGCGCTGGCGCCGAACTCCTGGGTGGGGATCTCGGGCATCAGGACCATCCCCATTCGGTCGCTCACCGCGTAGCCGCCGACCGTGGTCAGCAGCGCGACGGCCACTGCGATCGTGAGGTAGCGATGGGCGATGCACACGTCGAGGACGGGGCGGAAGGTGCCCTGGACCGTGTTCCGGAACCAGGTGGAGAAGGCCTGCTGGCGCCGGTGGAAGAAGCGGCCGAGCGCGAAGCGTCCGCCCTCCCCCGTGTGGCCGAGGTGGGCGGGGAGGATGAACAACGCCTCCACCAGGGAGATGAGAAAGACCACGATGACCACCACCGGAACGGGCCACCACGTCATCCCCATCTCGCCGGGGATGAAGATGAGCGGCGCGAACGCGATGCAGTTGGTGAGGATCGCGAACGTCACGGGCACCTTCATGTCCAGCGCCCCCTGGATGGCCGCGTCCATCCGGCCGAGCCCCCGCTCGCGATAGTGGTAGACGTTCTCCCCCACGACGATCGCGTCGTCCACCACGATCCCCAGGGCGATGAGGAACGCGAACATGGAGATCATGTTGATGCTCACGTTGAAGGCGGGGAGGAAGAGAAGCGCCCCGACGAAGGAGGTGAACATCCCCACCGCCACCCACATGGCGAGCCGATACTGCAGAAAGACCGCCATGACCGCGAGGACCAGTCCCAACCCGATCAGCCCGTTCTTGAGGAGCAGGGAGAGCCGCAGGCGGTAGTCCTCGGCCCGATTGTCCGTGATCCGATAGGTCAGATCCGCCGGCAGCGGAACGGCTTTCATCGTCTTCTTGACGGTCTTGGCCACCTGGATGGGGCTCTGATCCCCCACGCGGTAGACCGCCACCGCCTGGGCGGGCTTTCCCCGGAACCGGGAGTAGAACATGGTCTCGTCGAAACCGTCGCGAACCGTCGCGAGGTCGCCGAGGCGGAGCGTGGTCCCGTCCGCCGTCGTGACGATCGGGATGGAGGCGAAGGCGTTCGCCCGCTCCTTCCGCTCCTTCACACGGAGCATCAGTTTCCCCTGCTCGGTCTCGACGTGGCCCCCCGGCACGTCGGTGCTGGCGCTTCGGATGCGGTTGGCCACCTCCTCGAGCGTGAGGTCGTGGGCCCGCAGCGTCTTCCGCGGAATTTCCACGTGGGTGATGTACGACGGGCTCCGCTCCACCTCGGCTTGCGTGATGCCGTCCTGCTGCACGAGCCGGTTCCGCACACGCTCCGCGATGCGCTGGAGCGCCCGCTGCGTGGCGTCGCCGTAGAGCTGGACCTCGAGGACCTCCCGCCGCTCCGTGGAGAGGCTTACCTCGGGCTCCTCCGCCTCCTCGGGGAACGTCTGGATGCCGTCGACGGCCTGGTTGATCCGCTGGAGGCCCCGGTTCCGGCTCACGTTCCGCGCGAGCTCCACCGAGACGGAGCCGCGGTTCTCCCTCGCCTGAGCGGTCACCTCCTTGACCACCTCCAGCCCGCGGACCGCTTCCTCGACGGGCTGGATAATTCCCTTCTCCACCTCCGCAGGGCTGCTTCCCGGGTAGGAGACCTCCACCTCCACCACGGGCATGGTGACGTCCGGCATGACCTCCTTTTTGATGAGGTAGGCCATCCCGAAGCCCCCCACGATCAAGAAGCCCATCAGCAGATTG
>CAZQQP010000044.1:17294-17624 GCA_964595475.1 uncultured Planctomycetaceae bacterium | reverse complement strand
CGCGCCATCCATCCGATGGCCCCCTCCCCCGGCCGCGGACCGCTTGTCGAGCCGATCTCAGCCATTCTCGCCTCCGTCCTCGGAGCTGTCCGTCGTGGAGGCCGTGCGGAGGAGCATGCCGTCGACCGGCGACGCAAGATTCGTGGTCACCACCCGCTGTCCGTCGCCGAGGCCCTTCTTGACGTACGCCTTCTCCTCCCCGCGAAAGACCACGGTTACCTTGCGTCGCTCCAGCTTCTTCTTGTCGTTCATGATCCAGACGGTGTCACCCTTCCGCACGTAGGAGCGGTCGAGGACCACCACCTGCTCCATCTCCCGCCCCCGGATCTT
>CAZQQP010000044.1:263-17284 GCA_964595475.1 uncultured Planctomycetaceae bacterium | reverse complement strand
CCGTGGGTCGGCCCCTTCGACAGCCCGACCTCTTCGGCCAGTTCTGTCACGCCGGCCCCGTCGAGTTCCTGGAGTGCCTCGACGATGAGCTCCGCCATCTTGGTCTGGGCCTCGAGCTGTCCCACCAGCCGGTTCACCCGCCCGGTGCGGTGGGCGCCGGCGCCCCAGGCGTCCGCATGGGTGATCCGGGCGGCGCTGCCCTTTTCCTTGCGCGAGCTCGGAATCTGGATCCACCGCAGATGCCGGACCGGGACGGACACCCGCACCCAGTAGCGATCCGACCCCACGTAGGTCGCAAGCGTGTCCCCCGACGAGACGTTGCTCCCCACGCTGACGGACCGGCTCACGACGTGGCCGGCGAAGGGCGCCTCGATCCGGGTGCGTTTCAGGTCCAGCTTGGCCTCCTTCAGCGCCGCCTTCGCCGACTTCACCTGGGCCCGGGCCTGATCCATCTGGGGCTCGCGGAGGATCAGATCCCGGTTGGCCCCGGTGATCTTCCCCTGGAGGGCCTTCAGCTCCTCCTCCGCCACCGCCTTGTTCCCCTTCTCGATCCGGAGCGAGGCCTTGGCCTCGTCCAGCGCGCTCCGTTGCTGCTCCACGGTCTGCTGGTAATCCGCCTGGTCGATCCGGAGCATGAAGCCGCCCGCCTCGAAGCGTCCGCCGGGGACGAACGCCTCCGCGGTCTCCACGATCTTGCCCGAGACCCGAGGGGTCAGCGCGATCTGCCTCGCCGCGGTAACGGACCCCATGGCCCGGACCGTCACCCGCGCCGGTCCCTCGCTCACCGTCACTGTCTGCACCAGCCGCCCCGACTTTTCCCCCCGGCCGCTCCTTGTCGCCGCGGACTCGGCCCAGTTGAACCAGAAGGCCGCGAAGCCGCCGAGCCCCAGCACCGCCAGCGCGAGCACCGCCCGAACCAGCCGGCGGAGCCACCGGTCCGCCGTCCCCCTCCCTTCTGTCTCCGCTCGCCCCTCGCCGTCGCGCTTCTCCCCCGGTTGGACGGGGACGCTCGGCGGCTCCGTGACGCTCGTGTCCAGATCGTCTTTCGCGCGGCTCATGGCTCGTCTCGCCGCTCAGGACTCTTCGGACTTCGGCGGAACCACTCCCTTCCACCCGCCGGCCAGCGCCCGGTACAGCCCAATGCGATTGTCGATGAGCCGAAACCGGGCCTCCAACAGGTCCCGCCGCAGCCGCTGCTCCCGCGTGAGGGCGTCAAGCAGGTCGATGTAGCTGATGTTGCCGGTGAGAAACTCCTGTTGCAGCCGCTTGACGGTCCGCCCGGCCAGCTCCACCTGGTGCCGGGTCAGCCGGATCTGCTCCTGGAGGTACTTCTCCCGGCTCAGCGCGCTGGTCACCTCGCGGAACGCCCCCAGGACGCTCTGGGCGTACGCGTCGATCCGCCGTTGTTTCACGGAGCGGGTCCGGCGGACCTCCGCCTTCCGTCGCCCCGCGTCGAGGACGGGCTGGGTCAGGTTCGCCGCCACGCTCCGCACCCAGTCGTCGAAGATGTCCGTGGCCTTCTCGTCGGAGACGGAGGCCGTGGCACTCAGCGTCAGCCGGGGGAAGCGATCCGCGATCGCCTCCGCCACCGCTCGGTCCGCCGCCTTCACCCGGTAGAAGGCGGCCCGCACATCCGGCCGCCGACGGATCAGCTTCGACGGCAGCCCGGTCGCCGGCCTCGGGGGCAGCTTGGGCAGCGCCTGACCCTCCGCGTCGAGCGGCTTTGTGGGGGAACGTCCGGTCAAGACCATCAATTGCTGTTCCAGGACGTCGATCTCCGCGTTCACCCCCGCCAACGTCTCCCGGGTGGACTCGAGCAGCCGCTCCTGCCGGAGGATGTCGGAGAGCCGGGCCTTCCCCTGGCCGAACTGGTCGCGGATGAGCTCGAGGGTCTGTTCGTTGGTCTTCACCTGCTTCTGGAGCAGCGCTCGTTGGCCCCGCTGCTGGACCAGCTCGTACCAGGTGGACGCGACGTTGGCGGTGAGCGTGATGGCGGCGGCTTGGAGGTCCGCCCGCGCCGCGTCCCGCTGGCGCTTGGCGCGGTCGATCGCCGCTTGGATGCGCTTCCAGAGGTCCACCTCGTACCCCGCCGCGAGCGCGCCGTCGAAGCGCTCCGCCCCGCCTGCCTCATTGGACGACTGCTTCTCATGGGCCGCGCCCACGGAGAGGTCCAGGGTCAGGTCGTCCGCGGCCGCCGCGCGGTCGACGGCGGCCCTCGCCTCCCGAAGTCGGTCGCGGGCGACCTTCAGGTCGAAGTTGCCCGCGAGCGCCCGCTTCTCGAGCCGGTTCAGCGTCTCGTCGCCGAACGCCTTCCACCACCGGTCCGGAACCTCGGCCTCGCCCGAGCCCTTGAACGCCTTCGGCGGCTCGACCGGCGCCTCGTGGCCGCCCGAGTGGAGGCTGCACCCGACGAGCGCGGGCGCCCCCCACGCTCCGCTGACGAGCAGCAGCATGGCCCAGAGCGGGAACGCACGGGACGGCGGAGCGACAGCTTCGCGACAGGAATGGGCCGTCTCGGATCGAGAAGGGTCCGCGATCAATCGATACTCCCGGGGCATATACGGGTGGCAGTCGCGGCGTGGGAAGACTGCCGGGAACGCGTCGGAGCGATCCTCTTTCGAAACTGTGGCCACAAAGATCGCTTCCTGATTTCCAGCGGCCGCGGCATGCGCCGGGACGGCTCCATCGGGCGCTGGCAGACAAGCGGCCCATGGCGCCGCCCGCGCGCACGAGAGCAAGCCCTAAAAATTATGGAGATATCCTTTGCCTGAGCAACTCCGCAATGGGCTCCGGAGACCGCCGTGGTCCGCACCCGTGGCGCGGGCCCTCGCAATAACGCGTCTTCCCGCGTCGTTTGGCCACGAGCCGAGGGGGCCCGCCCCTGCCGATGCGTGGCCGGTCGAGGACTCCCAGTCATCCAAGAAAGGAGAGACCGGATGCAACGCTGTCGGACCCGTTTGTGGATCTCCGCCGCGGTCGTCGGGGGAGCGCTCGCGGTGGGGGCGAGCCCCGCCCTCGCCGGCGACGACGGCGACCGGGGCCTGCGCAAGCAAGTGGAGGAGATCGAGCATCTGACGAAGAAACTCGTCGCGATCAAGAAGCGTCAGCACCGCCGCCAGAAGCTCCACGAGGAGCTTGAGGGGGTGGAGCGGATGCTGCGGAAGCTCGTGAGGATCGAGAAGCGAAAGCCCAAGGGTCGCCATCGGGACGAGAAAGACCACGGTCGGCATGGCGGCCGCGACGACGATCACGAGGAAAAGAAACGACACGATCGCGGTGAAGACGGCGACCGCCACGGCAGAAAGGAGCACCGCGAGAAGCGCGGATACCACGAGAAGGACGAGGAGGAGCACCGCGAGAAGGACGGGGATCGCGAAGAGGAGCACGGCGACCGCGAGGAGCATGAGGAAGAGGAGAAGGACCACGGAAGGCGGCACGAAGGGGGAGAGCGAGGCGGCAAGCCCTCCCTTCGCAAGGAGTTCCGGGAAATCAAGGGGATGCTTCAGCGGCTGGTGCGGATTGAGAAGAAGCAGGCGAAGCGAGGCCACCGGGGCCGCAAGCACGAGCGCTCCCGCGAGGGAGAGAAGCACAAGAAGAAGGAGCACGCGGAGAAGGAGCGCCACGAGAAGCGCAAGGACGGAGAGCACGAGAAGCGGAAGGGGAAGAAACGAGAGAAGAAGGAGCGTGACGAGGACTGATCGAGCGGGCCCCCTCGCACTTCACGCTCATCGCTTCAAGAGCCGGCCCGTGGAGGCCGGCTCTTTTTTTCGGCGGTCGCGAGCGTGGCCGCCCGTCCGGCGCGGCGAAACCAGCGGTCGCACAAACGAAGGTCGAAGCGCGAACGCACCATCCACCGGCAACCCGACCGATCCGCGATCGAACCGCGTCGTCTCACCGCGGCGCTTCCGGTTGTCGCGGGCGGAGACCCGTGAAGCCGCACGCGTGTGCCACACGAGGTTGGGTATCGGTTTATAAACGTTCAGCGTCGCTTGGGGGGAGCAAGTCGCGCACGGTTGTGACCGCCCGGCTTTTTGGCGTGGGGTCTGCTCGCGTTGCGCGGTCGGCTCACTCGGCCGTCCGCTCCGTCCACTCCTGCTCGAGCGGCTCGAGCTCCGCCCGAAGGCGGTCCCGCTCCGTCTGGAGGCTCCGGACACGCTCGCCGTCGCGATAGGTCTCGGGATCGGCGAGGTCGCGGTCGATCTCGGCGAGCCGTGCCTCGATCCGCTCGATCCGCACCTCGAGGTCCGCCCGGTTCACCCGCGTCCGCTTATTCGAAGAGGACGAGCGGTCCGACCCGGAGCTCCCTCCTTTGGGCCTCGGCGTCTTTTCCCGACCGCCCGTCTCTTTCGCTTCTCCGCTGCGGCCCGTGGACCGGCGGCCGTCGTCGGCGGACGCGAGGAGCTCGCTATACGTGCCGCGAAACGCCCGGACGCGGCCGGGCCCGTCGAAGACGATGAGACGGTCCACCACGTGGTCGAGGAGCATGCGGTCGTGGGTGATCAGCAGAAGCGTGCCCTGGGCCGCCTTGTTCTTGCCGAAGCCGGTGGGCTCGGCCGTGAACTCCTTGAGCGCCTCCTCGAGCCGCTCCGTGCTGGGGATGTCGAGGTGATTGGTCGGCTCGTCGAGGACGAGGACGTTGTGCTCGCCCGCGACGAGGGACGCGAGGACCACCCGGCCTCGCTCGCCGCCGGAGAGGGCGGCGAGCGGCTTGTCCTGCTCGATGCCCGTAAAGAGGAACGCCCCGGCGAGGTCGCGGGCCTCCTGCTCGGAGCCGCCGGGGACGAAGCGGCGGAGATAGTCGACGACGGTGGGGGCGAGGTCGAGGCCCTCGTGGCCCTGGCGGAAGTGGCCCACGTTCACGTTGGCGCCGAGGCGGACGGTGCCGTCGGTCGGCGTCTGCTCGCCGAGGAGACAGCGCACCAGCGTGGTCTTCCCCGCGCCGTTCGGCCCGATGATGCCCACGCGGTCACCCCGCTCGATCTCCACGTCCAGGTCGTCGAAGAGGGTCCGCCCCTCGTGGCGGACCGCCAGCCCGCGGGCCGTGGCGACCTTGTCGCCGCTGCGGGCGGCCGGGCGGAGCTGGAGGTTCATCGTCTCGAGCTCGGCCGGTGCCTCGACGGCCGCTTGCTGCTTGAACCGCTCGAGCTGCTTCTCCCGGCCCTGGGCCTCCTTGGCCCGCTGCCCGGCGCGGTTGCGCTCGATGAACGATTCCTCGTGGCGGATCATCGACTGCTGCTTCTCGTACTGGCGCTGCTGGGCGAGACGACGCCGCTCCCGCTCGTCGCGGTACTGGTCGTAGTTGCCCGGATAGTCGACGAGCTGGCCCGCCTCCAGCTCGCAGATCCGCGTGACCACGCGGTTGAGAAGCCAGCGGTCGTGGCTGACGAGCACGACGATGCCCCGGTAGCCGCCGAGAAAGCCCTCAAGCCACTGGCGTCCGCCGATGTCGAGGTGGTTGGTCGGCTCGTCGAGGAGGAGGACGTCCGGCTCGGCGATGAGGAGCTTGGCCAGCGCCAGCCGTCCCTTCTGCCCGCCGGAGAGGTCGCGGACGGGCACGCCGAAGACCTCGTCCGTCAGCCCCAGGCCGTGGAGGGTCTCCTCGATCTTGTGGTCGACCGCGTAGCCGCCCGCCGCCTCGATCTTCCGCTCGAGCGCCTCGTACCGCTTCATGAGCCGGTCGAGGCCCTCGCCGTCCGCGTCGGCCATCTCGTGGGCGAGCCGCTCCCGCTCCTCGTGCAGCGCGTGGAGGTGGCGATACGCGGTCGCCGCCTCCTCCCAAAGCGTGTGCTCCGGGTCGAGGGCCGGGTCCTGATGGAGGTAGCCGACCGTGGCGTCGCGGGCGAGCTGGACGTGGCCCGCGTCCGGGGCGTGAGGCCCCACACCCGCGACGAGCTGCAAGAGCGTGGACTTGCCGCAGCCGTTGCGGCCGACCAGGCCGACCCGGTCGCCCGCCTCGAGGGTGAGGTTGATTCCATCGAGGACGTACTGATCCCGAACGCGAACTGGACGTTGACGAGTGCCATAAGCCGACAGTGTAGGTGGGAGCGGAAGGAGCAAACCGGGAAGCGTGTGACACGGTCGACGACGCCGATGACGCGGCCCGACGCCCTCGGCCATGCGGCGGCCGAGTTGTTGCGCCGGAGCCTTCGCCACGCTCGCAGCGAAGGCAAGCTTCCCGGTCCCGCTCAGTTCGCGAACTGCTTCTTCCACGCGTCGAATTGCGCCTCGAGGGAAGCCGCGACGTCGGGATGGGCGTCGGCCACGTCCGTGGTCTCCCCGATGTCCTCCTCGAGGTTGTACAGCGCGAAGGCGTCCGCTTCCCGCGGGCGGATGAGCTTCCACGGCCCGCGCCGGACCGCTTGCTGACCGTGGAACTCGAAAAACAGCGCCTCGTGGGGCGAGCTTCCTTCGCCGGTGAGCGCCGCCATCGGATTCCGGCCGTCGAGCACGCGGCCCTCGGGTGGGTCGACGCCGGCGACGGAGAGGGCGAGGGAAAAGAAATCCATGCTGATCAGCAGCTTGTCGGAGAGGGTTCCGCCGTCGATCCGCCCGGGAAAGCGGACGATCGCGGGCACGCGGATGCCGGCCTCCCACATCTCCGCCGCCCCGCCGCGAAGGGGGGCGTTTCGTTCCGCGTCGTGGCTGCTTCGGTACCGCTCGTGGGTCGGGCTCTTGATGGCGCCGTTGTCGGACATGAACACGACCAGCGTGCTCTCCCGCAGCCGCCGCTCGTCCAGCGCTGCGAGGACGCGGCCGATCGCGGCGTCCAGCGCCGTCATCGCCGCCCGGAAGCGCTCCACCGGATCGTCCGTGAACGGCGAGTCGCCGTTGGCCCGAAAGGCGTCGGCGGGCGCCTGCCACACCGTCGGCTGACCCTCCGCCTTGTTCGCGGACGAGGGGTAGTGGACTGCGTTGAACGGCACGTAGAGGAAGAAGGGCCGGTCCTCGTGGCGATCGATGAAGCGGATCGCCTCGTCGGCGAACAGCTCCGTGCTGTAGCCGTGGACCTGGACCTTCTCGGTGCCCCGATACATGTCGAGCCGCCCGCGGTAGACGTGGGTGTAGTAGTCGATGTTGCCCGAGGCGTGACCGAAGAAGGCGTCGAAGCCACGTTCCGTCGGCCGCGTGCCCGAGGCGAAGCCGATGTTCCACTTGCCGAAGCACCCCGTCGCGTAGCCCGCGTCGGCGAGCAGCTCGGGGAGGAGGATCTCGGAGGCGGGGAGGACCTCCTGGAGATTCGCGTCGCCGATGGGCTGGTCGTTGAGGCCGTTGCGCTGCGGATAGCGGCCGGTCAGCAGCGACCCCCGCGACGGCGCACAGCTCGGCGTGGTGACGTAGAAGTTGGTCAGCCGAACGCCCTCGTCGGCGAGAGCATCGATGTGCGGCGTGTGCATCTCCGGGTTGCCGTAGCAGCCCAGATCGCCCCGGCCGACATTGTCCGCGACAAGCCAGACGATGTTGGGCTTTTCCGCGACCGCGGTGCTCGAGACGAGCAAACAAATGCCGCATGCGGCAAGCGCTCTCCGCATACCGCCTTCCTTTCGTTGAAACGCTCGACTGGCCGGCCGAGAGCCCACTGGCGCGGAGTCCGATCGGAACGTACCAGCGCGCCGCCTGCCCCTCAAATGCCAGCTCGACATGCGAACGTGCGTCCCGCTCCACGGTCATCAGACGCCGTGCCTCGCCCGCACGAACGGAAGGTCGGCGAGGCCGTCCCTTGCGTCAGAGGAGCTCACCGAGCACAATGAAGCTATATTCGTAGCGAACTTGGGGCCACGCTCATCGGGCGCCGTCTCTCCCGAGAGACGACGCCCTTCGGCCTCGGGAAAAACACGACAGCGGCTTCTGCAGCGCAGAAGGAAGAACGGATGACATCCTCGTTTCGCCGCTCGTTCGCGATCGCAACCGCTGGGATCATCGCTTGCGTCGGCACCGTGACTGCGGACGCCGGCGTCGCTCGGGCTGCGGGAGCGGACGCGGCGTGGGTCGCGAAGCTCCAAGTGGTCATGGGAGCGGTCGTCGTCTAAGGAGGCGGAAAAGAATAAGTTGAGCCTATTCATCGGTGCCAAGGCGGCAGTCGGCTTCCGCCTTGGCACCGATGAGAAGGCGAAGCCGATGATCGAGCAAGCGCAACGTCCGCAAATGCCGGGAGCTGTGGCCGGCGGGGCATCGCAAATGGTTCGAGGCCCACGCCAAAGCAAGGAGGCTTCCCGCTCCTCGCTTTGGCGTATAGGCTCAACTTATTCTTTTCTGCCTCCTTATTGCCTCCTCGGTGTGAGCGTGGCATTGACGCGTCTTGTCAAGGGGAAAAAGCGGGAGGAAACACGCTGTCGGCAATGTTCACAGGTGCTCCACCCGATTCAGCGGGACGCGTGCCCGAACTGCGGAAGCAATCTCGCCGAGACCGGCATCTGGCCACCGGGTGCGCCGGATCCCGGCGGGTTTCTCGCGCGATCCGTGTGGTGGACGGGGCTTCTGGCTCTCGTCGCGGCGTTCGTGTGCGTCTCCCTCGCCGACGTCTACGTCCATGTGAGTCGGTACGGTGTGCTCTTTCATGACCGGACCGACAGCCGGATCACGTTCGGGACCGTCGGTCTCGCGGAGCACCGCCTTCACTGGCCGTGGGAAGCGAAACAATCGTGGGATGTCGGACGGCTCAAGCCGGAGCATCTCCGCATCTCGGTGATGTCACAGGAGCAAGCAGCCCAGATATACCCCAAAGGCCCCGAATGGTCGCCTGACTTCGTGATTCTTCTCGACCCGAAGAGCCTGCGGCCGCTGGAGCGAGGGGCGAAGCGAGAGCGTGCGGTGACCGCCGAGGGACTGCGGAAAAGGCTTCAAAAGCGGATGGGCGAGGCCCCGTCGCCGCCCGCTACGTTCCCAAAGGCCGAAGACCCCTCTGCCGCCGCTCGCGGTTGAGCCACTCGAAGGCGGGCGGCTCGGCCTTGAGGAGCTTGAGCAACTGCGAGACGCTCGTCCCGAGCGACTCAGCGGCCGCTCGCACGTCCATGTCGCGGGCCGCGATCCGGTCCATGGCCTCGGCGAGCATCGCCGGATAGTCGTCGTGGTCGGGATTGATGCTGAGCCGGCCGCCCCGCAGCCGCTGACGCCAGCGGTCGCTCGGCGGCGACGTGGGGTCGACCTCGCTGCGGAGCTCCACCGCCAGCCGGCGGCGGAGCCGCTTGTACGCCGCCCGCCGGTTCGCCGCCTGGTCGCGGTGCTCGCTGGCCTCGGCCTTCACGCCCGTCGGGCGATGGGCCACCTCGATGGCGGTCCGCGCCTTGTTCCGCCGCTGGCCGCCCGGTCCCGACCGACGCGTGCGACGTTCCTCGCAGTCCTTGAACAGCGTGTCGGGATCGATCGTGGCGGGGTGGAGATCCATCTGGCGCTCTCGTGTCTGCGAAGCGCTTTGCGTGGTTCCAATACGCGGAGTTTACGGGGGTCGTCGGCCTCTGGGTGGGCGCTCCGGCATCCTCACCCCGCTCCGTCGCGAGCACGGGCAAGGCCGCGGACGGCCACCGGCGGCATCCCGCTGGGACTTGCCCGTGGCACCCAAGCAAGGACGCCGCCGACGACACGGCGTTGGTTCACGGCGTCGAGTGCTACCGGCCCCGTTGCTCAGTGTGTCCGGGCGCCGATGGTGTTCGGGTGGCACGGACAAGGCCGTCTGCGGCCTTGTCCGTGGGATGGGGTCGGGGCGATTGCTGGACCTCACCCCGATCCGTCGGGCACCGGACGGACTCCCGCGCCGACTCCCTGCGGATTCCAAAGAAGCGCGATTCGGCACGCAACGGAGGTCGCGACACGGTCTCGGTTCACGGCGTTGCGTGCCACCCAAGCCAATGGAAGGGGTCACTTCGCCCGAGGCGTGCTCTCCGTCGAGTCGAGCATCAACCGCAGCGTCTCGAGCGTGTCCGCCTCCTCGGGTGCCTTGTCGTGCCGCCACCGCGCCATTCGCGGAAAGCGGACGGCGAGGCCGGAGCGGTGGCGGCTCGATCGCATGAGCCGCTCGAACGCGAGCTCGAAGACCAGACGCGGCTCGACCACGCGGACCGGCCCGTGACGCTCGCGGGTGTGGCGCCGGACGAACGCGTCCACCCGGCGGATCTCCGCGTCCGTCAGCCCGGAGTAGGCCTTGGCCACGGGGACGAGCTCGCCGCCGTCCCAGACGCCGAAGGTATAGTCCGTGAAGAGGCTCGCCCGCTCGCCGTGGCCCGGCTCCGCGTGGATGAGGACCGCGTCCACCGTCAGCGGCGGCACCTTCCATTTCCACCAGTCGCCCTTCTTCCGCCCCACGCCGTACGTGGAGCGCCACCGCTTCAGCATGACGCCCTCGGCGCCCGTTTCCCGGACCGCCGCGTATCGCTCGCGGACGTCGGCCCAGGTGGACGCGGCGAGGGCGGGCGACAGCGGCAACAGCGGCTCCTCGAGCGACCCGACGAGGCGCTCGAGCCGCTGCCGCCGCGTCTCGAGCGGCTCGCTCCGCATGTCCACCCCGTCCGCCTCGAGCAGGTCGTAGGCCATGAACACGACCGGCACATCGGGCTCGAAGAGCGTGGGCTGGACCCGCTTCCGACCGAGCCGCTTCTGCAGCTCGCTGAAGGGAAGAGGCCCGTCGTCACGCCATCCGACCACCTCGCCGTCGAGGACCGTGCCGTCGGGTAGCGTTTCGGCGGCCTGCAGCAGCTCCGGAAACCACTCGCCGGCGGGGTCGTCGCCGCGGGACCACAGCAGCGTGCGTCCACCGCGGTGGATGAGCTGGGCCCGGATGCCGTCCCACTTCCACTCCACCAGCCACTCGCGGGCGTCGCCGAGCGATTCCGGCCCGTCCTCGAGGGGATAGGCGAGGTAGAAGGGGTAGGGACGGGCGGGGTCGTCGTGCTGCTCGCCGCGGAGCAGCCGTCGGTAGTCCTCCGCCGTCGGTCGCCAGCGGCCCGCGAGGCGGTCCGCCATGACGGTCGGGTCGACGCCCGCGACGTTGGCGAGGGCGCGGATCACCAGCGTCCTCGCCACGCCCACGCGGAACTCGCCGGTCAGCAGCTTGTGGTAGACGAGCCGCTGTTGCTTGGGCAGCGACGGCCAGACCGACAGCAGCGACCGCCGCTTCCGCCCCTCGTCCACGTAGGGAAGCGGCTCGAGATCCTCCTCGACGAGACGGTGGAGCGGGAGGTCGGCCGGCCGCTCCGGGTCGGGCAGGAGCAGCGCGATCGCCTCGCCGATGTCCCCGACCGCCTGACAGCACTCGTCGACGAGCCAGAGCGGGTAGCCGGACGCGTCGGCCGCCGCGGAGCGCAGCAGACGATGGTTCACGGCCCGCTTGAGCTTCCTCCCGGTCAGGAAATACAGCGCCCACGCCGCGTCGGCGGGCGGAGCCTCCCGGAAGTAGTCGGCGAGCGCCGCCACCTTGTCGTGGGTGCGGTTGGTCTCGTCGATGCGCTGGTACAGCGCGGCGAACCGCCTCATGGCGAGCTCTCCGCGTCGGTAGCCTCCTCCGCGAGCTCCCGCTCCCCCTCGTAGGGCGTGGGCACGGCCCAGGCGTCGAAACCCTGTTCGTTCAGCCAGCGGACGAGGGTGTGGGTGTGCCCGTGGGTGACGCCCACCTTCTCGGCGCCGCTGCTCCGGATGGCGGCGAGGAGGCCGTCCCAGTCCGCGTGGTCCGAGAGCACGAAGCCGTGGTCGAGCGACCGGTGTCGCCGCCGTCCCCGCACCTGCATCCACCCCGACGCCATGGCGGTGGCGACGGAGCCGAAGCGTCGCAGCCACTTGGAGCGCATCGCGGCGGGCGGGGCGACGAGGAGGGCCCTTCCTTTGAGGCTCCGGGCGTCCACGTCCGCGGCGACGGGGGCGTCGGGGAGGGAGACGCCGGCCTCCCGATACGCCTCGGCCAACCGGCCCACCTGGCCGTGGACCGCGATCGGGCCCGTCTCCGGGTCGAGGCTGGCGAGGAGGCGTTGGGCCTTCCCTAGCGCGTAGGCGAAGATCACGCTGGTCCGCCCCGCGGCCTGGTTGGCCCGCCACCAGCGGTGGATCTCCTCGAAGACCTCGCTCGGCGGCCGCCACCGGTAGATGGGGAGGGCGAAGGTGGACTCCGTCAGAAAGACGTCACAGGGGACGGGCTCGAACGGCTCGCAGGTGGGATCGGGGTCCGTCTTGTAGTCCCCGCTGACCACCCAGACCTCGCCCGCCCGCTCGACCCGCACTTGGGCCGACCCGAGGAGGTGGCCGGCGGGGTGGAGCGAGAGGCGAGCCCCGCCGAGGTCGAGGGGCTCGCCGTAGGGCAGCGTCTGAATCGGCGCGTCGCCGAGCCGCGTCCGGAGCGCGGCGGCGCCGGTGGGGCTGGTCAAGTAGTGACTGCAGCCCTTCCTCGCGTGGTCGGCGTGGGCGTGGGTGATCACGGCGCGGTCGACGGGCTCCCACGGGTCGACGTGGAAGCCGCCGGCCGGGCAGTAGAGCCCCTCACGCGTGGTCTCGAGAAGCGCTTCCATCGGCCCTGCGCTCGCTTCGGCCATGGTTGGCCGCTTGAGCGACGGCCGTCACGCATCGCGCCTTAGCGCGCTCTCCTTTAGATTCAGGAGCTTCGACACGCACACCAGTCCTCCCGCGAGATCCCCATGACCCCGCCGCTTGTCCGACACTGTCGACGCGCCGTTCTCGCCCTGCCCGTGGTGCTCTCCACCGTCGGCGCCGTCGCCCAGGCGGAGCAATCGAGGCCCAACTTCGTGGTGGTCCTCGCCGACGATCTCGGCTACGGCGACCTCGGCTGCTACGGCAACGACGCCCTCCACACGCCCAACATCGACCGGCTCGCGGAGGAGGGGCTGCGGCTGACGAGCTGCTACGCCGCGGCGGCGAACTGCTCGCCGGCCCGCGCCGGGCTGCTGACGGGGCGGACGCCGTACCGCGCCGGTATCTACAACTGGATCCCCACGCTCTCCCCGATGCACCTTCGCCGGCGGGAGATCACGGTCGCGACGCTCCTCCGACGGGAGGGCTATCAGACGGTCCAGACGGGCAAGTGGCACCTCAACGGCCGGTTCAACCTGCCGGGCCAGCCCCAGCCGTCGGACCACGGCTTCGACCACTGGTTCGCGACCCAGAACAACGCACTGCCCAACCACCACGATCCGTACAACTTCGTCCGCAACGGCGTACCGGTGGGCCCCTTGACGGCTACGCGGGGCCCTTGGTCGTCGACGAGGCGATCCGCTGGCTGAAGAAGGAGCGGAACGCGTCCGACGCCTTCTTCCTCTACGTCGCCTTCCACGAGCCCCACGAGCCGATCGAGACCGCGGAGCGGTTCGAGAAGAGGTATCCGCAGGAGGACCCGAGCCTCGCGGCCCACCACGGGAACATCACCCAGATGGACCACGCGTTCGGCCGCTTGATGGACACCCTCGACGAGCTGGGCCTTCGCAAGGGCACGATGGTCTTCTTCACCAGCGACAACGGGCCGGCGATCACGGGCCGCCACCCGCACGGGTCGGCCGGTCCGCTCCGGGCGAAGAAGGGCCACCTCTACGAGGGGGGCATCCGGGTGCCCGGCATCGTCCGGTGGCCCGGACACGTGGAGCCGGGGTCCACCAGCGACGTGCCGGTCAGCGGGGTGGACCTGCTTCCGACGCTGTGCGCCGCTGCGGACGTGCCGGTTCCCGACGACCGCCCCATCGACGGGACGAGCTTCCTCCCGCTCCTCGACGGCGGGTCTATAGAGCGCGACACGCCGCTCTACTGGCAGTACAACTACGCGAGGTCCGACCCCAAGGTGGCGATGCGACAGGGGGATTGGAAGATCCTCGCCCACCTGTCGGGACGCGAGCTCGACGCCGGCGCCGACATCCGCGACGCGGACATGCGTGCGATCAAGGAAGCGAAGCTCGCGGACTTCGAGCTGTACAACCTCCGCGAGGACATCGGGGAGACGACGGACCTCTCGGAGAAGCGGCCCGACCGCCTTCAATCCATGTCGAAGAAGCTCCGCGAGCTGTACCGCGAGGTGCGATTCGAGGGACCGGTCTGGCCCGCGTGGGACTGGCCCCACTACGAGCGGCGCCGCATCGAGTGGCCCCAGTACGACAGCTGACCGTAGACGATCGAGCGGGCCGCCGAGGCGGCGACGTCCGCCGCCACGCCGGCATGTCGAGAGGAAGCCGAAGCGCGGGGGGACAGCGAGGGAGGGCGGTCATCCGCTCGTCCGATCCGGGTCGACCGCGGGGCTCAGGATTCACCCTCGACTCGGGCCCCCTCAGGCAGCTGCTTCTCCAGCTTCTCGAAGATCTCGATGGACATGTAGCGGTCGCCGTCCGCGTATCGGATGCCGATGTCCGTCGTCTTCGCTTCCGGCGACCAGAGACGAAAGTGGACGAGGAGGTCGTGTTTCTCGCGGGCGGTCAGCGAGGCTTCCCGCTCTCCCTTCGTCTTCGTCTCCACCTCCCAGCCCGCGTTCGCGCAGACCTGCTGCGCCGCCTTGAATCCCGTCTCCAAGTCGACCGCGTAGCGGCGGATGAGGGTGCCGTCCCACCGCCATTGTCCCGTCACCGTCGACTGCTCGAGGAACTGCGCGGCACGCTGTCCCGCGCACCCCGAGATCGCGAGCGAGAGACACGCGAGCAGCAAAACGACCGGGGTCCGATCTCGTCTCCCCATGAGCACGCTCCGCCCAAGTAATTCGAGGCGATTGTAACAAGCGGCAAGGCGCGGTGCCGAGCGTGCGGGGGGCCCCCTCTTGCTGACGGTCGTTCGGAGGAGTCGTCCCTTCAGCCGCCTGTCTGTGTCGCCCTTGTACACAGAGAGGCGTCCCGGCACACAGAGAGACGCTTCGTCGGCGACGCTCCATCTTCACGGCGGCGGAAACGGCCGGCTCGCGAGGCGATAGGGCTTTCCCTGTCGGTAGAGCCTCTCTCGTCGGCGGATGGCCATCCGGAGGCGGTTCATCCCTCGCTTCCTCGCCCGAGTCACCGCCCGCTCGGCGAGCTTCCTCGCTCTCTCGAACCGCCCGAGCTCCGCATGAGCGGCCGCGAGGGCGTCGAGGACGCGGGCGTGGTCTCGGCCGACGCGATCCGCGGCCCGCTTCGCCGCCGCGAGCGCTTCCTCGCCGTCGCGGACACCCGGGTCGGGACAGCTCGAGAGAATCATGGAGAGAGTGGTCCGCGTCGCGGCGTTGGGTTGGATCTTCAGCCACACCCGGTACTCCTCGACGGCGCGACGGTAATGCCCCGTGCGGAGCAGCGCACGCCGCAGCTTGCGCCGGGGGGTCCGAGAGGCGGGGGCGAGCTCCACCGCACGCCGGAGGTTGGCCAGTCCCTCCTCCACTTTCCCCCTCGAGAGGAGCAGCTCCCCGAGCATGACGAACGCCCGCTGGTCGGAGGGGTTCAACTCGGTGGCCCGCCTCGCGTGCTCCAACGCCGCATCCCTCCGCTGCTGTTCCTTCAGGACCATCGCCAGCACGCGGTGGCTCGTCCCGTCCTTCGGCTCCCGCCGCAACGCCCGGCGAAGGATCTGTTCGCTGGCGGTGTGCTGCCCGAGCAGGCGTCGGGCGTCGCCGATCGTCCGGAGAGCGAGGAGGCGGTGGGCCGAGCCGTCCACCTGCTCGAGATACTTCTCGAGGGTGGCGACGGTCTTCCGGGGGCGGTCCATGCCGCGGTAGGTGATCCCCAGTTGGAGGAGCAGCTCCGGCGTCTCGCCGTTGAAGCGGATGGCACGGCGGAGGAGATAAGCTCGCCACTTCATCTCGTGCGCTCGCTGGGCGAGACCGGCCTGGAGCAAGAGGAAGCGGGGACGGCGGGCCCGCTCCACCAGCGCGTCGACGGCGGGGTCGACGGGTGGGATGTAGCCGCCGAGCCGACGCGCCCGGAGCCGCTGGACCCGCGCCTTCTCGGGCTTGCCGAGGTCGCTATACGCGGAGGCGAGGAGGCGGCGGGCGGCGCCGAAGCGCGGGGCGCGGTCCAGGCACACCTCGAGATGCTCGCGGGCCTCGGCCGGTTTCCCCCGTTGCCGGGCCACGCGTGCCCGTCCCCAGCGGGCGTAGGCCTCGAGCGGCGGCCGACTCCGCGACGGCGGCGGCTCCTCCAGCTCGAAGGGCGTCTCTGTCGTCTCCGCCGTCTCGGCCCGCTCATACGCGTTGGCCGCCGCGGCGTAGCGGGCCTGCTTGAACCGCGTCTGCGCGAGCCGAAACCACGCCAGGCCGTAGCCGCCCCGCTTGGCGGCTCGACGGAAGCGGCCCGCCGCGTCCCGCTGCCTTCCCTGGTCTAACGCGAGGAGGCCGTGGAGATACGCCCACCGCCAGTTCTCCGACCAGGTCCGGGCCAGCGCGTAGCAGCGTGCGGCTCGGGTGTAGTAGACGTTCGCGTGGTACGCCATCGCCAGGCGGCCCGCGGCGGGAGCCGAACCCGGTCGCGCCCGACGCTGCAGTCGCCTCAGCTGCGACGCGAGCGCCTCGGGCTGGTCGTGGAGGGCCGGCAGGCGTGGAAAGGGCGAGTCGGCATCGCGCGAGGGCGCCGAGATCACCCACCAGATGCTGCCGGCGGCGAGCGCGGCGGCCACCGCGGCCGCACCCCAGAGCACACGTCGCGTCGCGAGCGGACGGATCACGTCTCCGTCTCCTCCGGTCAACGCGGACGGGTCCACAGCCGCACGCGGGAGATCCGGTCGTACGGCGGGGCGATGTGCATCCCGCCCGTCACGAGGTCGGCCGCGCCGTCGCCCGTGAAATCGCCGACGCCCAGGGCGAGCAAATGGGTCGGCGAGCTCGTCAGGTCCCGCCGGACGAATTGCGTCGGCTCGACCTGTTCGAGCCAGATCATGCTCTGGGCCGACGGATCCTCCCAATCGTTGAAGGCGCTGACCGCGACGATGTCCAGATCGCCGTCCCCGTCGACGTCCGCCGGCCGCGGGCTGTAGGCGCCGACGAGGTCCGCGAGGCGGTGGTGCTCGAACGACAGCTCACCCTTGTTCTCCAGCCACTGGATGCCGTGCCACGGCCGGCCGACCGGGCAAGCGTGCCAGCTCGACGCCTGCCAGCGAGA
>CAZQQP010000044.1:0-253 GCA_964595475.1 uncultured Planctomycetaceae bacterium | reverse complement strand
AGCACGTTGCCTCTGGGCACGCGCACGTCCTCGAAGGTGACCTCGCCGTGGCCGACCGGCGGGTGGTAGTCGAAGGCGTCGCCGTTGGTATAGAGGATGTCGAGGTCCCCGTCGCCGTCGACGTCCGCCGGGGTGATCCAGCTCGAGCCGAAGTCCTGGTGGCTCGAGCCCCAGACGAGGCGGCTGTCGAAGGCACCGCTGCCGTCGTTGACGAAGACGTAGATCTCCTCCCAGTGCTGGCTGACGAGCGTAA
>CAZQQP010000043.1:7100-21827 GCA_964595475.1 uncultured Planctomycetaceae bacterium | reverse complement strand
GGGTGAGACGATCTTCGTGCTCGCGGGTGCGTCCTTCTACTCGTCCCGCTCGGCTCCGTCGCAAGCCACGGCGGCCGCGACGGATGGCGTCCATTCGCGGGCTAGTCGGGGACCGGGAGGAGGGCGCGGAGGAGGTCGGCGTGTCGGTCCGTGGCGCCTTGCTCCTCGCGTATCACCTTCCGCCCGCGCTCGGCGAGGGCTCGCCCCCGCTCGGGGTGGAGGAGATCCCGCACCGCCTGCCGAAGCGCGTCGGCGTCGGTCACCTCGGCCACTCCACCTCCCGCTCGAAGCTTGCTCATCATCTCGGCGAAGTCGCCCGTGTTGGGCCCGACGATCGTCGGTTTGCCCAGCGCGATGGGCTCGACCATGTCGCTGCCGTGCATCGGGCAGAAGCTTCGGCCGACGACGACGACGTCCGCGAGGGCGTAGGCCTGCCGGAGCTCGCCGATGGTATCGAGCAGGAAGAGCCGACGGTCGTCCGAGCGGCCGGAGGGCCCTTCGCAGCGGCTGCGGCGGACGGGATCGCCCATGGCCTCCGCCGCTTCGCCGAAGCGCTCGGGCTTCCGCGGGGCGATCAGGAGCTGGATCGGACGGTCGACGCCCGACGCGTCCTTCGCGGTGAGGTCGGTAAGGGCGTCGACCAGCATGGCCTCCTCGCCGGGTCCGGTCGACCCGCAGACGACGAGCGGGGCACTTCGGTCCACCCCGAGCCGGTCCGCGAGCGCGTCGCTTCCCGGCACGCCGTCCGCGATCTCCGCGCTGTCCCACTTCATGGTGCCGGTCACCCGCATCCGTTCCGTGGGCACACCCAGGTCGACGAAGCGGCGGGCGTAGGTCTCGTCCTGGACCGCGGCGGCGGCGAGGCGGGAGAAGGTGGAGCGGAGGAGGCCGCGGACGAGACGGTAGCGGCGGTGGCTCCGCTCGCTGAGCCGCCCGTTGATAACGGCCACCGGGATGCCCCGACGGGCGCACTCGGCGACGAAGGTCGGCCAGACCTCCAGCTCGACGAGGGCGACCGCGTCGGGCCGCACCGCGTCCAGGAGGCGACGGACCGCCGGGGTGAGATCGAAGACGAACCGAACGACCTCGTGACGGGGCTCGAACAGCGCCCTGGCCCGCTCGACGCCGGTGTCGGTGGTGGCGCTGACCACGATCCGGAGGTCCGAGCCGAGGTCTCCCTCGAGCTTCTCCACGAGGCGGCGGGCGGCGTTGACCTCGCCGACGGAGACGCCGTGGAGCAGCAGCGTGGGGCGGTCCTCCGGCGAGAGGCGGCACCGTCCGAGCCGGCCCGGCCAGTCCGTCCGCCACTTGCCGGTGCGGAGGAGGCGCCACCCCCAGACGGGAGCGCTGACGAGCGCGGCGGTCGCGTACACGGCGTCGGTCCAAGCAGGCATGGCGGGATTGTAAGGTCGGCGCGTGGCCTCCACGCCGAGCCCCGATCGCGAGTGACCGAGGGGCGCCGGTGCCGGTGGCCACGAGGTGGGTCGCTGCCCGCCCGGTCCCGCTCGGCCGCCCGTCACAGGCGCTCGTCGCTCGGATGCCGGTGGGCTCTCGACGGTGCCCGGCCGCCGACGGCATGAAAGGCGACGGCGGGGTGAATACGATCGGTGCCCATCCGGTTCAGCCGGGGACACCCGCGGTCGAAAGAAAGGAGAACAGCCATGGTCGAGACACCGTCGACGATGCTCGAGCTCGGGACGACGGCGCCGGAGTTCGCCCTGGAGGACCTCGACGGCAAGACGGTCCGCCGCGACGACGTCAAAGGGCCGAAGGGGCTGCTCGTCATGTTCATCTGCAACCATTGCCCCTTCGTGAAGCACGTCGCCAAGGAGCTCGGCCGACTCGGGAAGGAGTATCCGGAGAAGGGCATCGGGGTCGTCGCCATCAACTCCAACGACATCGAGAAGTACACCGACGACCGACCGGAGAAGATGGCGGAGTTCGCCAAGGACAACGGGTTTACTTTCCCCTACCTCCTCGACGAGGACCAGTCCGTGGCGAAGACGTACCGGGCCGCGTGCACGCCGGACTTCTTCTTGTTCAACTCGGAGGATCGCCTCGTCTACCGCGGCCAGCTCGACGACAGCCGTCCCGGCAACGACAAGCCTGTCGACGGGAAGGACCTCCGCGCCGCGATGGACGCGCTGATCGAGGACCGCCCCGTGCCGGAGAACCAGGCGCCGAGCATCGGGTGCAACATCAAGTGGAAGCCCGGCAACGAGCCGGAGTACTTCACGTCGTGAGCGGCGGCCCGCGGGCGGCACGAGGGGCCCCGACGCGGTACATTTCATAAGCGGGATGGCTCGCCGCTTCCCTCGTCATCGTCCGTGAGTCCGCCGGCACGCTCCGCGGTCGTTTGTCCTCGGCCGTCGCTTTTCTTCCGTCGTCCGCTCCCTTTCCAACAGGGCTCTGTCGTGACCGAGGTCGACCGCGTGCTCGAACCGGAGGTGATGGACACGGCGGAGGAGGCCGCGTCCTACGACGCGATGGACCACAGCGAGGCGAACGCGGCATTCGTCGACCGCCTCGCCGACCTCGGCGCCTGCGGGACCATGCTCGACATCGGCACCGGGCCGGGAGAGATCCCGCTCCTCGTTCGCGATCGGCTACCGGCTCGCGCCCTCGTCGCGGTGGACCGCGCCGCGAGCATGCTCCGTCGGGCCGCCGGCCGCCTCCGCGACCGGCCGAGCGACCGGAGCCACCTCGTCCTCGCGGACGCGAAGCGGCTCCCCTTCCCCAACGGCCGCTTCCACACGGTGTTCAGCAACACGATCCTCCATCACCTCCCCGACCCGCGTCCCTTCCTCGAGGAGGCCTATCGCGTCGTCGAGCCCGGTGGCGTGCTCCTCATTCGCGACCTCTTCCGCCCGGAATCGGAGCGACAGCTCGCTCACCTGGTGGCTTGTCACGCGGAAGGGGCCACCGCCGATCAGCGGCAGATGCTGAGCGACAGCCTGCGGGCCGCGCTGACGCCCGACGAGGCGACGGCGACCGTTCGCTCCCTCGGTTGGTCGGACGTCGACGTGGTGGTCGATACGGACCGGCACATGTCGATCCAGCGACCGGCGCGACGGGCCTGACCACGCCCTCGCGGAATGCTCGCTCGCTTGGAGACAGCCGTTCTCGGGAGCGGAAGGGGCATGTTCGAGCGACCGGGCGACCGAACCCGACCCGCGTGGCGGGGCGAGCATCGCGGCGGGCGACCCCACGGGGGGCCGCCCCTCAGTCGCCGTCGGTGCGTCGCTGCCGCTCCGGCGCGACCCGCTCCTTGTGGAGCTCGTAGAGCCGTTCGAGCTCCTCGATGGGACGGTCGTGGTCGTCGACACGCAGATCCCGAAACCTATCGTTGAAGCCGCCGGGCCCACCGCCTTCCTTCACCACGAGAAGCGCCGCCGACTGCCGCCCCCGTCGGTCGCCGCCCGCGGCCTGACCGGCTTTCAGCGCCTCGATCATCCGTCCGCCGATCGGTCCATCGGTCCGCTCGAAGGTCTCCGCCATCGCCTCGACCACCTCCGCGCCCGCGAGGATGTTTCCCGCGACCGCGTAGGTCTCGCCGACCCGGTGGCCCGCCCACGGAAGGGTCTCCCCGCCCGTGTGGACGGCGGCCCGCCCCTCCGCGTCGAGGACCACGAGCTGGCGGTGGGCGCTTCCGGAGTCGCCCGACGTCAGCGCGTCGACCACTTCGGCCGGCCGCTTCCCCTGTTCGAGGAGGGAGAGGCCCTTGGGGCCGTAGGCGGGGTTGGCGAGCCCCTGGGTCGCGACGGCGCCCACGCCCGCTTGGGCCCACGGCACGACCGCTCCGACCGCGAGCACCTTGGATTGCGTGGCGACGCCGAGGGTCTCGGTCTTCGGGTCGTACGCGACAATGGTGAAGGTTCCGTGGCGCATCGGCCGTGTCTCGCCGCTCACGCCCGGCGCCGCGCACCCCGCGGCGGCCAGGCAGATCAGCAACCCATGCGCTGGTCGGATCACTCGGTCGAGCCCCCTTTCGCCGCCTCGCCGTCGGCCGAGAGCTGGTCGGACCGTTCCGCCTTCTCCGCCCGCGGCATGGCGATGACACCCGTCCTCGCGAGCTCCACGATGCCGTAGGGGCGGATGAGGTCCACGAAGGACTCGAGTTTCAGCTCCGCCCCCGACAGCTCGATCATGACCTCTTCCCGGCCCACGTCGACGATGCGGGCGTCGAAGAGCTGAGCGAGCTCGATCACCTCGTGCCGGTTGCCCGCCGCCGTGGTCACCCGGACGAGCATGAGGTCCCGCTCGACCACGGGTGTGTCGAGGTAGTCCACCACCTTCACCACCTGGACGATGCGGGCGAGCTGCTTCCGCACCTGCTCGAGGGTCTGCAGCGTCCCGTTGACCACGAGGGTCATCCGGCTGAACTCCGGGTTCTCCGTCCGCCCGACGACCAAGCTGTCGATGTTGAAGCCCCTCGCCGCGAACATGCTCGCGACGTGGGCGAGCACGCCGGGCTCGTTGGCGACCAGGGCGGCGATGATGTGGCGCTGGGTTCGCGTGGATGCGTCTTCGGCCATAAGCCCATTGTGGAGACGGGTGCTCGCGCGGGCAAGCCACGGACACGTCCAACCACGGAAGAGCCGTTTAGCAGGGTCAGGTGCCCGTCCCCACCTTCCACCGCTCCCATCGATGCCAGATGTCGGGTCGCTCGAGCAGGTCCGCAAGCTCGCGGATTCGGGGCTCGAGATAGCTCAGATCCATCTGCGCCAGCCTCGCCCGAATGATCCCACGCACATCGGCCTGGTCCTCCTCGCGATCGGAAATGATCTTGTGGAGAATGAGATCTTCCGGTGTCGCTACGCGAACCTCGACATCGCCAAAGGGAATCCGCGGCGCCCGCCCGATCGCCTCTTCCTCAAACGGCAAGAAGCCAAAGATCACGTCGGCGCGCACGCCGCTTTCGCTTCGAATCGGGAGGACGCGCGTCCGACTGACGAAGGTCACCGGATCGGAGGTCAGCGCCGTAAAAGGGGGCGCCAAAGCCTGCAGGACCGACGTGACCGAGCGGTCGGGCGCCCAGATCGTGACGTCGATATCGATGGTCGCTCGCGGAGTCCCCCAGACGGCGTTGGCAAACCCGCCGATCACCATGTACGGCATCCGGGCCGCTTCAAGGCGACCGACAAGATCGCGCAGGGCGGCTTCTTGAGCCGTCATCGCAGTTCACGGCCCAGACAAGAAAGGCGCCGATGCATCTCGATCACGCCGGACGGGTCGATCGGCCGGTCCCGGGCGGCCTCGGGAAGGAGCTCGTAGAGGCCGGCGACTTCCTGGATCGCGCGCTCCGGATCGGTCGCCTCGGGGTGGGACGCCTCCCAGGCCGCGAACCTTTTCAGCGCGGTCTCGCGGGCTCGGAGAGCCGCCGCGGTCAGCGTCGGATACACGCGATTGTCGGTCGGCCGGTCCATCTCGAATTCCAAAGCTCGGCGGGTTTTTCCGCCTCCAAAGCGACGGACGCCAACCTCAATGGTAAGCGCTACTCCGCCCCCGCATTTTCCTCCGCCTCGATGGCCCGAAGATCCTCCTCGAACTGCTCGTCCTCCTCGATCCGCTCGCCGCGGGACCGGCGCTTCTGGCGGCGGATGTATCGCTGTCGGGTGGCCTCGTCGGGCCACTCGAAGTGGTCCGCGTTCCGCGGGTCCGGTTGGCCGACGAGGGCCGCTTCCGCGTCGTCGGGATCCGTCTCGTCGGGCTCGCGAAGCTGGAGGTGGATGGGGCCGCAGAACTCCACCTGCCACGCCCGGAGGCGACCGTCGCGGACGAGCTCGAGCAGCGCGAGGAAGAGGCCGACCAGCTCGTTCACGCTCCGCCCCTGAGCGAGGGCGTCGAGGGGCATCGGCCCCTCACGCTGGAGGCGGTCCGCGATGTCCGCGGCGTGGAGCTCGATCGGCGTGTCGTCCGCGACCACCTCATGGAGGGCGTGGCCGCCGGCCGTCTGCTCCATCAGCCGGTTGAACGCCTCCACCAGGTCCCAGATCTGGACGTCCTCCAGCTCCAGGCGCGGCTCCTCCGTCTGCTGATCCATCGCCGCGGGGGCGAGGGGAAACCGCTCGGAGAAGACCTCCCGCCGTCGCTCGAGCTCCGCGGCGAGGTCCTTGAACCGCTTGTACGCGAGGAGCTGCTGGACGAGCTCGTAGCGGGGGTCGGTGGGGTCCTCCGACGCGGGCGTCGCGTCGTCGGAGGCGTCCTCCTGATGCGGGCGGAGCATGGCGCTTTTGATCTCCACCAGCGTCGCCGCCATGACCAGGTACTCACCGGCGAGGTCGATGTCGAGGGCGCGGAGTGACTGGACGTATTGGTGATACTGGTCCGCCACGCGGGAGACGGGGATGTCGTGGATGTCCACCTCGTGGCGCTTGATGAGGTAGAGGAGGAGATCGAGAGGACCGCTGAAGACGTCGAGCTCGACCCGGTAGTCGTCCATTGACCCTCCGGCACGGTCGATTTACATCCGCGGCGACGGAGGCGATAATCAAGCTTCTCGCCCGCGTCCGACGCCGCAGCAACCCCTCACCCGCCTGCCTTAGCGAGTCTACCACGCCCATGCATCCGAGCAAAGCGGCGACAGAGCAAGCGGAGGCGACGGAGACGAGCGACGTGCCGTTCGCGGCCGAGGTGCTCCGCGCCGAGGCCCGGGCAATCACCGGCGTGGTGGACCAGCTCGAGCCCACCTTCGACGCGGCGGTGAGCCGTCTGCTCGCCTGCGAGGGCACCGTCATCGCGAGCGGGATGGGCAAGAGCGGCATCATCGCCCAGAAGCTCAGCGCCACGCTCGCGTCCACGGGCACGCCGAGCCATTACCTCCACCCCACCGAGGCGCTGCACGGGGACCTCGGCCGCATCCGACAGCGCGACGTGCTGGTTCTCCTCAGCTACGGGGGGCGGACGGAAGAGGCCCTCTCGCTCGCCGCCATCGCGAGACAGGACCGCGTCGCGACCCTCGCGATCACGGCCCGCGCCGACAACCACCTCGCCCAGGTCGCCGACGTGCCGCTGGCGGTGGGCGACATCACGGAGGCGTGTCCCCACAACCTCGCGCCGACCGCATCCACCACCGCCATGCTCGCCGTCTCCGACGCGCTGGCCCTCGCCGTCAGCCGCCGGCGAAACTTCAGCGAGGACGAGTTCCACAAGCGCCACCCGGGCGGCTCGCTCGGCCGGCAGATGCTGCCCATCGTGGACGTCCTCCGGTTCCGAGCCGGGGAGAACCTTCCCATGGTGCGGGAGGACCGGACGACGGACGAGGTGCTCGCGGAGGCGGGCCGGTTTCCGCGGCGCGCCGGCGCCGTTCTCCTCGTCGACGACAACGGAACGCTCACCGGCATCTTCACGGACGCGGACCTCCGGCGGCTGCTCGTGGAGGAAGGGCCGGCCATCCTTCGGCAGCCCGTCCACCGACTGATGACGCGGGCGCCCCGTGCCCTCCGGGAGACGGGCCGGGTCCAGGACGCGGTGCAGTTGATCCGGGAGAGCCGGGTCGACGAGATCCCCGTGGTGGACGGCGAGGGGAGGCCCGTCGGCCTCGTGGACGTGCAGGACCTGGTGGCGTTGAAGGTGGTGGAGTGACGAGGCGGAAAAGAACGGGCTCACGCTTTTCCGCCTCCTTCGCAACCGACCCGCGCTCCCTCGCCCGCCGCCGCGCTAAACTTCGCGTATGGCGCTTTCCCAGACGAAGCTGCTCCTGTTGGACGTCGACGGGGTTCTGACCGACGGGAGCATCCACGTGGACGACCGGGGTGTGGAGACGAAGCGCTTTCACGTCCGCGACGGGTCGGCCATCGTCCTCTGGAAGCGGGTGGGCCTCGAGGTGGGGCTTCTCACGGGGCGGATGACGCCGGCGGTGGCCCACCGGGCCAGCGAGCTGGGGATCGCCGAGGTCGAGTCCACCGCCGCGAGCCGGAAGGCGGAGGCGTACGAGGCGATCCGCGGGCGGTTCGGCCGCGACGACGACGAGGTGGCGTACATCGGCGACGATCTCGCCGACGTGCCGGTGCTCCGGAAGGTCGGCGTCCCCATCGCCGTGGCCGACGCGGTGCCGGAAGCGAGGGCCGTGGCCGCGCTGGTGACGCGGCGGCCCGGCGGCGCCGCGGCGGTCCGGGAGGCGGTGGAGCACCTGCTGAGGGCCACCGGTCGATGGGGATCCGTGCTCGCGGCGTACGGACTCGACGAAGAGGGCCGGCCGAGCTGACGATGTGTGGAGAGGAGCGCCCCCCTTGCCCCAGCGAACCACCCGACGCGTGTTCTTCGCCACCGTCGCCGCCGTCGGCGGGCTGGCCATCCTCACGGCAGTCAGCGCGCTGACCGGTGAGCGGAAGCCGCCGGCGCGCGAGGCCTCGCCCGACGCGACGGGCGAAGCGCCGCCCGCGATGGAGGAGCCGCCCGCCCGCCGCGTGCTCGAGCCGGACCGGCTCGGCCGCTCCGAGGGAGCCTGGATCCACCGGACGGACCCGAAAAGCGGCCGCCTCGACGACGTCTATCACTACAAGGCGCTCACGCCGAAAGAGAGCGGTCTGTTCGAGATCGACCAGCCGCAGGCGTGGTTGTACCTCGGCCCCCGTCGCGTGATCCACCTCCGCAGCGACCGCGGCCGCTTCGTCGCCCCGAACAACTATCCCCAGCGGGGGACCTTCAAGGGCCACGTGGTCGTCACCCTCTACAAGAGCACGGACGGCGACGCGGTGGACCTCGTCGGCAAGGAGGATATTGCGCTTCGGCTCTTCCTTGAGGAGGCGCGGTTCGACGCGACGGTGGGGACGATCGAGTCCGACGGGCCCGTCCACGCGACGAGCGACCGTCTCGACTTTCGCGGCGTAGGGCTGGACCTCGCGTACGACCAGGTGGGACGGCGGATCAAGCGGCTGAAGATCGCCAAGGGGAAGCAGTTCCGGTTCAACCTGGAGCAGGCCACCGACCAAGGCGACGCGGCGGACGAGACGGCCTCCGAGACACGCGGTGCGACGGCGTCGGCGGACCGCTCCGCCGAACCCACGCAGTACTACCGCGTCCGGTTCGGCCGCGACGTCCGCGTGCGGAGCGAGGACCGCTCCATCCGCGCGGACACGTTGACCGCCCACTTCACGTTCGGCGCGGGGACGCTCCAGACCGGGGGTTCCTCGCCGAGCGGCGGGAAGGCGGAGGCGAGCGGCGACACGTCCGCGAGGGGACCGACGCGGCGGCGGGCTGGTCCTCGGATGGTCCGGACCGGCGGGGCCGGGCACATCCGCTTCGCCGACGGCGGGTCGGGTGGAGCGCCGTCGCCGCCCACGCCGACGCCGCCCCCGCGGTCGTTGGCCGGACGTCCCGCGCCCGAGGAGCAGAGCCTGCTGCAGGAGCGGTCGGGAACCGTCAAGGTCACCTGGTCCGGAGCGATGGTCATGACGCCCGCGGAGGACCCGCCCGACCGTCTCGGCGGCAATCGGGACATCCACATCGCCTTAGAGGGCGAGCCGGTGGTCCTCCGGGGCAAGGAGCGGCGGAAGCTCCGTTGTCACCGGCTGCGGTACCACCACGGGGACCGCTGGGTGAAGGCGAAAGGGACCGCCACGGCGCCGCTCCGCATCGACGCGCCCGAGATCGGAAGGGTGCGGTCCGAGACGCTCACCGTCCGGCTGGACGAGGGCCGTGCGGAGCTCCGCGGCGAGGGCACGCTTCGCGCCGCCGGGAACCAGGAAGGAGCAAGCAAGGACGAGACGGGGCAACTTCCGCCCGGCCTTCGCATCGACTGGTCCGACCGGGTGGAGCTCTCGTTCCGGAGCGGCGAGGGGCGGCCCGGCGGGATCAAGCAGGCCGCGTTCTTCGGGGACGTCGACGTTCGGAACCAGCGGCTCCACCTCCGCAGCGAGCGGACCACCGTGTCGTTCGGCCGTAGCAAGGACGGGAAAAAGACGGAGGCGCGGCTGCGACGGGTCGACGCGGGCGGCAACGTGCGGGTGGAGGTGGACGACGGCAAGATCCGGGCGGACCGCCTCGTCGCGACGGTCGGACAGGGGTCGTCCGGGCGGATCGTGCCGAAGGAGATCGACGCGTCCGGCTCCGTCAAACTGACGGGTTCGGATCAGGCGATGCAGGCGGAGGAGCTCCACGCCACGCTCCGACGGACGGCGGCGGACGAGGCCGAGGGGAAGGGGCGCCGCGTGAAGATCGAGAAGCTGCGGGCCGAGGGGAGCGTCCTTCTGAACACGAAAGACGGCACGCGCATCCGCGGCGAGAAGCTCACCGCGGTCGCGTCGGAGAAGACGGCGACCGTCGTGGGGTCGCCCGTGCGTCTGGTCCGGGGACGCAAGCGGCTGGAGGTGGGCAAGCTCACCCTCGAGGACAACGGCCGCCTCGTCCGGGCGAACGGCGGCGGGGTCTTTCACTCGGTGCAGCCGAAGAAGGCGGGCGGCGACGCCTCGAAGGGCGACGCGAAGGACTCCGGCGAGGGAGCGACGGACACGAAGCCCGACGGACAGAAGGACCGCCGCCTGACGGTACGGTGGAAGAAGACGATGCGGTACGACAGCGAGGCGGGGACCATCGTGGTCAAGGGCGACGCCGTCGCGACAAGCGCCAGCCGGCCGACCGAGGCGAACCGCCTGAGCGGAAACACGCTGGAGCTGAAGTTCGTCGACGTGAAGTCGGCGAAGGCGGAGTCCGGCGGGGCGGCGAACCAGCGCGAGGCCGGCGGCATCGCCCCCGCCGAGCTGTCCGCGACGACGGGTGGGGATCGCGTGCTGAAGAAGCTGACCGCCACGGGCGACGCGGTGCTCCTCGGCAGCCGGTGGGCCACGGCGGCGAAGGAGAAGCTGCGGACACGCTTCCGGGGGGAGGGGTCCAAGCTGGTCTTCGACAACGTCACCGGGAAGGCACACATCCGCGGGAAGGGCAACCTGCTCGTCGAGGACTACCGGAGCAGCGAGGGGACGAAGGAAAGCACAGTCACCCCCATCAGCGGACGGGGGAAGACCGCCTTCGAATGGTCCGAGGGGTTGACCCTCGACCGAAGCCGAAGCGACCTGCTGATCAAGGGCGACGTGCGGATGGTCCACGAGCCCAAGAACCGCGATACGACGGTCGAGCTCCAGGCCGACCAGCTCGTCGCGAAGATGAAGAGCCTCCGGAAGATGAAGGCGACCCGCATGGCGGACGTCCGATCCATGGAGATCCAGATCATCCACGCCGTCGGCGACGTGAGGCTGCGGGACCCGACACGCGACATCTCGGCACACCGTCTCACCTACAACGGAGAGAACAAGACCGTCCTCCTCGAGGGCAATCCGAAGGAGAACAAGAAGGTGACGATGGTCCTGGCGGACGAGGGCCGGACGCGGAAGGCCGCCGAGGTGCTGTGGAACCTGCGCAAGGACCGCATCGAGATCCGCGACGCCTCGTTCTAACCGCCCGTCCCCTCACGCCTGGCGCTCCGACGCTCGCCGCGTGGCCGAATTCGCGAGGGGCTCGGCCACGATGTCCTCCCACGGCGAGCGGAACCGGTCGGAGCGATTCCCTAGCATCGGACGCGGCTTTCCCACCGGAAAGCTACAGTTGTTCCTCGCGGTCGCGTGTGTGGGTGACACTGGCAGCGCTTCCGCCAGTGCCCGGGGACACGGGCCCTCTCGCACGGTGGTGACCGACTGCCGATTTTGAAAGCCCGACTTATGGAGTTGTTGTGGATCGCGAGCGGCGTCGTGGGGGTCGTGGGGCTCCGCATGTTCGCGGAGGGAGGGAGCGGCCCCTCCGCCGGGGACGCGTCCGCCGGCCGCAACCGGCTGGCCCAGACCCACAGCCCCTACCTCCTCCAGCACAGCGGGAACCCCGTCGACTGGTATCCATGGGGACGCGAGGCCCTCGAGAAGGCCGAGCGGGAGGACAAGCCCGTCTTCCTCTCGGTCGGCTACTCGACGTGTCACTGGTGTCACGTGATGGCCCACGAGTCCTTTGAGGACGAGGATCTCGCGGCGACGCTGAACGAGCACTTCGTCCCGATCAAGGTGGATCGGGAGGAGCGGCCGGAGGTGGACAGCCACTACATGATCGCCACGCAGCTCATCGCCCGGCACGCGGGGTGGCCGAACTCCGTGTTCCTCACCCCCGACGGGCGGCCGTGGTTCGCGGGCACCTACTTTCCGAAGGACGACCGCGGCGGGCGGCCGGGGTTCAAGACGGTGCTCCGGGAGCTCGGGAAGGCGTGGAAGAACCGGCGGAGCGAGATCGAGCAGCAGGCGGATCAGGTGGCCGACGCGATCCGGCGGTTCACCTCGGGAGAGATGACGGAGACGCCCGACCGCCTCACCCGCGGCGCGGTCGACCAGGCGGTCGCCCAGATCCGGAGCTCCTTCGACGCGAATACCGGCGGCTTCGGCGGAGCACCCAAGTTTCCGCCCCACGGCCAGCTCCTCCTCCTCGCCGACCGCTATCGCCGCGACGGTGACGTGGAAGCGCTCAACATGGTCACGCAGACCCTCGACGCGATGGCCATGGGCGGCGTCCGCGACCACGTCGGGGGCGGGTTCCACCGGTACTCCACGGATCCGCAGTGGTTCCTCCCCCACTTCGAAAAGATGCTCTACGACAACGCCCAGTTCGCCCGGGCGTACACGGACGGCTTCCTCCTCACGGGCCACACGCCCTACCGCGGCGTGGTGGAGGAGATCTTCGAGTGGCTCCAAAGGGAGATGACCTCGCCCGAGGGCGGGTTCTACTCCGCCCGCGACGCGGAGTCGGAGGGGGAGGAAGGAAAGTACTACGTGTGGGGCCACGACGAGATCCTCGAGATCCTCGGGGAGGCCGACGGGCGGCTGTTCAACAAGGCCTACGGCGTGAAGCCCGAGGGGAACTTTCGCGAGGAGGCGACGGGTGAGCCGCAGTCGAGAAACATCCTCCACCTGCCCCGGCCCATCGGGAAGGTCGCCGAGGAGGAGGGCGTCGACCCGCAGAGCCTCCGCGAGCGGCTCGATGCCATGAGGAAGAAGCTGTTGGAGGCGAGGAACCGGCGGGTCCCGCCGAGCGTCGACGACAAGATCCTGACGAGCTGGAACGGGCTGATGATCGCCGGGCTCGCCTACGCGGGACGCCACACCGGCGACAGCCGCTACGTCGACGCGGCGAGGCGGGCGGCCGACTTCCTCCGCGAGCGGCTGCGGACGGACGACGGCGGGCTCCTCCACATGTATCGGGCGGGGCACGCCCGCCTCCCGGCGTATCTCGACGACTACGCCTTCCTCGCCGACGGGCTCCTCGAGCTGCACGCGGCGAGCGGCGAGCGGCGGTACCTCGACGAAGCGAAGGAGCTCGTCGACCGGCTGCGGCGGGACCACGAGGACCGCGACGCGGGAGGCTTCTTCTTCACCGCCGCCGGGCAGGAGCCGCGGATCGACCGGACCAAGGACCCGGCGGCGGGCGGGAACCTGCCGTCGGGCAACGGGGTCGCGGCACGGGCGTTGACGAGGCTCGCGGACCTCACGGGTGAGGAGGAGTACCGGACCGCCGCGGTCCGGACGATCGGCGCCCTGAGCGGCATCATGAGCCAGGCGCCCCAGGCCAACCCGACGCTGCTCATCGCGCTCGCGGACCACCTCGACCGGACGGGGGAGGAGGCCCTCGAGCTCGCGACGCGACCGAGCGTCGCGTCGGATGCGGACGCGGTGGCCGGGGAATCCCCCGTGGTCGTGGAGGCGTTCGCCTCGCAGCGGAGGGTCCGCCCCGGGGCCACGGCGGAGGTCGCGGTGCGGCTTTCCATCGACGAAGGTGCGCACGTCTACGGGCCGGCGGCGAGCGACAGCGGCGTCGCCCCCCTATCAGTGGCGGTGACCCCGCACGGCCCCGGTCGAGCGGACGAGGCGTCATATCCCGAGCCCGAGTGGACGACGGACCCCGTCCTCAACCAGTCGATGGCGATCTACCGCGACCAAGCGACGGTGACGGTTCCCGTTCGGATCGACGCGGAGGCGAGCGGGTCGGTCGCTGTTCACGTCGAGGTCCGCTCCCAGGCGTGCGACGCCACGCGGTGTCTTCCGCCGAGGACGGAGCGGCTGTCCCTCTCCCTCGACGTCGGCGAGAGAGAAGACGAGCCGCGGCATCCGGAGATCTTCGGGAACGGGTGAGACGCGAGGCCGCTCGCGGGGAATCCCGGACGCGGTCAGACCGGACGGATCTCGCCGGCGCACGTCGCCACGTGCTTCTCGACGTGGACGTCGGGGAAGGCGGATCGGACGACGGTCTCCGCCCGGCCGAGCTCCTCGGCTTGCTCCGTGACCTCGTCGCCGGCGAACGCCTTGCTCCCGCCGTAGGCGCCGCAGTCCTCGTGCTGGAGCAGGACCACGCGAGGCGGGTGATGGAGCTGGACGGACGTGCGGAGCTGGCCGAGGACGAAGCTGTCCTCCGGCGAGCGGACCAGCTCCCGCACGCCGCCGCCGACCGCGATCCGATCGACGTTGCCGTCGCCGAAGCGGTCGCGGAGATACGTGTCTAACAGCGGTTGGAAGCGGAGGTCCATGCAGTGGATCGCCACCGCTTCCGCTCGCTTCGTGTGCTGGCCCGGGGGTATCTCCGGCATGAGCTTGCTCCTCGCATGGTTCCTTGGGCAACGCTTGGCTGCATCGGTCACGCCGGGGCGAGACCGCCGTGACGAGCCGAGACCGTCCGCCGTCGAGTGGGCCGGCCGATCTTGGAAGACCCCGACGACCCTCACAAAAATACATGAAGAGATGTGGGTTTGAAAGGAGGAGTGAG
>CAZQQP010000043.1:0-7090 GCA_964595475.1 uncultured Planctomycetaceae bacterium | reverse complement strand
TGCCCGAGATCTTCGAGCGACGTGGGAACGATCCGGTCAGCCGGGCGAAGGACCAGATCGCGGACCTGCGGAGCCGCGTGCGGGACCTCGAGGACGCGTACAGCCAGCTCCGGCGGCGTGGGGAAGAGGCGGCGCTGAAGACGAAGCACCGAGTGGAGGAGCGACCCTTCGCGAGCCTCCTCACCGCCGCGGGGATCGGCGCGGTCATCGGAGCCCTTTTCGCCCGGCGGAGATGAGCGCCCGGGGGTGATCATGTCGTCGGATCGCCGCGGGCGTTGAACAGATGGGTCCGAGCTCGGCCGCGGCGGAGTCGCTCGGTGGTGTCGTGGTGGGAGACTTCGTTGCCGACGTGTGCAGCGCGACGAGTCGCTCGGCGGTCGAGCCCATCACATCCCCTTCTCCCTTGTACAAATCCGGGACGGACGCGTAGCCGTTGTCGAGGAGCGTGCGTCGCTCGTCTCCGCTGAGGATGACCTTCTCCGTGCGTTGGGACCAGCGGGGATGCGGGACCGCGGGGGTCACGTTGGGGCGGAAGGGATACCCGTCCGGGGAGACGGTCTCCGAGCACGTGGCGGGCGGCTCGTCCATTGGCTCGATGCGGACAATCGACTTTGGCGACGTGTAGCCGTACCTCCAGGAACGGGGCGCCGTTCTGGCGGCGGAGCGGCTCACCGGGAACGCCCGCGACGGGAGGGTCCATCGCCTCGGCCGTCCGGAGCCCCTCGTAGGGCCGCGGGCCCACGGCTGCTGCTTGATGCCCGGTATGGGTCGGCGCGGCTCGCGGTGAACGAGGCGAAGCACAGCAAGGACGGCCACCCGAGGTCCGGCCGCCAGCGTCCGGCCCGCGGTGTGGAAACGCTCCGCGGGGCGATTAGGATCGGATTTTCACTGACGGAGGCGAGGATGCGGTGGACCCGGACCCTGATTCCGACCATGCGGGAAGCGCCCGCCGAGGCGTCCGTCCCCAGCCATCAACTCATGCTGCGTGCCGGGCTGGTCCAGCAGGCAGCGAGCGGGTCCTACAGCTACCTCCCCCTCGGCTGGCGGGTGCTCCACAAGATCTGTGAGCTGATCCGCGAGGAGATGGACCGGGCCGGCGCCGCGGAGGTCTTCCTCCCCGCTCTGCAGCCGATCGAGTGGTGGGAGCAGACCGGGCGGCGAGAGGACTACGGGGAGAACCTCTTCGTGGTCAACGACCGGCACGGGAGGGACCTCGCCCTCGGGCCGACCCACGAGGAGGTGATGACGCAGGTCGTCGGGTCCTTCGTCCACAGCTACCGACAGCTGCCGCTGACCCTCTATCAGATCCAGACCAAGTTCCGCGACGAGTATCGGCCGCGGTTCGGCGTGCTGCGGTCGCGCGAGTTCCAGATGAAGGACGCCTACTCCTTCGACCTCGACGAGGAGGGCCTCGACCGCAGCTATCGGGCGATGTACGACGCCTACTGCCGCATCTTCGACCGCTGCGGCGTGCCCTACGTCATCGTCGACGCGGAGACCGGGGAGATGGGCGGCAGCGCCTCGCAGCAGTTCACGGTTCCCGCGCCGACGGGGGAGGACGTCATCTTCTCCAGCGACAAGGAGAACTACGCGGCGAACCGGGAGCGATGCGAGATCGGCGAGCGGCCCTCCCGCCTCGACGGCGAGCCGACGGGTACGCTGGAGACGGTCCACACACCCGGCTGCTCGACCATCGAGCAGGTGACCCGTTACTTCCGCGAAACACTGGGCACACCCGTGACCGCCGCCAACATGCTCAAGACGCTGGTCTGCCGCGGCGGGAGCGGCTGGGTGGTCGGCGTGGTCCGCGGGGACCACGAGCTGAACCCGGGGAAGCTCCAGGCGGCGTGCGGGGACGTGAAGCTCGCCGAGGACACCGGCGCCGTGGACGCGGGGTTCGCCATCGGCTACGTGGGGCCGCAGGTCGCGGCGGAGCGGGAGGACGTCACCGTCGTGGTGGACCCCGACGCCGCGCAGGAGGGGCTCTGGATCACCGGGGCCAACGCCCACGACCAGCACGTGCGGCACTTCAACTGGAAGCGGGACGTCGTCGACGCCGTGCCGGCGGAGCGCGTGCGTGTGGCGGACCTCCGCAACGCCGAGGACGGCGACCGCTCGCCCATGAACGACGGCGGCGTGCTCCGCGAGTCGCGGGGCATCGAGGTGGGGCAGGTGTTCAAGCTCGGGGTGAAGTACACCGAGGCGCTCGACGTCTCCGTCCTCGACGCCGAGCAGAAGGAGCGGCGGCCGATCATGGGGTGCTACGGCATCGGAGTGAACCGCATCCTCGCCGCCGCCATCGAGGCGCCGGGCGGCCACGACGACGCGGGAGTGGTCTGGCCGAAGGGCATCGCGCCCTACCAGGTGATCATCACGCCGATTCGGTACGAGGGGCGGACACAGGAGGCCGCGGACACGCTGTACGAGCAACTCGGCGCCGACGGGATCGAGGTGCTCCTCGACGACCGCGGCGAGCGGCCCGGCGTCAAGTTCAACGACGCGGACCTCGTCGGGATTCCGCTTCGGGTGACCGTCGGGGAGAAGGGGCTGAAAAACGACCAGATCGAGGTGAAGCGACGCACGGCGTCGGCGGCCGAGATGGTGCCGAGGGCGGAGGCCGTCGACCGGATCAAGGCGATGCTCCAGGAGATGTGAGGGGCGGACCGTCGAGGCCGGGCGTCGCCCCACCGCTCGAGGCGAACATCGATCGGGGGCGAGCCGGGCTCCGTTTCACGAAGCGAGCCACGGCCGCGTAGAGGCCGGACGATGGCGGGCGGGCCGATCGATCGGTTCTGAGGGTCGGAGCAGGACGACGCATGCGTCGAAGGTCGCGTCTTGAGCGCGTCCGGAAGCGTCTCTCTTCACGCTCCCATCCACGACGTCCGTGGGAACCCCGACCGGACCGGCACGTCACCGCCGCAACGCGATGGTGTGCTTGCCTTCGGGCACGCGGACCGTCACCGCGTCCTCCTCGCGAGAACGCACCGCGGGCGGCTCGCCGTCGACGTGGACTCCCTCAATCCCCGACCGGCGAAACGTGACGACGGTGCCGGGGCTGACGATCTTCCCCTTGCCCTCGGTCAGGGACAGGGTCACCGGGCTCTCGGATGAAAAGCCCTGGCCACCGCGGCGGAACGAGGTCGCTTCTCTCACGAAATAGAACGCCACACCTTTTCGGCGGGTGCGGACGACGGCTTGCCGGCCTCGGAACGTGTGGCCGTCCACCTCGACCTTCCCGCTCCGAGACGACGCGAGCACGCGATCCGTCGGTCCGTCCTCGTGGCTGACCACCGCTCCCGCGAAACGCGATCCGCCGCGTCGCTCGACGGACGGACGCGGGTGGGCGTCGTCCGAGGGGAAGAGCATCGTGGCGACGGTCTTCCTTCCGTCTCCGGCCGTCGGATAGGTCGTATAGAGATACTTTCCGTCGAAATCGCTGCGGGAGAGGCCCTCGCGGGAGCGGATCTCCACGGCAGCCGGCGGCGTGGCGAGAAAGACGTCGAGGGAGACGCCGTCGCCGATGTCGAACGCGTAGCGCTTGTTGGCGACCCGGTCGGTGAGCGTGTCGCTGTTCGGATGCCAGACGACGTTCACGGCGCTCGAGGTGTCCTTGGCGTCGACCTCGTCGAAGACCACGAAGTAGCCGGGGGCCCCTTCCGAGGGATGGACGAAGCAGAAGTTGCGCCACCATTCGCCCTGAGGGCGTAGGGCCTTGCCGGAAAAGCCCCTCGCGTAATCGACGGCGCGGGTGGTGAGGTCCGCTTTCACCCCGCCGCCGGGCGGAGCGTACACCTCGCCGCCCGCCTTCTCGTCGCGGATGGCGACCACAGCCTTGCTGTCCTTCTTGTGGATGGCGTTGTGGTTCTCGCCGTCGACGAGGACCACGTTGTTCCCCTCCGCCTCCAGCGGCGGGGGATAGCCGGGATATCCGACGTTCCGGAGCAGGTGCTTTCCGTAGCCGGCGAGGTGGAGGGCGTTGATGTCCATGTGGGAGTGGTCGCCCACCCTCGTGTTGTTCCACATGGCGCCAGCGAGCGACGCGGCGGTCGGGTCCGGCTCGACGAACCACGCCCCACCCTGCGGGTAGACGCGGCTCGCCGGCTTGCCGGGCTCGGGCAGCCGCTGCTCCATAAGGACGTAGTGGAGCAGGTCCGCCGGCGGCGGGTCCCCCTGGTTGATCCGGGCGGCGAGGCGGGCCGCCCGCTCCGAGAAGCGATACGCCGTGAAGAGGCCGAGGCCGCGGGTGTGGTTGAATGCGGAGGGGGTGGAGTCGCAGAAGCTCCAGTAGTCGAAAAACGGCGTGGTCGCGTGGCCGAAGAGCCACTCGTAGAAGGCGGCGTACCTCGGCCGCGAGTAGAAGCCGTACATGCCGAGGCCCTCGAGGACGTGCATGAGGGCCACCTTCCCCTGTCGAGCGGGCTGGTGGCAGCCGAGACGGGCGGCGGCGTAGGTCGGCCCCTCGCGGAAGCTGCCGTCCGGGGCGATCTGCACGTCGCGGAGCTCGCGGACGTAGTTCTTGATGGCCGGGGCGTCGAATCGCCCCTCGTACAGCGCCCAGACGCCCGAACAGCCGTACTGGTTGAGCTCCCACCGACCCTTCTTCCGGTACCAGCGGGCCATCTTGCCCATGGCCTTCTCGATCGCCGCCCGCGCCCCGGGGTCGAGGGCGTCGCGGACGACGTCGAGGGCGAGGACGGAGCTCATGAAGGCGGCGCCGAGGGCCACGCGGTTGTGGCCGTGGTAGTCGGAGCGGTTCTCGTAGTAATGAGACCAGTGGGTCAGCGCCTCGCGGATCTTCTTCCGATAGGCCGGCCGGTTCTCCGGATCGAGGATGTACGCGAGGGCACCTTTGTTCACCATCCGCCACATCCGCGACCAGTGGTGCGGCTCGTAGCGATGGTTGCGGACGTAAGCGACCGCCTCCCGCTTCATCCGCTTCCACGGTTCCTTCCGCGCCCGCCGCTGGAGACGGTCGTACGCCCCCTTCGTGACGAGGAGGTAGGGATGGTCCCCCACCCTCTCCTTGTCGGGCGCCTGGAGCGCCACCGGCCTCGGCGACGGCGGCCCCGCGGCTCCGGCCGCGACAGCGGCGACGAAAGCAAGACAAGAACCGGCGACGGCCGTCGTCGGCGGGGAGAAGCGTCGCCGCTCCATTTCATCCACCTTTCGTGGCGGGGTATCGCGTCCGAGCGTGATCGGCGGACGATGCACACCCCGTCGGCCGCCCGACAACCGCGTCCGGCGGGCTCGGGATTTACGCCGCGCCGGCGAGGACCTCCTTGGAGATGTTGGAAGGCACCTCGCGGTAGGCGAGCGGCTCCATGGAGTAGTTGGCCCGACCCTGGGTCATGCCCCGGAGCTGCGTGGCGTAGCCGAACATCTCGCTGAGGGGGACCTCCCCGGTGATCACCCGCGTGGTCCCCCGCTCCTCCATGCCACGGATGAGCGCCCGGCGTCCGTTGAGGTCGCCCGTGACGGGCCCGAGGTACTCGTCGGGCGTGGTGACCACCACCTTCATGACGGGCTCGAGGAGGACGACGCCCGCCTTCTGGGCCGCCTCCTTGAAGGCGAGCGAGCCGGCCACCTCGAAGGCCATGAGTGAGGAGTCCACATCGTGGTAGGACCCGTCGGTCAGCGTCACCTTGACGCCCTGGAGCGGGTAGCCCGCGAGCACGCCGCTCTTGGCGGTCTCCCGCACGCCCTTCTCCACGGAGGGGATGAACTCCTGCGGGATGGCCCCGCCGACGATCTTGTTCTTGAAGGAGATGTAGTCCGTGAAGTCGAGGCCCTCCTCCTCGGCCTGCTCCTCCGTGTACGGCTCGATGCTGATGATGGCGTCGCCGTACTGGCCGTCCGAGTCGATCTTGGGCGACTGGCTGATCACGGCGTAGTCGGCGTGCGGCGCGACAGGGCGATAGGCCGCGCGGTAGTTCGCCACAAAGTCGTCCGCATCCTTGTTCTTGCCCACGTTGACGCCCACCTTCCGGTCGCGGGTGAGCTTGGTCTTGATGATGTCGAGGTGGAGCTCGCCCATGCCCGCGATGATGGTCTCCCCCGTCTCGTCGTCCACGTGGAACTGGAAGCTGGGGTCCTCCCGGCGGATGGAGTGAAGCGAGTCCGTGAGCTTCTCCCGCTCCGCGTTGGAGACCGGCTCGATGGCCATACTGATGACGGGCTGGGGGAACTCCATCCGCTCGAGGAGGATGGGGTCCTGCGGGTCGCAGAGGGTGTCACCGGTGGTCGCCTCCTTGACCCCGACCACCGCCACGATGTCGCCGGCCGTGGCGGTCTCATGGCTGATGCGGTGCTTGGCGTGCATCTCGTAGATGCGGGTGACGTTCTCCTTCTTCCCCGTCACGGGGTTGAGGATCCGGCTCCCCTTGTGGAGCGTGCCCGAGTAGATGCGGGTGTAGGTGAGGTCGCCGTGGACGTCGGAGACCACCTTGAAGACGAGGCCCGCGAAGGGAGCCTCGGGGTCGGCGGGTCGACTCAGCTCCTCGTTCTTGTCCTTGGGTCGGGTCCCCTGGACCTCCGGCACCTCCGCGGGGTTGGGAAGGTAGTCGATGATGGCGTCGAGGAGGCGCTGGACGCCGATGTAGCGGAGGGCGGAGCCGCAGAAGACGGGCGTGCAGCGGAGCTCCAGCGTGCCCTTGCGGATGGCCTTCCGGAGCTCCGCCTCCGAGATGTCCTCCTCCATCAGGTACTTCTCGGTGAGATCCTCGTCGAGCTCCGCCGCCCGCTCGATCAGGTCGCGACGCCACTTCTCCGCCTCCTCGCGGAGGTGGTCCGGGATGGGGTGCTGCTCGACGCGGGAGCCCTGCTCGCTGGCGTCGAAGTAGTACGCCTGCATCTCGAGCAGGTCGATGATGCCCTGGAAGCTCTCCGCCTGGCCGATGGGGATCTGGACCGCAATGCCGTTGGCGCCGAGACGCTCGCGGACCGTTCCGAAGGCGTAGTGGAAGTCCGCGCCGATCTTGTCCATCTTGTTGATGAAGGAGAGACGGGGCACGGCGTACTTGTCCGCCTGTCGCCAGACCGTCTCGGACTGGGCCTCCACGCCCTCCTTGCCGTCGAAGACGGCGATGGCACC
>CAZQQP010000042.1:21439-22054 GCA_964595475.1 uncultured Planctomycetaceae bacterium | reverse complement strand
GCCCACGCCAAAGCAAGGAGGCTTCCCGCTCCTCGCTTTGGCGTAGAGGCTCAACTTATTCTTTTCCGCCTGCGTACTTCCGCGTTCAGTCAGTTCACGCCGTTGCGTCGGACTCCCGTGAGGACGGAAGACAGCGAAGCGATGGCTGCCCCTCTTCTTCCGGGCCGCACTCTCTGGCCATGTGAGACGAAGCGTGTCTCTCGGGCGACGGCCCACGGCGGGCCCGCCCCGGCGACAAAGGATCGATCCATGAAGCGCCACACGGTTTCATCTCTCGCGGTTCCGATCTGTCTTCTGCTCGGCCTCGTCGTGCCCACCCGAGCCGAGGACAAGCCGCTGGAAAACCGGGACTTCAGCGATGAGCTGCCGAGGATTTCACCGCAGGAGCCCGCGGCGGCGACGGAGACCTTCGACGTCGTCGGAGACTTTCGCATCGAGCAGGTCGCGGCGGAGCCGCTGGTGACCGACCCCGTCGCGATGAGCTTCGACGCACGCGGCCGGCTCTACGTCGTGGAGATGCGTGGTTACTCCGAGCACGGCGACGAGGCGCTCGGCCGCGTCCGCCGCCTCGTCGACAGCGACGGCGCCGGGGCGATGGACGAGAGCACGGTCTAC
>CAZQQP010000042.1:12572-21429 GCA_964595475.1 uncultured Planctomycetaceae bacterium | reverse complement strand
AAGGACACGGACGGGGACGGGCACGCGGACGTCCGGAAGAAGGTCTTCACGGGCTTCGGCCGGAGCAACGTGCAGGGTCTGCTCAACTCCTTCCGGTGGGGCCTGGACAACCGCATCCATGGGTCCTCGAGCCGCAATGGGGGGAAGGTGCGGCGGGCGGGCGAGCCCGACGCCGAGGCGGTCTCCCTTCGCGGGCGGGACTTCGCGTTCGACCCGAAGAGCCTCGACCTGCGGCCGACCAGCGGTGGCGGACAGAACGGGCTGACCTTCGACGACTGGGGGCGGAAGTTCGTCAGCGCCAACAGCGACCATCTGCAGATGGTCATGTACCGACAACGCTACGTGGCGAGGAATCCCGCCCTCCCGGCACCGTCGCCGCGGGTGAGCATCGCCGCCGACGGGCCGCAGGCGGACGTCTACCGCATCAGCCGGGTGGAGCCGTGGCGGATCGTGCGGACGCGTCTCCGCGTCGCCGGAAAGGTGCCGGGGCCGGTCGAGGGCGGGGGAACGCCCGCGGGCTACTTCACGGCGGCGACGGGGGTGACCGTCTACCGCGGTGACGCCTGGCCGAAGGCACACCGGGGACGCGTGTTCATCGGCGACGTGGGCAGCAACATCGTGCACCGGAAGCGGCTGGTCCCCGATGGCGTGGGGTTCGTCGGCAAGCGCATCGACGAGGAGCGCGAGTTTCTCGCATCGTCCGACATCTGGTTCCGGCCGGTGCAGATGGCGAACGCGCCCGACGGGACGCTCTGGGTCGCGGACATGTACCGCGAGGTGGTCGAGCACCCGGACAGCCTTCCGCCGGCGATCAAGAAGCACCTCGACCTCGACAGCGGACGCGATCGCGGTCGGCTGTACCGGGTGGTCCCCGAGGGCTTCGAGCAGCCGCCGCGGCCGGCGTTGCACGAGGCGTCGACCGACGCCCTCGTCGAGACGCTCGCCGACCCCAACGCCTGGCACCGGACCACGGCGGCGCGGCTGCTGTACGAGCGAGAGGACCCGGCGGCGGTCGAGCCGCTGAAGCGGCTCGCGAAGGAAGGCGACTCGCCGCTCGCGAGGATGCACGCCCTCCACGCGCTCGACGGTCTCGACGCGACGACGGAGCCCGTGATCCTCGACGCCTTGAGCGACGGCCATCCGCGGGTACGGGAGCACGCGGTGCGGCTGTCCGAGCCGCTGATCGCCGTCTCCGCCGCCGTCCGCCGTCGGCTGCTGTCGATGACCGACGATCCCGACCTTCGCGTGCGATATCAGTTGGCCTTCAGCCTCGGAGGGCTGGACGCGGACACCCGGACCGCCCCGCTCGCGACGCTGCTCGACCGCGACGGCGACAGCCGATGGGTGCGGCTCGCCGCGATGAGCTCGCTGAGCGACGGGGCGGCGGACGTGTTCGGACGCCTCGTCGGGAGCTCCGCCTTCCGGAAGAAGGCCCACGCGGAGGCCGTCCTTCGCGACCTCGCCGGGCTGATCGGCCGGCAAGGCGAGCGCGGCGCGGTGGCGTCGGCGGTCCGGGCGGCGAACCGCCTCGCCGAGGATGAGTCGTCGCTGAGCACGCCGATTCGAAAAGCGCTTCGAGAGGGCCTGAAGAAGGGCGGTAGCCCCCTCGTGGAGATGGTCGACGCGAGCACGTCCGCGGAAGCGAGGAAGCGTCTGCTGCGGGAAGCGAAGAAGAAGGCGACCGACGCGACGCGGGGAACGGAGAAGCGGGCGAAGGCGGTGCGAACCCTCGCGCTCGGCCGGCTCGAGCAGGTGCGGCCGACGCTCGAAGCGCTGCTCGCCGGCGACGGGCCGCTTCCCGTGCGGGCGGCGGCCGTCGAGGTGCTCGGCGGCTTCGACACGCCGCAGGTGGCGGACCGCCTCCTCCAGCCGTGGGGGAAGGCGGGCCCCGCCCTACGCCAGCGAATCCTCGACGCGCTGTTCGCCGATGCGGATCGGCTCTCCGCCGTCCTCGACGCGGTGGAGGCGGGGACGATCTCCGCGGCGGAGCTCGGGGCGGCGAGGAGGCAGCTCTTGCAATCCCACGAGGACCCGTCCATCCGGAAGCGCGCCGAGAAGCTCGGAAAGCTCGGAACGGGCGGGCGGAAGAAGGTCGTCGAGAAGTATCGCCCGGCGCTGTCCACGGCCGGCGACGCGGGGCGGGGGCGAGCCAAGTTCCGGGCGCTGTGCGCCACCTGCCATCGGATCGAGGGGCACGGCCAGCAGATCGGGCCGGATCTCGAGGCGTTCGTGCGGAAGCGGGGACCCGAAGCGATCCTCGTGAACGTCCTCGACCCGAACCGGAAGGTGGACCCGCGATACACGAACTACCTCGTGTTCCTCGACAGCGGACGCGTGGCGACGGGTATGATCACGGCCGAGACCGCGACCAGCTTGACGCTGAAGCAGGCGGGCGGGGCGAAAAAGACCCTCCTCCGGAAGAACGTCCGTAAGATCCAGAGCACGGGCGCCTCGCTGATGCCCGAGGGCCTCGAGGTGGAGCTCGACGTCCAAGGCATGGCGGACCTGCTCACGTACCTCCGCAAGCAGGCGAAGTGAACCGTGCCATGGGACACGGAACGCACGCGTGGGCCGATTTTCATCACCCAGTCTGGTCGCCCGCGCGACGCACCTGCCGGCTGGCTCCTTCGTTGGCGGCCCAAGCAAGGACGATGCTGGCGCCATGGAGCTGGTTCACCGCGTCGGATGGCACGGGCGCCCAGCCGGATGCCGCCGGTGCGGCGTCCGCGACGCTTGCCGTGTGCTCGTCCGACGGAACCGGCCAGACGCCAAGCCGCAGGCCCCGTGCTTCAGGGCATAGAATCAGGTGTTTTTGCACCGATGGAGCCACGCGATGCCGAGCCTCCATGAGCTTCTGGAGCGGCTTTGGGCGGACTACGTGGAGCTGAACCCGCACGCGCGAGCGGTTCGGGAGCTCCTGGAGCGGCGGGGGGAGCGGGTCCTCAACGACCACATCGCCTTCCGGAGCTGGGGCCCGCCGCTCGGCGTCGACGCGATCGCCGCGGCGTTCACCGCCTTCGGATACCGCCCCGCGGGCGAGTACGACTTCAAGGAGAAGCGGCTGCGCGCCCGTCACTACGAGCACGACGACCCCGAGCTGCCCAAGGTCTTCATCAGCGAGCTGAAGGTCTCCGCCTTCAGCGAGGAGCTCCAGCAGATCGTGAAGCGTCTGCTCGACCAGGTGCCCGAGGAGACGCTCCGCCGATGGGACCTGCCCGTCCTCGGAAGGCCGTGGGAGGTTCGCCACGAAGACTACGAGCGGCTTCGGTCCGAGAGCGAGTACGCCGCCTGGCTCGCGGCGCTCGGCCTCCGCGCCAACCACTTCACGGTGGACGTCAACGCGCTGACCACCTTCGGAAGCCTCCAGGAGGTCAACGCGTTCCTGAAGGCACACGGCATCGCGCTGAACGAGAGCGGCGGAGAGATCAAGGGCTCGCCCGCCGTCCACCTCGAGCAGTCGTCCACGCTCGCGGGCGAGGTGGACGTCGCGTTCACCGACGGGACGCATCGGATTCCCGCCTGCTACTACGAGTTCGCCAAGCGCTACCCGCTGCCCGACGGGCGGCTGTTCAACGGCTTCGTCCCCACCTCCGCCGACAAGATCTTCCAGTCCACGGACCGGCGGTAGCGGCCCGTTGCGGCATGGGGCGTCGGCCCCGACCGGTGGCGTCGCGGGGCAATGCCTTGGGAATCGGGCCGACGGGGCTGCATGGTCGAGGCCGACGGGATTCCTGTTCCGAGGAGCGCCAGTGCTTCAGCGACACGTCCACGACAACGGGGTCGTCACGTATCAAGCGGAGAGCCTCCGTGACCTCGGAGTCCCCCATGCGTTCTCCACGCGGATCGGCGGGGTCAGCGAGGGTCGGTTCGCCACGCTGAACCTCGGCGAGCTCACGAAGGAGGAGGCGCCGGACGACAACGCGAACGTGGCGGAGAACTTCCGCCGCTTCCGGTCCGCGATCGGGACGGTCCGCCACTTCCGGATCGCGGCGCGACAGGTCCACGGGGCGTCCGTCTGGGTGACTCCGCCACGCCCCGTGAAAGCGCGGGAGACGCCGGAAGCGGACGCCATCCTCAGCGACGTCTCCCGCGGCCTCGTGGTCGTCCGGACCGCCGATTGCGTTCCCGTCCTCCTCGCGAGCCCCGACGGCACCGTTGTCGCCGCCGTCCACGCCGGCTGGCGAGGCATCGTCGCCGGCGTCGTCCCGGCCACGTTGCGGGCGCTGCGCGAGCGGTTCGCCACCCCGCCGTCCACGCTCACCGCCGCGATCGGCCCGAGCATCTCGGCCGACGCCTTCGAGGTGGGCGAGGAAGTCCGGGGGGCGTTCGATCGTCTCGCGCTGTCGGAGGCCGTCCATCCCACGCCGAACAAGCCCCACGTGGACCTCCGCCACGCGATCGCCCGGCAGCTGCAGCGGGCGGGCGTCGAGCCGGGCGCCGTCGAGTCGACGGACCGGTGCACCTACCACGATGAGGCGGAGTTCTACTCCTACCGCCGGGACGGCCGTCCGACCGGCTCGATGGCCGGCGCCATCGCGCCGGTCGAGCACAGATAGCCGAAAACCGGTCGGCGCCCCCACCGACCCGGGCGCCCGTCCCGTCGGTCGTCTTCTCGACGCGCTCGGGCCCGCTTCGCACGGCGTCGCGTCCTTGGCGATTGACTTCCGTCAAGGAAGGACTCGTAGCGAAGGTGCACCAAGTTCTCCCATGTGCGCTGGCCCGGGCGGCGGCGTCCAGGCCGCGCTTGAGCCGGTGGCCTCCTGCCCGCGGGTCGTGTTCGCTTGGCGCGTCGTGCCGCACACCGACAAGCGGCGCCGGAAGGAGCGGTCAGCCGATGTCGCCGGCGTCGACGCTGAAGTTCGGCAGGACCTCCGACCGCGTCCGCTCGCCCGGGCGGAATGCGCCGAGCGGCGCGTAGGCGTTTCCCCGGAGAACATAGATCTCCATCTGCCGCTGCTCCGGGTCGACGATCCAGTACTCCCGCACGCCGGTCTCCGCATAGAGCTTGTATTTCGTGATCCGGTCGTGGGCCTCGTGACGCGGCGAGAGGACCTCGGCGATGAGGTCGGGCACGCCCTCCACGCGCTCGGGCCCCACGATCCGGCGTCGTGGCTCGCTGACGTAGAGGAGGTCCGGCTGAACGGGCGTGGCCCGCTCCGGGAGGATCAGATCGCACGGCGCGATCAAGACCTCGCCGCCGGGGCCGGCTTCCACGTGGTCTGCGAGGCACCGAAACAACTGTCCGAGAACCTTCTGGTGCTGCGGCCTCGGCGCCGGCGTCATGAAAAGATCCCCGTCGATGACCTCGTAGCGGAAGGTGTCGTCGGGCAGGTGGAGGTAGTCTTTGAAGGTCCACTGGCCCTGCTGCGGCGGCGTCCAGGTCGTGGTGGAGCCGTCGGCCGCGTCTTGCCCGGTCGGGTTCGCCTTGGTCATCATGCGGCTCCTAAGTGGGAGAACCCGGCCAACCGGGTCACGGCATCAGCCGGCAACGTAAGTAGGCGGGAAAGAATAAGTTGAGACTATACACCGAAGCAAGGAGGGCAACCTCCTTGCTTTGGCGTGGGCCTCGACCCATTTGCGATCTCTGTCGCCCGCAGACGCCGCCATTTGCGGACGTTGCGCCCGTTCCAACATCGGCCCCGCATCTCATCGATGCCTCGGCGGAAGCGGACTTCCGCCGTGGCACCGATGAATAGGCTCGACTTATTCTTTTCCGCCTCCTTATGCTCCCGAGACCCTTGCATAGCTTACGTCCGGTCATGCCAAGTGTCGCCGCACGCGAGGGTCCTCGAAGATTCGGCCGGTGTCTCACATGCTGGCTTCTTCCCTCGGTCCGAAAGCCCCAGCGGTGGAGCTGCAAAGATGATGTGCTCGTCGTTTCGTGAGGATCGAAGGCCGTCCGTCTCCCCGACGGCAGGAAAGTGGCTGGGGACAGCCCTGGTCGCCGTGACGGCGCTCGCGGCGACGGCACCGCTTGCCGCCGCTCAGAACGAGAAAGGGAGCGGCGGGAGGGGCGAACAGCCAGCCGTCTTGTTGTGCGCCTGGGGCCGGCGGAGACACCTGGACTTCGACTACCTCCAGCGGCTCGCGGAGCGCGGGTTCACGGTGGACTACACGGAGCACTGGAGGGAGGTGACCTGGGACCGCATCTCCCGCTACAACGCCATCATGCTTTTCGGGTTCCCGTATACGAAGAGCGGGAAGGCCCACGATCTGACGGGGCGGCGGACGGAGGGCCCGAACCTCGAAGAGACGCTGGAGCTACTCGACCGCTATCTGCGAGCGGGCGGCGGCGTGCTCCTCAACGTGCACCGCGCCGGGCGGAGCCCGGAGGCGTACGCGGCCACGCAGACGGCGCTGGGCCGCTTCGACGCCAAGCTCCCCCTCGAGCTGATCGAGGCGTCGCCAAGTGACACGACGACCCACCCCCGCCTCGAGGGCATGCCGTTCCTCTATACGGAGAACATCGCGAGCACACCCGTCAGCGACGGCGTGGAGGGGATCTGGTGGCCCAATCCGCAACGCGGCCGGCGGCACAACTACGTCCGCTACAGCGGTCCGCTCGCGGTGGGCGACCCGTGGCGCGTGGTCGTCCGCGCCCCGGAGGGCAGCCGGTCGTATGCCTTCCGCCCGCAAAAGCTCGAGCGGTTCCCCGACCGCGAGCGCATCGACCAGCCCTTCCGCCGCAGCGGCGGCGTGGAGACCCCGGCGCTGTTCGCGATCCGGAAGCGGGGCAAGGGCCGTCTCGCGGCGTTCCACTGCATGCCCGTCTTCCACGTCGGGTCCGGGACGAAGTGGCTCCACAACGGCGCCATGCTCGACAAGGGCCTCGAGGGCCGCTCGTCCGATTTCGGTAAGCTGCTCGCGAACACCTTTCGCTGGCTCGCCGAGCCGTCGCGGGGCGAGGCCACACTGGGCGGCGCGGAGGTCGACCCCCAACGCCTCGTCCCGCCCAAGCTGCGGCCGGGCGCCAAGGCCGAAGCGGGTGACCCGCGGGAACACCTCGGCCGGATGGAGCTCGACCCGGACGCACCGCCCGGCGACAGCCCGCTCCGACGCGGCCTGGTCGGCGCCCGCACGGCGCGGAGCGGCGGCGAGGGCGACGTCGCCGCGTACAAGGAGGCGGCGAAGAAGGCGAACCTCGACTTCGTCGTCTTCCTCGAGAAGTTCGCGGAGTTGACCAAGGCCGAGCTGAAGGAGCTAACCGAGCGCTGCCGACGCGCCTCGGACGACGAGGTGGTCCTCCTCCCCGGCTACCGCATGAGCTCCAACGTCGGCAACCGCATGTTCTTCTACGGCCGGAAGCCGCTGTATCCCTATCCCGAGGTGCTCAGCAACCGCGTCGAGGACGCGTACATGCTCCAGGGCGAGACGGAGGACGGCCGCTTCACGAAGAAGAACAACAACGGGCTGTCGTTCCTGATCAAGCAGTTCATGGGACGCAACCGCGTCGAGGTCAACAACGCGGGCTTCTTCGACTTCCGCTCCGCCGAGAAAAGCCACGGCATGTCCCTCGAGCACTGCAAGGCCTTCGGCGGGGCGGCGGTTCGCTTCTACGAGGACGGCGAGCTTGTGGAGAACGTCACCGACGCTTACCTGCGGACCAACGCCGGGACGATGTCCGCGATTCCGCTGTCGGTGGACCTCGTCGACACGCCCTCGGCGATGCGGAGGGCGGTCCAAGCCGACCACGCGCTGACCTATGTGGAGGCGAAGGACGAGTCGGACATCGTGGCGGGTCTGAACAAGAACCACCAGTTCGAGTCGCCCGCCGTCCACGTCTCGGATGGGCCCGTCATCCGCCAGTGGACGGGCACCGGCCGCTTCGGCACCTATGGCAACGAGGCCTTCGTCAACGCCTGCGGGCTGATGGCCGCGGACCTCCACGTCACCTCGGAAGCGGGCCTGGAGGAGGTGGCCCTCTACGACGGCACACGGCTGTTCCGCCGGTACCGCCCCGACGGCGCCGGGTCGCTCCACGAGCGTCTCTACCTCAGCGCCTATCTCCAACGCAACCTCTCCGTGGTCGCGACGGACGTCACCGGCGACACGGCGGTGACGTTCCCCCGCCGCAGCTGGAAGGACGGCTCGCAGACCTCGGTGGTCTACTGCGGCGACCACGTCAACGAGTGCACCAACGTGAACATGAAGATGGCCCGCGGCCCCATGGCCTGGCCCGCCTACAGCGTGCCCGCGATCCCCGCCGCGGGATCGACGTGGGACGGCGGGCCCCAGCCCTACCGCCAGCTCGTCGACTTCCGGTCGATGCGGCCGACGCTCTGGACCGAGGACGGCCGACGCGAAGGCGGCCGCCCCTATCAGCACCCGCAGCTCGTCCTCGCCGACGAACGGGCGTACCGGGGAACCTCCGTCAAGGACGGAACCCACCCACCCGGCGGCAACCCGTGGAGCGGGTGGGGGCCGATCGAGCCGCCCGCCCTCTACGACGGAAGGGCAACCTATACGGAGTTCGGCCAGTACATGAAGGGGGTCGACCCGACGAGCTGGGGGAGGCCCGGCAAGGGCGGCGGGCCCATGACCAGCATCTACGAGCAGACCCTCCGCTTTCTCGGCTCGTTCACCCTCCGCCGCTCCCGGCTCACCCACACCTGGCGCGACCCCATGGACGGCGTCCGGGCCTTGCTGATCACCGGCGAGGGGACGGACGTCCAGGCGGCGGTCAACTTCACCCCCACTTCCGACAAGACGGAGGTGACGCGGCTGGAGGTTCCAAAGGGGAGCTGGTTCGCCGGCGCGACGGGGCACGGCGCGAACAACTTTCTCTGTTTCAACCGGGGAGCCCCGCTCCGGATCGACGCGGCGGGCCACCGGTTCAACCTACACGCCGCACTCCCCG
>CAZQQP010000042.1:0-12562 GCA_964595475.1 uncultured Planctomycetaceae bacterium | reverse complement strand
ATGTCGTACTCAGTGGAAGTGAGAGTCATCCCGGCCTGGAGGTCGAGCGAGGCGACACGCACCACACGAAGCTGGTCACGCTCGTCTGGCCCCTCGGCACCGGCTTTCGCGACAGCCGAGACATCACCCGCGTCGTCGAGTACCTCCGACAACCCGACGGCCTCGAGATCGCCCGCGGTCGCCGGCGGGAGGCGGCGTCCCCGGGCGTGGTGGAGGTCGCCACGGACCGCGGCGTGGCCGAGGTGAGCCTGCCGTCCGACCGGACCACGGCTGCCCGAGCTCTCCCTCGCCACCCGCTTCCACGGGCTCAACCCCCGCTGGAGCGCCGGGCTCTACCAGCTTCGCGGCTACAACGGCAAGGAGTACTACACGGACGGGAAGAAGGTGTACCGCCCTCTCGGCGTCGACCGCGAGGGGCGTGCCTACGTCCCGCTCTATATCTCCCAGGCGCTCCGCACACACGTCGTGGTCGGCCACCCCGTCGTCGCGAGCGAGGGCGGGAAGTCCCTGTTCATCCAGGTCACGCCGCTCAACGGTCCTCCACTCGCCGAGGACGGCACGCTTCGCTGGCACGTGTCCGTAAACAACCCGACTGGTGAGACGGTCACCGCCACGCTCCGCCGTCGCATCGACCTGCCGGGCCTCCAATTCGAGAAACGAGAGGTCACGCTGGAGCCGGGCGGCCGCCGCATCCTCGAGCACCGCGCCGAAGGCATCCCGATCGACGGCTCATAAGGCGCCGGAGGCCGGCATCCGCCGCTCGGAAGCGAGCGGTGTTGTCCTTGTCCGGACATAAATCGATCTTCCTGTCACTTCCCGCTTCCGAGCGCCGGATGGTCGCGACTCCACATAGCGCGATAGATGCGCCAGTTGCCCTCCTGGTTACGGCGCAAGATCACAAGGTAGTGGCCGTGAAGCTTCTGTTTCGAGGCTTGCTCCGCTGCCTGTTTCTCTATGACCACCTCGACGGTGCCTCGACCATATGCCATATTTCCGAAGCTCTTGAGCTCCCGGCGCGTCAGTGAAAGATCGCTGTACGACCACCCTTCCTCGAGCTTGAGGCCTTTCCGGATCTCCTCGGCGGTCCGCTCCGGCGGTGCGTCGGGACGGATCAGTTCCGTTTCGGGATGAAAAAACTTCGTCAATGCATCCCAGTTGCCCTTCCGGAAGGCATTTTCGAACTTCACGCGCATTTTTTCGATCGCTGCGCGGTCTTCGTCGGTAAGCCCGCCGACCTCGGAAGTCGTCTCTGGTGAGCATCCCTTTACGCATACGAGCGCGGGCAGCAAAAGGAGCATGAATGCGATATGCTGCCTCAGAAGTTTTCGACCAGAGACAAGTGCGCCGAGCGAATGAAGCGTCGTCATCCGTCTTCTCCTTCGCCAGACCCGAGAACCCCGTCGACCGCAGGATCCTAAGAAAACAGCTTCGGAGCACCACGATTGTGCATAGGGCCGGAGCTGGATCAAGAGGGACTTCCCGGGTTCGGCGGGTCGCAAGATGGTCCTCGCGGCCCCCGGTTGCGGACACGCCTGCTCGGTTGAGCGATGCCGAAAGCGCCTCGCTGTCGGGCCAGCTCCGAACGGCGTCGCGTTCCCGTCGATGACTTCGTAGCGGAAAACCCGTCGGATCGGTGGGAGCTCTCGACTGTGCACCGGCCGTCGGACCGCGGCGTCCGGGCCGCGGGCGAGCCGCCGTCCTCCCGCACCCGGAACGTGTTCGCTTCGCCGTCCGCATCTTCGGTCCGAGCGCCGGGTAAAGAAAGTCTGGGCTAGCGCTCCGCCGCGTCAGTTCGTCGTCCGCAGCGATCTTCTTCCACTGCAGGCCGAGCCTCCCATCGACGAACAGCTTCCGTCAACGCTTCTCCCCGTCTGCGCGTGGTCGTACGCGGCCCGGGAGACCTCCGGCCGGGCCCGCCGTTCCAGGCGCTTTGCATGTGGTAAGGAGGCGGAAAAGAATAAGTTGAGCCTATACGCCAAAGCGAGGAGCGGGAAGCCTCCTTGCTTTGGCGTGGGCTTCGAACCATGTGCGATGCCCCGCCGCCGTAGATCCCGGCATTTGCGGACGTTGCGCTTGCTCGATCATCGGCTTCGCCGTCTCATCGGTGCCAAGGCGGAAGCCACTTCCGCCTTGGCACCGATGAATAGGCTCAACTTATTTTTTTCCGCCTCCTTAACCGTTCGGCGATCGAGGCCGGAGCGGTCCGGCCCTCCCCGCCGCCGGACCGATTCACGAATCAGCTAGCGAGGGGTGTCGAGGGCCCGGGCCGTGGCGGTCGATCGCGTTCCCGGCCGACGCCCGCGGATCACCCCTCCGGCGGTCGGTAGCGGAGGATCGCCGCAATGCCGGTGTCGGTGGGCATCTGGTTCCGCGGGAACACCTGGACGCTCCCCTTGTGACGAAGGGTCAGCTCGCCGATGTCGTCGAGGACGTCGTCCACCGCCGGATCCTCGATGTCCCGGTAGGTCACGGTGCCGTCGCGGGGGTCGACCGTGCCGCCGATCTGGGTCTGTGCGTCGATGAGGAGCGTGTCCACGCCGCCGGCCGCCGCGAGCTCCGCCGCCCGCTCGACGGTCTCGACGCCCTGGCCGTGGGCCTTCGCGTCGGAGAATCGCTCCCGCAGCCGGTGCTGCCGGGCCACCAGCGCGGACTCGACCGCCTCCCACGCGGCGTCGCGCAGGCCCTCCCGCGTGATGTTCCGAAACGGATCGCGTCGCACGCCGGCCGGGAGAAGCTGCGGATTCCGCGAGATCTCCTGGAACAGCCCGTGGTACTCGGGCAACGCGGCCAGGACCAGCGGTAGGCCGGAGGGAATGCTGTGGTTCGTCCGCACCGCCGCGTCGACACGCTCGAAGTGGTGGCGGACCCAGTGCTGCTTTCGCTGGTCCTTGGCCGCCGCCTCCAGCTCCGACTCCGGCCCCTCGGGGATGGGCTCCCCCGGCAGCGACTCCGCCATGCTCCGCGGAACGTTGGCCAGCGGCACGGGCTCGAGGATGTCCCGGTTCCCCTGGTACAGCTCCACCTGGTTCAGGCTCAGGCAAAGCACCTGGTAGCGATCGTCGGTCTGGACCACGCGGATGAGCGGCTTCACGTGGAAGCTGTCCGCCACCGACACCGCTTCCGGCACATCCCGGAGCAGGCGGTAGGCCCGAAACATCCGCGGCGAACGGAAGACGGCCACCCCGCGGGCCCGTCCCCTTCGCCAGAAGCCTTGGTCCTCGGCAAGGCGCTGCAGCGAGGCGAGCATCTCGCTGCTGCGTTTGCTCTCCGGCATGCGGTCGAGCTCGCGCTCCGTCCGCTTGACCAGGTCCTTGAAGCCAATGCGGTTCCGGTCCGCTTCCGTGGGCCGTGGCGTCGCCGGGAGGTAGATCGAGACACAGGGCGTGCTCACCTCCGCGTCGAGCAGCTCGCGGAGGTCCGCCTCCCGGATCAGGCTCGCTTCCCGAATGTCCGTCTCCGCGGTTGTCATGGCTGACTCCTCTTCTTCCACGCTCGGAGAGCTCCAACGCCGCTCGCTGCTTTCGACCTTGCGGCGCGGGCTCCACTTCTTCCTCGGCGCAAACGTGTTGCCTGAGCTCCGCCCCGAACGGGCCGCACGCGGCCGCCCGTGTACCGCCATCGCCGCCACTTCGCCATGCAACGTCTGGCGCCCCGGTCCCGAGCGTCTGCCGGGTGTGCAGTCGCGGCCAGTTCCGCGGCGGTGCAGGCCTGACCGGGGTCGACCGAAGCCGTGGCGTGCTCTTTGCAAGAGCACCACCCGGTCCGCCAGCTGGACGAGAGAATGGGGAGTTCCGATGCCGACGGCGACGGTCTCCCGGCCGCGGAAGCCAGCAGATCGGCAGTGGTTAAGCGACGCCGTGGAAGAGCTGCGGGCTCGCCTCGGGAAGCGCGTGGCCCGGTCCGGCCAGGGGACGGCGGGCACGTTCGCCTCGTCCTCGCCGACGCCCGCCACGGTCGTCTCTTTCACGTCACGCTGACCGCCGCGCTGCCGCACGCGACGCGGGTCGGCAGCGCGGGAGAGGCGGCGGAACAAACCGTGTTCGGCGAGGTACGCAACCATCTGCTGCGGCAGGTGGAGCGTCATCTCCATCGCCGCCGCAGCGAGATCCAGATGCGGCGCCTCCATCGGCTCGGCGAGGAGCGGGAGGAGGCCCTGCCTGACTCGCCCGATCTCATCAGGAGGAACCCCGCGTGCGGTTCTTCCATCGGCTCATCCCCACCTCGGCCCGCTCTACCGCGTCGCCGGCGTGCGATCGACACACGCGTCCAGCGGGCGAGCTCTCCGATGGGGAGCTTTCGCCGGGCGACCTCGTCGACGAAGTGGTGGTCTCCTGCTTCAGCAGTTCCGCGACTTCCAGCAGGCACCGGAGAAGGGGCTCTCCCTCCGGAAGCTCTTCGCCAGCGAATCCAGGCCGTGATCGAGCGGCGAGCCCGGGCGGGCGAGTGGAGTCTCGAGGCCATCCCCGCCAACGAGGGCTGTCTCTTAGCCAAATCTCGATCCGCCCCACCCGCTTCGCCACGGGCAAGCATCGCAGACGCTGCACCGGCGGCATCCCGTTGGGACTTGCCCGTGCCCCCCATCCTGGGATGTGCACACGAGGGGCACTCGTGGCACGGACATGCCGAGTCCGCGACGCTTGTCCGTGGGGCGCCTCGCGATCACGGGCCGCGGCTGCTGAGGGCGATCCAATTCCCATCGGCTCGACAGCGACGGCGACCGACGCGAGATTTGGCTAAGAGACAGGCCAACGAGGGGGCTACGAGAGCCGCGAGACGGAGCCGGTCGGCTCGTTAAGATAGAAGCGTCCGCAAGCGAGGAGAGCCGACGGAGGCGTGACATGATTGCCGATCTCGTGGTCTCCGGGATCACCGACGGCGATCAGAGAGGAGTCTTCGCTCGCCGGCCTCTGCCCACGGGCCTGATCCTCGACTGGTTCTGTCAGCGATGCACGGTCCTCGCCCGCACGGACGAGCTCTGGGAAAAGCCCCGGGCGGAGCGGGACGCCCTTCTCGAGCACTGCTACAGCGGCTCGGACGGCCTCCTGGTGCTCGACTGCACCGTGGGCCGCTACATGAACCACGCCTGCGCCGCCAACGTCCTCGAGAGCCCGGACGGCTTCGACGTGGTCGTCGAGCCCGTGGACGAGGGCGAGGAGCTTCGCTGCGACTACCGACAGTACGTCGAGCCGGCCGACGCCGGCTTTCGCTGCCGCTGCGGCAGCCCGAGCTGCGCGGGCTGGATCTCCGCCGCGGAGGTTCCCTCCGACCGGCTCAATCGCCAGTGGCGCGAGCGGGCGAACCGGGCGCTGGTTCACCCCAAGCTCGCGGAGAACTACATCACGGGCATAGGCAACGCCACGCGGTCCGTCGGCACGTTCCGCATCGACGACCATGGGGTGTGGCAACGCCCGGCGGTGGGGCCCCGCTCGCCGACCGATCGGAAGCTCATCGAGCGGCTCGCGAGCGCCAGGACCGTGAGCTATGTCCCCTCGGCCCCGGCGGAACGACCCGCTGGACGCCTCGCCACGGCGATGAGCCGCCCACAAGAGTCCTCACGCTAAGGCCGGAGGACCCATCCCCGAGCGACGCCTTCCGCGAGCCTCTTCTTCTCAAACACCGGGGCGATCCTCTCTTGCAAGCGCCGCCCGAAGACATGCAGAGAGGGCCGCACGCGGACAGGTGAAAACGGTTTTCCGAGAGGACGACGCCCCCGACACACACGGGAGCCGCCGCTGAAAGGAGCCGTCGGCGTCCACGGAGGGGAGCTCCGCTCGCAAGCGGATGCGAGTGGAGAGAGCCGTCCGTTCACGGCGTTGTGTGCCACAAGCGAGGACGATGCAAGCGAAACAGGGTCGCTTCACGGCGGTGGAGCCCGCATGTCCGCCCGTGGCTGACAGACATGAGAGCCGGCTCGCGCCGGGCGCGAAGCGTCGGAAGCGGTCGGGTTGCCCCGTCCGTCGGGCCTCGCGCCCGACCCGCAGCGAAGGGCTCGCAAATGGATCGCGGGGGGAGCTCTCCCGACCGCGGAGGCACTACGGCTGGGCGAGGCTCGCCATCTTCTGGACCGCGTCCTGGTAGGCCTGGCCCGCCTCGCCGGTTCGCGCGGTGTTGTAGGCGTTCCAGAAGGCGTCCGGGACACTCTCGCCCCGCCCGCTGAAGACGGCCGACCCCACGCCCGCGACGCCGTAGGCGACGATCCGCCGCTCCCGCGGGTTGCTCGCCTGCTCCGTGAGCTTGGCGAGCTGCTTCACCGCCTTGGCGCCTTGGGCCGGCGTCAGGTCCATCGCATCGACCGCGTTGGCGGTCTCGGCACCGAAGCAGTTTTTCACGATCTCCACACCGGCGGCGTAGAGATCTCTCAGCGATTCCGCCTCCTTGGTCTCCCATCCCTGTTGCTTCCAGTCCTTCACCTGCGCTCGTGCGGCCTGCAGGGCCGCGATCTGGCCGGCGGCCCAGATCTTGGCGTCCCGCATCTTCCCCTTGTCCTGACCCTGGCCCTCCTTCCAGTGGGTGAAGAGCTTCCGATCGGCGTCCGTGTAGGCGTAGTAGGTATAGCCGTACAGCTCGAACTCCAGCTTCGGGTGGCCCGCGTCGATCATGTCCTTGTCGATCTGGAGGTGGCACGCGACGCAGGTGTGGGCGCGGGCCGAGAGATCCGTGGTGTCCACCAGGCGGAACTGCTCGAGCAACCCCTTGGAGCCGATCTTCTTCCGCTTGCTGTTGGTCCAGCCCTTCTTGGCGTGGGGCTCCAGCCACTTCTTGGCCGGCCCGTGGCAGGCCTCGCACCCGACGGCACCCTGTTTCAGCGCGAACTTCTCGCCCCGGTTCTTTTTCGGAACGTTCATGGCGTGGCACTCGAGGCAGCGGTCCGAGCTACGCGGGTTGTCGATGCCCAGCTTCTTCGCGATCGTCCTCGACTTGTCCGTCTCGAGCTGCTCGAAGGTCTGGGCGTGCGGGTCGTACTCCAACCAGATGCTCGCCTCATTGCCGATCTGCTGCCCCGACTGCATGGTGGGCTTCTCCGCGGTGTGGCAGTCCGAGCCCGAGCAGGAGTTGTTGCCCGTGTAGACGGAGTCGGGGTAGATGACGTCGTAGACACCGGGCTCGAACCGCGCTACCGCCGTGGGTTGGAGGGCGACGGTGGCCGCCACATAGCCGAGGCCGAGGATCAGCCCCGTCGTCCGAGCTCGCGTGAAAAAGCCCCGTGCACTGAACCGCTGCCGTCTCATCGTGCTGCTCCTCGTTGCCGTCGCCAAAGCCTGCAATCTAGCAGATCATATGGAAGCCCCCGGGTCAACGCCGCGCCGGATCTTCAACGAGCTGCCTTGCATCGGGCGACACCTCGCGTACTCTGACCGTTCGCTCGGTCATGGCACAGGAGCGCCTCCCGACCATGGCATGGATTGTCGAGCACCTCTGGATTTTCGGGGCCGTCGCGGTGGTGGCGGTCGGCGTCCAGGCCCTCTGGCTCACGGCGGAGACCATCCGCCGCACCCGCCACGAGCGGCGCCAACGCCAGCGGGACGCGGAGCTGCTGTCGCTCCGCATCGAGGCGGCCCGCAAGCGCCGCCTCCTCGAGCAGGAGAAGACCCTCTCCTGGCAGGGCTGGCGGAAGTTCGTGGTCACCGACAAGGTGCGGGAGGACGACAACGACGAGACCTACTCCTACTCCGTCGCGCCCCACGACGGAAAGCCGATTCCGAGCTTCGACCCGGGCCAGTACATCACCTTCCGCGCCCAGATCCCCGGCGACGCGAAGCCCACCATCCGCTGCTACTCCCTCTCGGACATCCGCCGCTACGGCACCTACAAGGTCACTGTGAAGAAGGTGGCGCCGCCCAAGGACCGCCCGGAGCTGCCGCCCGGACGCATGTCCACCTATCTCCAGGAGCAGGTGCAGCCGGGGGCGATCTTCGACGTGATGGCCCCGTCGGGGAAGTTCTACCTGGACCTCGCCCACGAGAAGCCGATCGTGCTCGTCGGCAGCGGGATCGGCGTCACCCCGATGATCGCCATGGTCAACGCCATCGCGGAGTCGGGCGGCTCGCGCGAGACCTGGCTTTTCTACGGCGTACGAAACTGTCGCGAGCACATCATGAAGGAGCACCTCGAGAACCTCGCGCGGGAGAACCCCAACATCCGCTTGCACGTGTGCTACTCCCGCCCCCGCGAGGAGGACGTGGAGGGCCGCGACTACCACCACGGCGAGCGCATCAGCGTGGACCTGCTTCAGCGGGTGCTCCCCTCCAACAACTACGACTTCTTCCTGTGCGGCCCGCCGCCCATGATGAGCGCGGTGACGGAGGGTCTCGAGGCGTGGGGCGTCCCGGACGAGCGGATGCACCTCGAGACCTTCGGCCCGTCCGCCCGGAAGAAGCAGAAGAAGGCCCTCGACCCGACGAGGGCGGAGGGGCCGCAGGTGACCTTCCGAAAGTCCAACGTCACGGTGCCGTGGGACCCGTCGGCGGAGCACCTCTGGGAGCTCGCCGAGGCCCACGACGTGAAGATCGAGGCGGGCTGTCTCGAGGGCAACTGCGGCACGTGCGAGGTGCCGATCGTCTCGGGCGAGGTCTCGTACACGAAGACGCCTGGCTATTCATGCGAAGCGGGGACGTGTCTGACCTGCTGCGCCGTGCCCAAGGGCCCGTTGGAGCTCGACGCGTGACGCGGCGACCATGAAGCGACCCGCACTGAGAAAGGCGAGCGATGGCGGAAGTCGAGGCATTCGAGCGACCGGCCCGGTGGGACGTCCCCTTCAGCCGGGAGCTGCCCAACCCCGCGGACCGGCAGGACATGACGGAGGCCGAGGTGGACCGGCTGCTCCGCTTCGAGCCGTTCGCGAGCATGGCCCCGTCGGTCTTCCCCAACCACCTGCCGCTGCGGGGCATCATCCAGAACGACACGCGGATCCGCCGCTACAACAAGGGGGACGTGGTCGTCCGACAGGGCGACTACGGCAACTCCGCCTTTCTGATCCTGAAGGGACGCGTTCGCGTGATCCTCGAGGGGCTCTCCTCGGAGACCCTCGGCCGACGCCCGCCGCAGCGCCGCTCCATCGTCCGGGAGCTGCTCCAGCCGCTGCTCAACCCGCGATCGCCGGAGTCCCGCGACCCGCGTCTCTACGCGGAGGCTCGCCGAGGGCAGGAGGACGTCGAGTGGTCCTTCGTCCAGGACGTGACCAACGTCCTAACGGTCCATCCCCAGGCCTTCGAGGAGACGCGGAACGAGGTGATGGAGGAAGGGGAGATCTTCGGCGAGCTCGCCGCCCTCGGCCGCATCCCGCGGGCCGTCACGGTCGTGGCGGACAGCGAGGCGGAGCTGCTCGAGATCCGATGGCAGGGCCTGCGTGAGCTCCGCAAGCACGACGACGCGCTGCGTGAGTACGTGGACGATCGCTATCGCCGATTCGGCCTCGCCGACACGATCCGCACCTCGCCGCTTCTCGAGGAGCTCACCCCGGATCAGGCCCAGAAGGTCGCGGACGCCGCGGTCTTCGAGACCTACGGCAGCTACGACTGGTACGGCTCCTATCAGCAGTGGCGGCGGCGGGAGATCGACCCGCTGACCAAGGAGCCGATCATCGCGCAGCAGGGCCACTATCCCAACGGTCTCATCCTGATCCGGGCGGGCTTCGCCCGGCTCAGCCGCGCCCGCGGCCACGGCGAGCAGACATTCAGCTACCTCGGTAAGGGGGACATCTTCGGGCTCGCGGAGCTCGGCCACGGCGCCCGCCACGAGGCCCCCGTGCCGTTCACCGCCACGCTTCGGGCGATCGGCTACGTGGACGTGGTCCGCATCCCCACCCGAACCTTCGAGACGCTCATCCTCCCTCACCTCTCCTCGGAGAAAATCCCCGACCTGCCCCCGGAGGCGCTGTCCGACGCGGACCGGACCTCCGCGGTGAAGGCGGCCCGCCCGACCGGGGGAAGTGCGGCACGCCCCGCGGACGAGCCCGCGGTGGACCCCGGCATGATGGAGTTTCTGGTGGAGCACCGCTTCATCAACGGACGCTCCGTCATGATGATCGACATGGAGCGGTGCACGGGCTGCGACGACTGCGTGCGGGCGTGCGCCGAGGGCCACGAGAACAACCCCGTCTTCGTCCGCCACGGGCCGATGTACAACAACTTCATGGTCACCAACGCCTGCATGCACTGCGAGGACCCGGTCTGCATGATCGGGTGCCCGACCGGAGCCATCCATCGAAACGAGGAGACGGGCGAGGTGGTGATCAACGACCTGACGTGCATCGGCTGTCAGGTCTGCGCCTCGAGCTGTCCCTACGACAACATCCGGATGGTTCAGGTTCGCGATCGCACCCGCGACGACGCGGTCATGGTGGACCGTGACGGCGAGCCCATCCTGAAGGCCTCCAAGTGCGACCTCTGCTCGGACCACCCGGGTGGGCCGGCGTGCGAGCGTGCTTGCCCCCACGACGCGCTCCAGCGGGTGGACATGCGAGACCCGGACGCCGTGGCGAGGGTGGTGAACCGATGAGCCATTTCGCCGTCCGACGGTGTTTGGCGATGGGGGTGACCGCTCTCGCGGCCGCGGCGGTGGGGTTGCTCTGCTTCACCTACGGGCCCACGCTCCGGGACGCGGCCTACGTCAGCGGCTGGATGCTGTTCGGGATGGTGGTGGTCCTCACGCTGTTCAACCTCCGGAAGAAGTGGGCGTATCCGCCCCTCCTCAGCGCCAGCACGTGGCTGCAGATCCACATCTACCTGGGCTTGCTCGCGGCGTTCGTCTTTCTGTTGCACATCGGCCTCTCCGTGCCGAACGGCCCGTTCGAGGTCACGCTCGCGGCGCTGTTTCTGCTCGTCGCCCTGAGCGGCGTGTTCGGCATCGTCGTGAGCCGCGTCCTCCCCGCCCGCCTCACGGCCCAGGGGGAGATGGTTCTCTTCGAGCGCATCCCGATGTTCGTCCGTGGTCTGCGTGAGCGTGCCGAGGCGTTGGCTGTGGCCTCCGTCCAAAACAGCGAGACGACCACGCTCGCGGACTTCTACTGGAGCCGGCTCGCGGACTATTTCGCGAGGCCCCGGCCGTTGGCCCGCTTTCTCTACCGCTCCGCCAACCCGGCCCAGCGGCTGACCGAGGAGCTCCACGCCTACGAGCGGTATCTCGACGAGCAGGAGCAGTCCGCGGCCCACGAGATGGCGGACCTCGTCCTCACCAAGGACAACCTCGACGCCCAGCACGCCCTCCAGGGCGTGCTCAAGGGTTGGCTCTTCGTCCACATTCCGCTGACCTACGCGCTGATCGTCTTCATGGGGGTGCACGCCGTGGTGGCTCACACGTTCGTCGGGAGGGCGGCTTGACGGTTCGCCTCCAATCCTTCGGCTATCGCGAGAGCGGCTACGAGCGACCCAATCAGAAGTGGGTCTGCGGTCGGCTCGCGGAGGGCAACCCCTGTCCGCTCGGCCCGGACGGGAAGGGACGCTGCCCGAACGACGCCGAGAGCGTCTGCACGCCCCGGCGGGGAGATCCCCGGCGGGAGGAGAGCCCCGATCGCTTCTACTGCACCCGGCCCAAGCCGTTCGGCGGCCCCTGTGAACACGGGCCGCTCCCCGACGGAAGCTGCTGTCGGCCGGAGCCGCAGCATCCCGTCTGCCAGCCGCGGCTGAGCCTCCGCGCCAAGCGGGGGCGGCTGTCGGTGGCGTGTGCCATCCTGAGCATCGGGGCGCTCGCCTGGCTCCTCGGGACGCCCTCGGGCATGGGCTATCTCTCCCCGGGCACGCTGAGCAAGAGCCACCGTCTCGCGGCGGAGGGGCTGACCACGGAGGCCACGCACTGCGCCGTCTGCCATCAGCGTCAGCCCGACGGGTCGGGCGTGGTCCGCCCCGTGACCGACACGGCCTGTCTCCAGTGCCACGTCGCCGAGGCACACCATCCGACCCGCGCCAGAGCCAAGACGCTCGGGCAGATGATGCGTGTGAGCAGCCGCCTCGGGAAGGTGCCGATGGCGCGGAACTGCACCGCTTGCCACACCGAGCACCACGGCGCTTCCCACGACCTGAGTCGCGTCGACGATCACGCGTGCACGCGGTGTCACCGGAACCTCGACCCCTGGCGACGGGAGTCGGCGGCGCCGCAGGTGGCGGCCCATCGCGTCAGCATCGAGTCGCCGGCGGCACCGGGTGTGAAGCCGCCGCTGAAGCCCCAGGTCGCCGACGAGATCACGGGCTTCGCCAGCGGCCACCCCGACTGGCAGGTCCTGGAGGGGGAGCGGATCGACACGGCGAAGATTCGGTTCGAGCATCAGAAGCACCTCGACCCGACCTACAAGTCGATGCAGAAGGACATCGACCAGTGGGAGGGCCGCTGGAAGGACCGCCACGGCTCCACGGACGCCTTTCCGGTCCGCGAGACCGAGGACGGCCAGCGGGTGCTCACCTGCGCCGCCTGCCACGAGACCGGCGAGGCCGGCCGATACATGCGTCCCATCCAGTTCGACAAGCATTGCCGACAATGCCACGCGGACGACCTGAAAGCCGCCTTGCCGGGGATGAAAAAGGGTCAGACCGTGCCCCACGGCTCCGAGGTCGCGGGCTTCCTCCGCACC
>CAZQQP010000041.1:1758-22169 GCA_964595475.1 uncultured Planctomycetaceae bacterium | reverse complement strand
TTCCGCCTTGGCACCGATGAATAGGCTCAACTTATTCTTTTCCGCCTACTTATCCGGACCACTGGACGCAGGGGATGGATCTCGAGGATCTGAAGGAGCACCATCTGCATCCACTGGTCCGGCCACGTTTCGAGATCCTGGGAAAACACGACCGACACTCCCGACGACGTTGGGGAGTCCAGAAGCGTCGGCGTGCACGTAGTCGCGAGTGTAGTCGGCGCGAGGCAAAACCGACGACGCTTACGACCGACGCTCACGGCGACGGTGCCGGCGCCAGACGTGGAAGGAGCGCGGGCGATGCCGCGCTGAGCCCCGCCGCCGCTGACTTCATCAGGGCCGAGGGATGCCCAGCCCCTCCCGAACCGCGCCGATCGTCGCAATAGGACGCGCTCGCCCGGTCTCTTGCACTGCTGTTCCCGTCACTCCGGAAGCGCATCGCGAGGAAGGACCCCGCGATTCACGAGGGCTGTTTTGACGAGGAGGGGGGAAACCTCGAAATGCTCGGCGGCTTCGTCGATGGCGTCTTCGTCCGGATCCTCCGTCCCGAGAAACCATCGCAGCGCGTCGAACGGGCACAGAAGCTCCTGTGCGAAAGCGCGCTGGAATTTCTGTCGCGCCGTCTTGGATCGCGTCGCCGGGAGAAGCCTGTCATGTGTTCCCGCGTGGATGTGATCCCCGACCAGCCGTGCCAATGCGAATCGGCGGCCGGTTGAATGCCTCCGGGGTAAGCAGAGGTCGATCCGGCTCGGGTCGCCATTGCGGAACGCAGCGGCACCGATTGGCTCGTGCGGACCTCTGGCGGTTGACGTCTCGAGCGCGTCACGACCGAGGTCGAAAAGTTCCTCGAGTATTCGGTTCGAAATCGGCCCGGGTTCTAACTTCCAAGTGTCCCGGACAATTGCCGCCAAACGAGCCGCCCTCTGCCATGGAAGCTGACCGGCTTCTGTGTCTTTAGCAAGACATTGCCGAAGGGCCTGGGTGTCAGGAACGGTGCTCGTCTTCGCGTGGGGCTGAAGCTCGTTGCGGACGAGGCTCAACGCCCTCGCCACACGCGCTTTCGCCGCGGCGGCCATTTCCTCTACCGCCGCTGTGCCGTATTCCTCGGCCTCTCGTCTGAGGCTCTGGAGCCAGGCCTGTGGCGCTTCATCAGGATCATAACCAAGGAGGGCCTCGAGTTTCCGTGCTTCGGCAGACGCCGCATCACCTCGTTCTTTGCTCAGCTCCCCCCAGAGCTCCCCGAGCTCGTGATCCCGCAAGCCTTGCTGTTCGAGACGCTCCAGGACGTTCTCGACGAAGGCGTCGACCGCGTGCTCGAACGCCTCGCCCGGGATCCGGAGGTCGAAATGGCTCAGATATCGGATGGGCGCGGAAGGAACCTGCTCGGTGGGCCGCGACCGCGCCAGGACGGTCGCTCCGTCGCTGATCAGCGTCAGGGCAGGCCAGACGTATCCGCCCCCCACCGCTCCCAGTTCGTGGCTCAGACGCCAATCGGTCCCTTGGCCTTCGGGCTCCCAGCGAAGCCGCCACCAATTCGCCGTGAGCCAATGCGCGAGGTGGTAAGCCGACGCACGCACGCTTCCGCGGGTACACCTCGCACGAAGGTCTACGATCTCCGTAGCGCTCCGTCCCGCGAAGTGGATGCGAATGTCCGCCAGAGTCGCGCGCTCGACGTCCGTCCCCCGCTCTCCATGAAGCGGATCAAACTCGATTTGGAGGGACTCATCCATCATCAGCAGCCAGCTGCAGTACGGCTTCACGGAACGGATCGTTGGGTGGCATGGGATATCCGTGGTAGACGCCCTGCTCGCGGTTCTCCAATTGGGCTTCTAGCGGTTCGCCGTCGTCCGTCACTGACCAGACGTTTTGCGGATAAGAGCCGGTCCACCGTCTGCTCACGAGCCCCATGCGGACCCCCTTTTTCAGAAGCGCCGTCGCGGTCGCTCGATCGAAGACTTGTGCACCGTCGCACAGGCTCTTGTCGGGACGGGGCTTCGACGGCGGGGTCAACTCGAAGTCCCCAGGGTCGCGCTTGTGCTCGGGATTCCCTCCGTACGCAACAGTGTCCGTGGCCGATTCGGGCCCGGACGCTTCTTCGGAGACCGTCTGGTTCTGCCGTACCCCCATCCACATGGCTCCAGCAACGCGGCATGGCGAAAATGGCCCGGGCTCGCATGTCCAACCACCCGAAATCACGACGGACCCCACGCTCTGCTATCTATAGCTTGGCAGAATTGACCACGCAAATGCCCGATCGGGCAGGCGTTTTGGGCGCCCGCGCTGTGGGGGGCGGAGATGAGCGGGGTGACTGGTTGTCCACCGGATCCTTTTACCATGGCTCCACCCAGACGCTGCCCGGAGGACTCGCAGACCGGGACCGGACAAGCGAGCTCCCGAGCGGATCCCTCCGCGGGAACGCTTGTCCCACGTCACTCGTCGCGCTGTTGGTGGCGACGCTTCACCTTGAGCAGCTCCTCCGTGGTCGACCCGCTTCCCTCCTCGCGGCTCGGCTCGCTCTCCTCGCTCGTTTCGTCGCTTCGCTCGGCCGTGGACGGACGACGGGTGGGTTCGACCTCTTCCACCGTTCCGCGGGACCGTTCCGCTTCCGCGGGACGCATCGCGTCGGCCGTCGCCTGCTTTCGCTGGAGGAGCGTGCCCATGGTCTCCGTGGTCGACGTATCCGAGCGGCGGAGGCCGAGCCGCTCGAGGAGCACGCGGGGCTCCACCTGCACGCGACGGACCGCCACGTCCAGCGGAACGAGACAGGCGAGAACCAGGAGAAACCAGTCCACGATGGAGCGCGTGCTCATCTGGGGCTGTCGGTCCACGCCGAACAGCGCTTCGCCCGTCTCGTCGCCGGTGAGGACACGCCCGCCGGTGCGCTCCGCGATGCGCTTCAGCGTGATCGGGTCCGCCTCGAAGCGCTGATACTCGCGGGAATACGGCACGACGAAGCCACCGTGGCCGCGGACCTTTTCGCCGTCGCGTCGTCCGACGACGGTCACCCGGTAGCGGCCGTCGCCCGAGAGGGGGAAGCGCCCCTCGTACATGCGGGGCCCCACCTGCTTCAGCGTGACCGTCTTCTCCTGTCCCCGCGGCGGCTCCACCTTGGCCCGCGGGCGGAGGAAAGGCGACTTCTCGCTGGTGTCCTCCACCACGATCAGCCCCTTCTCGCCCTCGGCCCGCGCTCGGACCCGGAGGTCGCCCGAGCCCTTCTTCCGGCTGATCCGCTCGAACAGCTGGTTGACGAAGCTGCGGTAGCCCTCCCACTGCGTCCACTCCGCCGCCCAGTTGGGGGCGAGGTCCGACGTGAACGCCGCCGCCTGGCCCAGGCCGTACTCCCAGGTCGCCAGCAAGGGAGACGGGGCGCCCTTCCCCTTCGCCGGCGGGGCCGTGAGGACCGTTCGGGCGCGGTCCTCCGCCATGGTCAGGACGAAGCCGCGAAGGGCGGGAAGCGTGTCGATTCCCTTGAGGACGGGCGAAGGAAAGTCCTGGCGAGGCTGCACGGTGCGGTTCTGGATCATCTTCCGGCGAAGCGTCTTCGCCTCCTTGATGAAGATGGACGGGAGCTGGTCGGCGCGTTTCGGGTAGTAGTACCGCCCGCCCGTGGCGCTGGCGATCTTCTCCATCACGCCTGTCGGCTTGCCGCCGTGAGGGAAGACCTCCACCGTGGAGACGGTCACGCTCGACTGGCGAAACCTCTGGAGCAGCTGGGGCGTCGGCGGCGAGGGGTCGCCGTCGGAGATGATGACCATGTGCTTGTTGGCGGCGTCCGTCGCGTTGAGGGCCTTCAGCCCCATTCGCATGGTCGTCCCGAAGCTGGGCATGTCGCCGATGACGGCCTTGTTGATTTTCCGGGCGAGCTTCTCGTACTGACCCGCCGGCGTCATCCGGAAGATCCACTTCTCCTGCCCCCGCTGATACGCCATGGCCCCCACCTCGTCACGGCTGCCGAGGACCTTGACGGCGCGCTTGGTGATGCGCTTGCCCCAGGTGTTTCCCTTGCGGAACTCCGTGGTGTGGAGGCTGATGGCGAGCGCGGACTTCGGCATGACCTTCCGCTGGGAGACGTCCATCTGGACGGGGAGGGCCTTCGCCACTGCGGTGCGGCGGTAGCCGCCGGGGCCGAAGCTGTTGTCGCCGCCCACCATGAGGAAGCCGACGCCGAGGTCGTAGACCGCGTCGTGGACCGCCTGGAGCTGCGGCGGGTCGAAGGCGTTGGCGGGCACGTTGACGAAGGCCACGGCGTCGTAAGGACGGAGGGCGCGGGCGTTGCGGGGGAGCTGGCTCGCCGGACGCACGACCACGGTACGGTCCGCCGCCTCGAGGGCCTGCTTCATCCGCCGCCAGTCGCGGGCGTCGCCGTTGGGGTCCGTGACCAGCAGCACACGCCCCTTGCCCGCGAGGTAGAGGTCGCTGACCGCGAGGTTGTTCTTCGACCAGTTGTCGCGGGAGGAGGGCACGCGGATGGACGCCTCGTACTCGTAATAGCCCGGCTGCCGCACGCGGATGGGAAGCGTGTAGCGGTTCTTCCCCGCGGCGTAGCTGACCTTCTTCTTGTAGATGGGCTCGCCGTTCTCCTTGAGGACGAGCGTGCCCTCCCCCTCGCTCAGGGCGGAGAGGACCACGGAGGCCTCGTAGGGCTCGCCCACCTTCACCTGACGGGGCAGCTCCAGGCTCTCCAGCCACACCTCGTGGTCGTAGGCGTACTCCACCGGGAGCACGTCCACACCGATGTTCCGGCGGACGAGGTCGTCCACGGCGCGCTCCACGTTGCCCTTGGTCTCCACGCCGTCGCTGATGAGGACCACGCGGCCGACGCGATCCTTGTCGATGACGGCGGACGCGACGGACAGCGCCTTCTCGAGGTCCGTGGCGCTGGGGTCGACCTCCGCGTTGATCGCCTCGAAGGGGAAGGACCTCGCCGGGGGAAGCTCCACCGCCGCCTTCCGCGCCGCGACGACCAGGCCCGCCGCGTCGTCGGAGGGCTTGCCGTTGACCGTCCTCGTCACGAACTTGAGGCCCCGCTTCTCCGCGTCCGGCCCGATGGAGCCGGAGATGTCGAGGACGTAGACCATGGACATGTCCTCGTTGGCGCGGACGGCACGGGGCTCCGCGAGCGCCGTCGCGAGGAGGGCGAGGAGCGTGAGCCGGACGAGGAGAGCGACCACGGCCCGCCCGCCACCCAGGCCGCCGGAACCCGCGAACGACAGCCACCAGACCCACGGGGCGAGGGCAAGGAGGGAGAAGGCCCACGGCGACGCGAAGGTGACCACCCCCATCGCCGACGCGATCAGACAGCCCGCGAGCCAGACCACGAGGAAGACGACCAGCGGCGCCACGGCGGCGAGCGTGACGGGCCGGCGGGGCGGCGGGAGCAGCGCTCGGAGAAGGCGGCCCATCACAGCCCGACCTCCAGAATGCGCCGGTTGCCCGTGTCGGCGATGAGGAGGCGGGTGCCGTCGCCTTCCGTCGACACCGCGAGACCCCAGGGCGTGGACATGGAGCGGGGGCCGCGTCCCCGTCGTCCCCAGCGGCCGACCACGCGACCCGACCGCGTCAGCGCCGTGAGGCGGCCGGCGCCGTACTCCACGACGTAGAGCCGCCCGCCCGCCGCCGCGAGGTCGTAGGGGAGGTCCAGCGTGGGAGGGTCCTCCCCGCCGAGCACGGTCAGGTGCTCCCCTTCCGTGGAGAAGACCTGGATGCGGCCGTTGAGCGCGTCCGCGACGTAGAGCTTGCCCGCCACCACCGCCATGCCGCTCGGCCGCTGGAACTGGTCGGGGCCGGTCCCGAACGTGCCGAAGCTCGCGACGAACGTGCCGTCGGGGCGGAACTTCTGGACGCGATCGTTGGAGCCGTACTCGCAGACGTAGAGCATGCCCGCGGCGTCCTGGGCGACGCCGACCGGGTAGATGAACTCGCCGGGACCCTCGCCCTTCTGGCCGAAGGTATCTGCTACCGTCCCGTCGGGACGGAAGATCACCACGCGGCTGTAGTGCGTGTCCGCGACGGCGAGGCGGCCGTCCGCGAGCTGACAGATGCCCTCGGCCGTCCCCACTTTGTGCTTGGGCATTTGCCAGGAGCGGAGGAGCTCGCCGCCGGCGTCGACGACGAGCACGCGGCCCGCCGTGTCGAGGGCGTACGCCTTCCCCCCCTCGCCGAAGGTGACGGCCCGCGGCGCCGGCAGCTTGGCGCCCTCCGTGGGCACGGACCAGGTGCGCACCGCGCGGACGGGCAGCCTGGCGTCGGCCGCTTGTGAGCCGCACGCGGCGAGGAGGGACATCAGGAGCAAAGCGGCACACAGGCGGAGCGTGACCCGCTGACCGGCGGCGAGCGTCCTCGCCGGCCGGTGGGTGAACACCCGCCGCCGTCCCGTCGCCCCGTGCTCGAGGACGGACTCGCCGACGGCGCCGCCGTGGCGGGTGGAGCGGACGAGGAGGGGACCGTCCGCGGCGGGGCTCACCTCCAGCTGCTCCGGGCGGCAACACGGAGTGGACGGCTCGCCGTCCACCCAGATCCGCGCCTCCGCCGGCTCCAGCCAGTTGGTCCGCCCCAGACACGCCGCGACGGCGGGCGTGGGCGGATTCCAGTAGGCGTCGGCGACGGCGCCGGTGAAGACCACCTCGCCGTCACGCAGACAGACCACGTTTTCCGCCTCCGCGAGGACGGTCTCCGGCGCGTGCGTGGCGAACACGAGCGAGCTTCCCGCCGCCTCCAGCTCGCCGCGGATCGCGGACCAGTAGCGGCCGGCGCGGGCGGGGTCGACGTGGGCGAGCGGCTCGTCCATGACGACGACGGCGGGACGGGCGGCGAGCGCCCGGGCCACCGAGACGCGGGCACGCTCGCCGACGGAGAGGCCCGCGGGACGGGCGTCCGCCCGCCCCTCGAGGTCGAGGTCCGTGAGGAGGCGGTCGACGAGGGAAGCGCACCCGTCGGGGTTATCGCCGCGTGGCGGCGTCTCCGCCACGGTGCGAAGGTGGTCGCGGACCGTGAGGTGGGGCCACAGCCCGTGCTGCTGCGGAACCCAATACATCGGGAGGCGGTCCGCGGAAACGAAGGGACCGTCGGCCGTTCCGCGGTCCGGCCGCTCGAAGCCGACGAGGAGGTTCAACAGCGTGGTCTTCCCCGCGCCCGAGAAGCCGATGACCGCCGTGCGTCCCGGCGGGATGGGCCCGTCCGCGGCGAGCCGCACATGGGGCTCGCCGGCGACGCGGACATCCCGGAGTTGCCAGAGGGCCTCAGACATGGGCGAACCAACGGAGGGTCACGCCGACGAGCGGCCGAGCGACCAGGGCGAGGACCACCGGGACGAGGGTCGCGACGACCACCATCGCGGAGAGCACCTCGCTCTGTCCGTAGTGCATGAGATTGTACAAGCGGACGGAGACGGGCGTGGAGACGGGCATCGGGCGGACCGGGTGCAGCAGCGACATCGCGGCGATCTCAAAGTAGGCCCAGTAGAAGAGGATGAACGCCGCCCAGAACTGTCCGGCGCCGTGGAGGTCCCAGCGGAGGCGGACGCCCCACCGGCGGCGGGGGTCCGCAGCCCTCGACAGGAGGCGGGCGAGATGGAGGGGCTCCGCGGGACGGACGGCGCGGAGGACGAGGTGCAAGAGCACGGCGAGGGGAAACAACCAGACGACCAGGGCGAGGAGGAGCGGGACGGCCGTGTCGTAGGCGGCGACGAAGGGCGGCCGCTGAAACAGCGCCTGCGTGGTGAGGCCGAGGAGGAGGGTGCCCAGGAGGCCGGGAAGGCACGCCGCGGCGACCAAAGTGATCCGCCCCACGCGGTGGCGGGTCTTCTCCGCGGGGCCCAGCGCGACGCGGGCGGCCAGCCAGGCGACCGCCGCGGCGACGCCCGCGAAGAAGAGGCTCGCGGCGACGGGGTCGAGGAACTCGGGGTTGGTCACGAGCCGACCCATGCCCCGGAGGGTCTGGCGGAGGACGAGGGCCGCGGGGACGAGAAGCCCCATGCCCGCCGTGGCGGCGAGGTAGAGGCCGCCGCCGAGTCGGAGGAGCCAACGCACGAGCGGACGCACCGTGGAGGGACGTGGGGGCTCGGGGGACGGGCGACGCCCCGACGTCATCAGGAGGATGACGAGCGATACGGCCGTCGCCGCCTCGATCGCCAGCGGAACCGCCGCTCGCCGCAGCGACGCCGGCAGCGGGAGGCCGCCCGCCTGGGCGTCGAACAGCGCCACGGTCCACGCGTCGATGCTCCGGCCCGTGTCCAGGATGGAGGCGAGCTGGAAGTCCTGGAAGGTGAGCAGGAAGCCCGCGCCGACGGCCGCGAGGAGGGCACGCCCCGGGCCGCGGGCCCACAGGCTCGCCGCTTGCAGGCGACCGCGGAGGCTCTTGCGGCCCGCGAGGCGGTGACAGTGGAGGGCCTCGCGGCTGACCGGCGGCGGCGGGGAGAAGTGGAGGACCAGGACCATGAGAGGCACCGCCCGCTGGAGGAGGAGCAGGCCGTACAGCGTCTCGTTCCCCAGCGGATGGTGGACGAGCGTCAGCGAGAAGTTCGCGTAGCCGTAGCCCGCGAGCAGCGGCGGGGTGAGGAAGGGAACGAGGAGCGCGCCCCACGCGACGCGACGGGGCGGGGGGCCGAGGGTGGTGAGCATCCGATGGAGGGCGGCCGCGAGGAGAAGCCCTACGCCCGCGACCGCGGCCGACCGGGCCGCTGTCACGCCGGTCTCGGCGATCAACCGGCGTACTCCGCCTTCAGCCACTTGAGACAGGCGCGGCGGGCCTCGTCCATCCCGGTGAGCGGATAGCCGTCGTCCACCCACTTCTTGAGGCGACGGACGGCCTCGGGGAGCTTCTTCTCGTCGATCGGGCCGAGGGGGATCTGCCCCGCCTTCCCCTTGGCGAGCGCCAGCTCGATCTTCCGGGAGAGGAGGAAGTCGATTAGCTTCTTCGCCGCGGCGGGTTGGTCCGTCCCCTTGATCATCGCCGCGGTGTTCGGAATGCAGATGGTTTGGCCCTTCTCGCCGACGCGGACCGGCACCATGTCAACCGGCTTGCCCGCGTCCGCCGCGAGGAAGTAGTCGCTGCTGTCGGTCCACGCCAGGGCGCACTCGCCCGCCGCGACGAGGTCCTTCGTCTGGGCGTTGCCCGTCACCTCGCGGACGCCCCGTTTCCGCCAGGCACGATGCAAGCGCTTGAGGCCCTTGGGCCCCTTGAGATCCCAGAGCACCGTGTAGTGGGTTCGCGTGGTGCCGTAGAGCGGCTTGGCGATCGCGAAGCGGCTGAGGTCCCCCTGAAGGGCCTTCTCCACCGCCTTTTGCGTCGCCGCCATCTTGTTCGTGTTGACGATGTAGACACGGAGCCGGGCGCCGAAGCCCGTCCAGTGGCCTTCGGGGTCCTTGAAGCGGTCCGGGATGCGCTTGTAGCCGTCGCCCTTGTACTTGGCGAGGACCCCCTTCTCCTCGAGGCGGAGCGTGCCGAGCAGCTCGTTGTTCCAGAAGACGTCGCAGCGGGGGTGGGCCTTCTCGTCGATGAGCTGCTCGACCAGGGCGAGGCTCTTGGTCGCCTCCGTGTCGAACTTGGCGGCGACGGCGATGCCCGTCTCCTCCTCGAAGCGATCGAGGATCTTCTTCGAGTAGACCGCGTCGTGGGCGCAGTAGACCACCAGCGACGGCTTTTCGTCGCCGCCGCAGCCCGAGAAAAGAAACACGCTGCCCACCACGGCGAGGAGGGCCGGAAGCTTCGCCTTAGGGTGACTCATTGCTCGGGGGCGTGGTCTCGGACGGCTCGAGCGTGTCGAAGTAGCCCTTCACCGACTTCTCGTAGCCCGCGGGCACCTTCTCGCCGCGAAGGGCGGAGCGGGCCCGCTGCTTGACCTTCTTCACCGCTTCCTGATAGTTCTTCTTCGCCTCCCCCTTCTTCCCCATGCCCTCCTCCTTCCAGCTCAGGAGCATCTTCCCCGCGGTCGCCTTCGTCGGGGAGCGCTCCTTCTGGAGCTCCGTCGAGGTGTCGGGCGCCTCCGGAGCCTTTCCACCGGCGCCGCGGCCGGGTCCGCCCATCCCACGGCCGGCCCCACCGGCACCGGCCGCGAGCCGACCCGCGCCCTGGCACATGGCGCAGGGCTTTCCCTTCTTGTTCTTGCCGCTGCCCTGGCAGGCGGGACAAACCGTCTTCTTCGCGGCCATCTTTCGATACAGCTTTCGGTACTCCTCGAGGCTCTTGGCCTCGGCGAGGCGGCCCTTCAACGACCCGCTCTTGTTCGCTCGCTTCGCGAGGCGGGCGGCCTTCATGGCCTTCTCGAGCGACTTGAGGTCCTTCATCGCCTGAGCGAGGTTCTTCAGCTCCGCGGCGCTCAGCTTCACCGACTTCCGCATCGCCTTCAACGCCTCCGTTGACAGCCCCTTCGTCTTGGAGAGCTGGAGCTGCTTCTTGGCCCGGGCCACCGCGGCGGAGAGCGACGACTGGCCGAGCTTCTTGGACAGCTCCGAGAGCCTGTCGAGGCGCTGCTGGATCTGGCGGCGTAGCTTCTTCCGCTTGGCGGCGTCCTCCGTCCGGGCGAGCGCCTTGGCCTTCTTCTTGATCGCCTTCACCTCCTTCTCCACGGAGGCGGTCTTCCCCTCGAGCACATCCTGCTTGAGCTTGCGGACCTTGGAGCTCGCGCCGAAGCGCTGGTCCGTGGAGCGGCGGTCGAGGGCCTTCTTCAGCTTCTCGTTTCGCGTCTTCTTCCACAGCTTGCCCAGCCGCTTGCGTTGCTCCTTCAGACGGCGGCGGTTCTTCTTGCGCTGGTTCGGGTCGAGATTGCGGAAGGTCTTCTTCAGGTCCTTGATGGCCCGGTCCACCTGCTTCGAGGAGGAGCGGTCCTTGTCCTTGAGGACCTCCGCACGCATCGCGGTCGCCTTCTCGAGCTCCTTCAGCTTCTCCTGCTTCTTGGCGACCTGCTGTCGGTCGGCGCGGACGCCGAGGGGGTCGAGGCGGGGAAGGCCCCACCAGCCCGCGAGGAGGACCGCCGCGACAGCGAATGCCGCGAGCCCCTTGCGGTGGCCGCGGAACGGCGCGACGCGGCGGGGGCTGAGCTCCGCCGCACGGCCCTCCGCTTCCCCTTGGACCAGCGGCTTGTAGCCGCCCGCAGCGGGGTCCAGGGTCGCCACCGTCAGGAAGAGGTCGTCCGTCCCCGCGGCGGCGTCCACGCGGCGGGCGGCGAGCTGGTCCGTCGGCCGGGCGGCGACGAGCCACGCGACGGCGGCCGCGACGAAGGGGATCGCCGCGAGCAGGGGAAGCTCCGCCCACCAGGGGATCGCCAAGCCGAGGAGACGGCCCGCGAGGAAAACCGCGAGCCAGACCGCCGCGAGCGAGGCCGCGACGCGGAGGCCCGTCTCGGCGACGGTGGCGACCCGCAGCCGCCGCCGGACCCGGTCAATGAGTTGACTGGCGTGGGACGTGGACATGGTTCTCATGGTAACAGCCGGACCGGCGACGGGTCGATCCGGCGGGGTCCCTCGTCGTGCGACGCGCCCGCGGCGAGCCCCGCCCGAACCCGGGGACCTTCGGGACTCCGGCCGAGCTATGGAGCTCACGCGACTCGAGGAGGGTCAGCCGCGGTCCTCGTCCTCCGCATGCGCGAGCACGTCCGCCACATCGTCCATGTTCTCAAGACGAGGACGGCCTGTCGAGCAACGCCAGCCCCCGCCGCAACGCATCGTTGACGACGTCTCGCAGGCGGGTGTTCCGACACTTTCGAACACGCGCCAGCAGCGCGGCCACGTCGTCGTCGCGTGTCCCGGTCGTCCTCATGGCAGAGACCCCAGGAGGACTCATCGTCAGCGTGGCGCGTTCCACGCTCCCTTGTCCGCCGGGAGCCGGCTCGGGAGTCCGGCGCCGCGGCGGCTCACTCCGCGTCGGCGCTGACGAGCTTGTCGGGCACCTCGTACTTCTTCTGGAGCTGGTCGAGCCGCTTCTTGAGCCGGCGACGGACGTCGGCGTACTCCGGATCGTCGTAGACGCTGTTCAGCTCCTTCGGATCCTTCTTCAGGTCGAACAGCTCCCACTCCCCCTCGCGGAAGTAGTGGATGAGCTTGTAGCGCTTGGTCCGGATGCCGTAATGCCGTCGCACGCTGTGGACCGCCGGATACTCGAAGTACTGGTAGTACAGCGCGTCGCGCCAGTCGGAGGGGGTCTCTCCCCGGAGCAGCGGAACCAGCGAGCGGCCCTGCATGCGGTCCGGGACGTCCACGCCGGCCATCTCCAGCATGGTCGGGCCGAAGTCGATGTTCTGGACGAGGTCGTCGTTGGTGGAGCCCGCGTCCACCACGCCCGGCCAGCGGACGATGAGCGGCGTGCGGAAGGACTCCTCGTACATCCACCGCTTGTCGAACCAGCCGTTCTCCCCGAGGAAAAAGCCCTGGTCCGAGGTGTAGATCACGATGGTGTTCTCGTCGAGGCCCGTCCGCTCGAGGTAGGCCAGCAGCCGGCCCACGCCGTCGTCCACGCCGCGGATCACGCGGAGGTAGTTCTTGATGTAGCGTTGGTAGCGCCAGCGGAGACGCTCCTTCTCGCTCATGTCGCCGTAGCGCTTGTACAACCGCTCGTTCGCGGGGCGGTACGCCTCGGTGAGCCGCTGGAGCTGGCTGTCGGTCAGGCTGTTGCGGTTGACCACCTGCTTCCACCGGGCGCTGGTCTCGCCGGTCTTCGGGCTCTTGGGCACCATGAGGTCCCAGCCCCACCCCATCGTGGTGGCGATCTCCATGTCCTGGTTGTGGGCGGGGGACGCGAGGCCGGAGTAGTCGTAGAAGAGCGTCTCCGGCTCGGGCACGTCGCGGCCGCGGTAGTCGGCGAGGTGCTTCGGGCCCGGCACCCAGTTGCGGTGGGGCGCCTTGTGCTGGTACATGACCATGAAGGGCTCGTCGTGGTTTCGCTGCTTCTTGAGCCAGCGGAGGGTGCGCTCCGTGATGATCTCGCTGGTGTGGCCCTTTCGCTTCTTCCGGCCGTCGGGGGTCCGCATGGTGGGGTTGTAGTAGGGGCCCTGGCCGCGGAGGACGTCGTAGTAGTCGAAGCCCTCGGGCTCCACGCCGAGGTGCCACTTGCCGAAGACCGCCGTCTGGTAGCCGGCCTTCTGGAGGAGCTCGGCGTAGGTGAGGTTGCTGTTGTCGAAGCGGGGATTCTGATTGTCCTTCATGCCGTTGAGGTGGCCGAACTGGCCCGTGAGGACGGCGGCGCGGGAGGGCTTGCAGATGGAATTGGTGACGAAGGCGTTGTCGAACCGCATGCCCTGTCGGGCGAGGCGGTCGATGTGGGGCGTGGGGGTGTGCTCCAGCTTCAGCCCGTAGTCGAGGGCCTCGCGATACGCCCCGATCGCCTGGGCCGCGTGGTCGTCGGAGAACATGAAGATGATGTTGGGCCGCTGCTCGGCCGCATGGGCGGAGACGGTCAGCAGGAGAAGCGTCGTCAGCGCGGAAACGGCTCGCATCGCAATACTCTCGTCTCGGAGGGTGGGAACTTCACCGGCGAGCGGTCCGGAGCCGCCCGCCCGTACGCTCCGATTGTGGCATCGACGGCCTGCCGGGGCAATGCCGGGCCGCCGTGCGCTTCGTTCGGCCGTTGCCACACTCTCGCCGGAAGCGCGGTGTCGGAATCACGGCACTCCATACCGTGAACGGACTCCCTGTTGTCACTCGAGCGAATATGGCTCGGGGCGTGCCGCGCAGCCCGTGGAGAGGCCGGCCGCACGGGCAAGCCCGCGGACGGGCTTGCCCGTGCCACCCAACGCCGTGAAGTGAGCAGAGGCCTCGCCTAGCGTCGCCCTGGCTCGGGTGGCACGGACAAGGCCGTCGGCGGCCTTGTCCGTGTGAACGGCAGAACAAGGAGGCGGAAAAGAATAAGTTGAGCCTATACGCCAAAGCGAGGAGCGGGAAGCCTCCTTGCTTTGGCGTGGGCCTCGAGCCATTTGCGATGTCCCGCCGGCCACAGCTCCGGGCATTTACGGACGTTGCGCTTGCTCGATATCGGCTCCGCCGTCTCATCGGTGCCAAGGCGGAAGCCGACTTTCGCCTTGGCACCGATGAATAGGCTCAACTTATTCTTTTCCGCCTCCTTACCTTGCCCTCCTCCATCAGGCGATGATCTCGCTCGGCACGTGGCCGTGGACGTCCGTCAGGCGGAAGTCGCGGCCCGCGTAGCGGTAGGTGAGCTCCTTGTGGTCGAGGCCGAGCTGGTGGAGCAGCGTGGCGTGCATGTCGTGGGTGTGGAACTTGCCCTCCACCGCCTCGTAGCCGAGCTCGTCCGTCGCCCCATACTTGTAGCCGCCGCGGATGCCGCCGCCCGCCATGAACATGGTGTAGCCGTTGGCGTTGTGGTCGCGGCCGTCCGTGTGGTCGCGGCCCGTGTCCGGCGTGCGGCCGAACTCGCCGCCCCAGAGGACCAGCGTGTCCTCGAGCATGCCCCGCTGCTTGAGGTCCTTGAGCAGCGCGGCGACGGGACGGTCCGTCGCGGCGGCGCGGCGCTCGTGGCCCTTCTTGAGGTTGTTGTGCTGGTCCCAGAACTCGTCGGAGCACTCGATGAAGCGGACGCCCGCCTCCGCGAAGCGCCGCGCCAGGAGACATTGGCGGCCGTAGTTGTCGCTCCGCTCGCCGTCGCCGATGCCGTACATCTCCTTGATCGACTCGGGCTCGTCGGAGAGGTCCATCAGGTCCGGCATCTCCGACTGCATGGAGAACGCGAGCTCGTAGGACTGGATGACGCCGTTGAGGCGGTCGTCCTCGGGGGACTGCGACGCGTAGCTCTCGTTGAGGGACTGGATGTAGTCGAGCTGACGGCGTTGCTTTCGCTTTGACAGGCGCGGGTTGCCGATGTTCTCCACGTTCGCCTTCTTCACGGGCTGGTTGATGTTGCCGATGGAGGTGCCCTGGTACACCGCGGGGAGGAAGGCGGAGCCGTAGTTCTTCGTCCCGCCGTTGATGACGGGCGGACAGATGGAGATGAAGCCGGGAAGGTTCTGATTGGGTGTGCCCAGGCCGTAGAGCACCCAGGAGCCGACGGAGGGGCGGGTGAACTGGAAGGCGCCCGTGTGGAGGAAGAGCGTGGCGGGCGTGTGGTTGGAGATCTCCGTGTGCATGCCCGAGAGGACACAGAGGTCGTCCGCGTGCTCCGCGATGTTGGGGAGGAGGTCCGAGACCCAGAGGCCGGACTCGCCGCGGCGGCGCCACTTCCACGGCGTGCCGACGAGCTGACGGTTGTCGTTGCGGCCGCTGTTCCCCTCGCGGGCGTTGAGCTGCGGCTTGCGGTCGAAGGTGTCCATGTGGGCGGGGCCGCCCCGCATGTGGAGGAAGATGACGCGCTTGGCCCGCGGCGGGAAGTGGGGTGCCTTCGGCGCCCGCGGGCTGCGGTAGGCGGCGCCCGCCTCCTGACAGAGCGACGCCAGCGCGACGGTGCCCAGGCCGCAGGTGGACCGGTGGAGGAGCGTGCGGCGGGAGAGCGGCGAGTGGGTGAGTCCGTGCATGGGTCGGCCCTTGTGCTTTCCGCCCGAGGGCGGTCTACTCGACGTATCGAAACTCGGCCGCGGCGAGCAGCGACTGGGCGAAGCTGGTCCAGCGCTCGGTCGGCTTTCCGGACTTCCCCGCGAGGTACGCCTTTGCGCGGCGGAGCTCGCCGGCGGTCGGCGAGCGGGCGAAGCAGAGGCGGTAGGCGAGCTCGATGCGGCGGGCCGTGTCCCCGGCCGACCGGAGACGCCGCGCGAGCGCCTTCGCCCGGCCGATGACGAAGCCGTCGTTGAGGAGATACAGCGATTGGGCGGGCACGTTCGTGACGTTGCGCCGCCCCTGGACGTTGCTCGGCTCCGGAAAGTCGAAGACCTTGAGAAGCTCCGGAAGACGCGTGCGGAGGATGGGCAGGTAGACGCTGCGGTGGGGGTTGAACCGCCGGAGCGGCTTCTTGTTGATCCCGCGGCCGACCTCGCCCACGCCGATCTTCGCGACGGGCGAGGACGACGGCGGGGTCCGGTCGAGGCCGCCGGCGGCCGCGAGCATCGCGTCGCGGATGGCCTCCGCGTCCAGACGGCGGCGCCGCATCCGCCAGTAGAGCTTGTTGTCCGGATCCTTGGCGTGGGCCTTCTCGTCGAGGGCGTTGGAGAGGCGATAGGTGCGGGAGAGGACGATGCGGCGGACGAGCCGCTTGATCGACCAGCCGTCCGCCATGAAGCGGGTCGCGAGGAAATCGAGCAGCTTCGGGTGGGTGGGCGTCTTGCCGCTGCGGCCGAAGTTGTCCACGCTCGCCACGAGACCGCGGCCCATCAGGTGCATCCAGATGCGGTTGACCGCCACACGCGCCGTCAGGGGGTTGTCCTCGTCCGTGATCCAGCGAGCGAGGGCGAGGCGGCCGCTTTGATCGGAAGGGATCTCGGGCCCCTCGGGCGGGACCGCGCGGAGGAAGCCGCGGTCGATCCGCTCGCCCCGCTTATTGTGGACGCCGCCGACGCGGAGCTTCATCCCGCGGATCTTGTCGGCGTCCTCCACCCCGACGGCGAAGGCGAGGTCGGGGACGTCCTTCTTTTTCAAGGCGCTTAGCTTCGCCTTCGCCTTCTCGATCTTGTCGGTGAGGCGGGCGTACTTGCGGAGACGCTTCCGTTTCTCGGCCTTCTTCCCCTTCTTTTTGTTCGAGCCCTTGTCCGAGCCCCCGTCCTGCTTCCGGATCTTCTTCAGGGCCTTCTCCGGGTTGTCGGGAAGCTTCTTCTTGAGCTTCTTCCGCTGCTTCTTCAGCTTCTTCCGCTGCTTCTTGGCCTTGTCCACCTTCTTCTGGTGGGCGCGGACCTTCTTCACCCGCTGCTCTTTGTTCTTGCCGAGGACCAGGAGGCGGGCCGCCTTCTCCGCCTGGTTCTTGGGCTTGTCGAGGCCGCCGCCGAAGCGGGTGGCGGTGGAGCGGAAGATGCCGCCGAGGCGGTAGTAGTCCTCCGTGGGGACCGGGTCGAACTTGTGGTCGTGGCAGCGGGCGCAGCCGACCGTGAACCCGAGCATCGCCTTGCCCGTGGCGTTGATCTGCTCGTCGATGAGGTCCACTCGCTGGGTCGGCCCGACGAGGGTCTTGGCGCCGACGGCGAGGAAGCCGGTGGCCACCCGCTGCTCGTCGCGTGCTTCCACCGTCTCCGCGGGGAGGAGATCGCCCGCGAGCTGCTCCGTGAGGAAGCGGTCGTAGGGCTTGTCCTCCTTGAGGCTCTCGATGACATAGTCGCGGTAGCGCCACGCCCATGGCATGAGTACGTCGCGGCTCTTGCCGTTGGACTCGGCGTAGCGGGCGACGTCCAGCCAGTGACGCGCCCACCGCTCGCCGAAGCGGGGCGAGGCGAGGAGGCGGTCCACCAGGGCGGCGTACGCCTCGAAGGAGGGGTTCGCTTCGAAGGCACGCTGCACCCGCGGCGACGGGGGCAGGCCGACGAGGTCGAAGTAGACGCGGCGGAGCAGCGTGGACGGGTCCGCGTCGCGGACGGGGGCGAGGCCCTCCGCCTCGAGGCGGGCGAGGACGAAGCGGTCGAGGGGAGTCGCGGGCCACCCCTCGTCGTTCACCTCCGGCGGGGAGGGATCACGAACGGGGCGGAGCGACCAGAGCGTCCGGTCGGAGGAGCTCGCGGCGGCGTCCTCCCTCCCTCGTGGGTCGGGCGCGCCGTCGGCGATCCACTCGCGGACCTCGCGGACCCGCGGCTCGGGCACGTCGACGGGCGGGTGGTCGACCGCGTCGGCGTTCCGGAGGACGGCGAGAAGCGGGCTGTCGTCGGGGGAGCCCGGAGTCAGAACGGCCAGGGTGCCCTTGCGGGTGTCGAGGCGGAGGCCGCCTTTCACCTCGGCCGCCTCGGAGTGGCAGCGGTGGCAGTGGTCCGCGAGGACGGGGCGGATCCGCTTCTCGAACCGCTGCCGCTGGTCGGATGTCAACTCGGCCGCCGCCGCGGCGGGGAGGAGCCCGACGGCGAGGGCGCACGGGAGGATGGAAGGGAGGGATCTCGGAATCGGAACGTCCTTCGGCTTCCGGGGGTCTGCGGCCGTGGATGGCCGCGGGAATCTCTCATTCTGGGCCGCGGGCGCGGAGGGCCAAGGCGGACCGGTGGGAACCGGGCGGACCGCGCCGGCCTGGAGGAAGACGAGGTGGGCGGTGACGTCCGCGGGGTCGACGCCGGTGAGCTCGGCCGCGGCGTCGCGGTAGGCGTCCACCTGGGGGCGGTAGTCGGCCGTGAGCCGGTCGAGGGTGTCCGCGTCGTCGGCGCGGTCCGTCTTGAAATCGAGGACCTCCGCGGAGAGCGGGCTCCCCTGTCGCTTTACCACGACGAGGCGGTCGATGGTGCCTTGGACGAGCCGGCCGTCCTTCCGCAGCGCGAAGCGTCGCTCCGCGTGGACGTCCACGTCCGCGTCGGCGGGGTATCGGCTGCGGCGGAGGGCGGCGGCGACCTCGGTCGCGTCGAGCATGGCGTGGAGGCGGTTGAGAAGCTCGTCGACGCGACCGTCGGGAAGGCCCTCCGCGTGGGCGACGCGGCGGCAGGTCGCCTCGTCGGGGAGGCCGTCGTCGAGCCAGCGGAGCCGCTGGAGCCAGGCGTGGAGAACGGAGCCGGCCTGGAGCGACGGGTCCGGCTCGAGGGTGAGCCGGCTGCGGAGGTTCACCTGGTCGCCGCCGACGAGGTCCGACGGCGTGCGACGGGGGAGAACCCGCCGCCGGCGGCGGGCGCGGCCCATCCGGAGGCGCGGAGCTTCTCGCGGCGGCTGCGGCGGCGGAGCCGCCGGAAGCGACGTCGCCCACGACGGGTCGCCGGTCCACCAGAGCGTCGTCGACGCGTCGCCGGAGGACCCGCCGGCGAGGGCCTGCTCGACGATGCGGGCGAAAGTGGTCCTCGACCCCCTGTTTTTCTCCGGGCCGTCCGGGAGGACGAGCATGTGCAGCGCGTGGACGGCGCGGGTCATCGCGACGTAGAGCGTGCTCATCGCGTCGTGGACCGCCCGCCGCTGGTGCTGACGGTGCATCTCCTCGAGGGTGGGGTGCCACCCGCGGAGACGCTGGTTCGGGTAGCGGACCACGCGTCGGATCGGCGCCGTGGGTTCGGGGCGGTCCACCAGCGCCGTCGGGCGACCCGTGAGGAGCGGCTTGTCCAGCTCCGGGAGGACCACCGTGTCGAACTGGAGCCCCTTCGCCTGGTGGACGGTCATCACCCGGACCGGCGCGGACGTGGGGTCGTCCACGCGGCGTTGCTGGACCGTCTGGACGAAGTCGCGGGTCCGCGTCGTGGCGGTCGCGTCGTGGGCGTGGCCGAGCTCGACGAGCTGGAGGAGGCGGCGGAGGTTGCGCTCGTCGCAGTGGGCGGCGAGGCGGCGGGTCCAGTGGTACAGCGTCGCGCCGTAACCGTCGACGACGAGGCGGCGACGCACCTCCGACGCGACGCGGATCGCCGTCGCGTCGTCGCGGCGGGCGAGCCCGACGACGGCGCCGACCGGCGACGCGGCGACGTGGAAGCGGGCGGCGGTGTCCGCGGGGTGGTCCGCGAGGGTGAGGAGGCTGAGGACGGCGGAGACCGCCGGCGAGTCCGTCAGCGGGTTGCCGCCTTCCTCGCTCGCGAAGACGCCGCGGCGGCGGAGCTCGTAGATGGTGCGGGCGACGGCCTCGTTGGTCCGGACGAGCACGCCGACGGAGCGGCCGGGCGTTCGCTCCGTGAGGGCGTGGACGCTCTCCGCCGCTTCGCGGAGCAGAGCGCCGTGGCGGTCGCCGTCCTCCGGCGCCGGCGTGGTCCGCAGCTCGCAGTAGCCGGGGAGGTCCTCCTTCGCGGTCTCGTGGCGGTCGAAGTCCGCCGCCCACTCCTCGACCGCGTCCGGGTAATCCGCGAGGACGGGATTCTGCGCGACGCCCGAGAAGACGCGGTTGACGGTGTCCATCACCGGTGGGGCGGAGCGGTGGCTGCGGCTCCGTCGGTCCCAGCTCAGCGTGCGGTTGAGCGCCGTGTCGAGGGTGTCGAAGATGGCGGCCTCGCCGCCCCGCCAGCCGTAGATGGCCTGCTTCACGTCGCCCACGCAGAAGAAGGTGCGGTCGCCCGGCCGGTGGGCGGTGATCTCCTCGGCGATGGGGAGGAGGACCTGCCACTGGGTGAGCGAGGTGTCCTGGAACTCGTCGAGGAGAACGTGGCGGAGCTGGGCGTCGAGGCGGTAGTACAGCGCCTCCAGCGTCTCCGGCGGGCTCGCGGCGAGCGTGCGGGTGACGTCGCGGAAGCGGAGACAGCGGTGGCGGAGGAGGCGTCGCTCGTGCTCGCCGGCGTAGCGGTGGAGGAGATTGTGGGTGGCCGCCGTCTGGTCGCGGAGCTGGGTGAGGAGGATGGCCTTCGCGTGGGCGACGAGAGGGGCGAAGACCGCCCGGGCGTGGTCGGGGATCTCCTGGCCCGAGTAGCGCGTCTCGCCGTCGGCGAGCTTCTGACCCAGCCCCTTGCTCACGAGGGTCTCCCA
>CAZQQP010000041.1:0-1748 GCA_964595475.1 uncultured Planctomycetaceae bacterium | reverse complement strand
GCCGCTTCCGCCAGGCCTTTCGCCCAGCCGCGGTGGGGCTTGCCGCTCGCGGTCCGCGGGGCCTCCACGGTCGCCGCCTGGTCCACGAGGGACTGGATCCGCTCCGCGGACAGCGGCGACGGCGGATCGAGCCAGTCCCACGCGGAGCGGTCCGGCGCGTCGAGGTAGAGCTCGTGGAGCTCGCCGACGAGGCGGTCGACGCGGTCGCCCACGGAGCGGCGGACCTCGCCCCGCTCGAGGAGGCGGACCAGCGCCACGAGGTCCTTCCGCGTGCCGCCCTCGAGGACGGCACGGACCGCGTCGGCGCGGATGCGGTCCTCGAGGACGTCCTCGTCGATGGTCCACCCCGGCGGCAGGCCGAGCTCCAACGCGAAGACGCGTGCCATGCGGACGTAGAGGCTGTCGAGCGTGCAGATCCGCAGGCGGTGGAGGGAGCGGGTGAGCCGCTTGAGCCAGGCTCCGCAGTCCGCGGGCGTGACGCGCCGCCCGATGTGCTCCCCGAGCCGGCTCGCCTCCGCCGGATCCGTCGCAGCGGCCGCGAGCCGCTGGAGGAGGCGGTCGAGGATCTCGCCGGCGGCCTTCCGCGTGAACGTGGTCGCGAGGATGCCGTCGGGGGCGTGGCCCGCGGCGAGGAGGGCGATGTAGCGGTTGGTCAGCGCGAACGTCTTGCCCGTTCCCGCCGAGGCGCGGATGGCGACGTGGTGGAGGGCTTCCTGCCGGCTCATCCGTCGCCTCCGTCGTCCGGGGCGTCGGTGGCGACGCCGGTCTCGAGGAACTGCTCCGCGCCGCAGATCGCCGCGAAGTCGTCGAACGGCGGCGGGTCCGACGGCGGGTAGAAGCGTCGCTCCGCGATGCAGCGGACCACCTCCGCGGCGGCGCGGTCGGCGTCGGTCAGATCGTCGGGGGACCAGTCGGCGAGGCGGTCGCCGACGTCGCCGGCGTCCTTGGGCAACGCGATGTAGCCCACCGACGCCGTCGGGAAAAGGCCCGCGTGGGCGAGGAGGTGGCGGTACAGCGGAAGCTGGAGGTCCACCCACTCGTCCCGGCGGCGATGGGTGCGGTCGGGCGGCTCGGCACGGTCGCCGGTCTTGTAGTCGAAGATGCGACGCTCGCCGGTGGTCTCGTGGACGTCGACGCGGTCGATGCGGCCGGCGAGGCGGACGGGCTCTCCGTCGACGGTCGCCGTCGTTCCGTCGACGACGAGCGGGGCATCGTCGACCTTGAGCTCCGCGTGCTCGATCCGCCAGCCCTCCTGTCGTCGGGTCGCTTGCCAGCGGGCGAAGTCCGCGAGGCGGCGGCGGAGCTGCTCGCGTTGGACGGCCAGCGTCGGAAGCGGGTCGCCGCCGTAGCGGGTCTCGAAGCGGTCGGTTAGCTCCGCCTCGAGGGTCTCACGGATGGTCTGTGGGTCCGTCGAGTCGGAGGCGCCGGAGCGGGCGAACGCCGCGAGGACCTCGTGGGCGAGGCTGCCGAAGGAGGCGCCGTCGAGCTCCGTCGCCGTGTCGTCCGTCGGCTCCAGCCCCAGGATGTGGCGGAGGTAGAAGCGGTAGGGACACGCGAGGTAGTCGCGGAACGCCGTGACGCGGAGGCGAGCAGGGACGGCGACGTGCTTCGGCGGCTCGGGCGGCCACTGCTCCGTGAACACGGAGGAGGCGGCGGGAGACAGCGCGCCGGCGAGCAGACCCGGCGACCGGCGGTCCTCCGCGTAGAGGCGGCGGACGCGGTGGGCGAGGGCGTCGTCGTCCGCGGCG
>CAZQQP010000040.1:18062-22355 GCA_964595475.1 uncultured Planctomycetaceae bacterium | reverse complement strand
CTCGGGCCGGAGCTCCAGATCCGGCGGACCGACGGCAACGTGTTCGCGGTGGACCTCGCGGGGGATGTGGCCGACACGACGCCGCTGGCGTCGGTGGACCAGGGCGACGGCGTCTCGCTCAACCCGGCGGGCACGGACGACCTGCGGATCACCACGACGAGCGGACGGTTCACCGTGGACCTCGACCCTGAGACGCATCGGACCGTGGGCGACGTGGTCGACGCGATCAACGCGGCCTCGCCGGGCACGGCCCGGATCCGCGACGACGCCGCCGGGCTCACGCTGCTCGGGGCGACGGACGTCTCCAGCATCGAGGGGACCGCGGCGGAGGACCTCGGGCTGACCAGCGCGGAGGCGACGGACGCCGACGGCGACGGGACCCGCGACGACCTCAAGGGGGCGAGCATCCGCCCGCAAGCGGCGACGGTTCAGGACGTGATCGACTCCGTGCGGCGGGCCTCCGACGGCGACGGGAGCCGCGACAACCCGCGTGCCGGCGGCGACGTCGACGATGTGGTCGCCCAGGTCGACCCGACGGGCACCGCCCTCCAGCTCGTCTACGACAAGGACCTCGGCGAGGAGACGTTCAGCGTGACGGACGTCAGCGGGGCGGCCGCGGAGCTCGGCTTCGTGGAGACGGCGGCGCCGACCAGCGGCGCCTCGGGCGGCGCCGCCCAGCCGAGCGAGGCCGTCACCGACGACGACGGCAACGGCGTGCTGACGGGTCAGGACGTCGGGTTCACGGGCCTCGCGGGCGACTTCGACGTCCGGGCGACGACCATCCAGGCGAACGGCGACGTCGGCCACGCCATCGTCGCGGACGACGGCGGCACGCCGGAGGACCCGTCGGACGACGGGTTCGAGCTGTTCCGGATCGATCGCGGCGAGCAGGGGCAGGTGGTCGCGTTCAGCCGCCTCGGCGACGTGGTGGACGCGGACGGCAACCGCATCGTGGACATCAGCGCCATCGACGTCGGGGCGCGGGGTCAACTCTACGTCACGGGCTTCCCGGGCGACACGCCCGTCCCCGTGGCGAGCGTCGGCGGCGACCTCGGCGAGGACAACGAGGACACGTCGGGGTCGGGCGAGCCCGCGGACAGCACCATCGCGGGCCTCGCGGTGAACCAGAACGGCGAGAGCCTCGCCCTTCGCTTCGACGGCGCTTCCTTCGGCCTGCACGAGGTGACCCGCGACGCGGAGACGGGCGAGGCGACGGGCTTTCCGCTGATCGGGCAATTGCAGCAGGCGGGCAACGCCATCCTGGAGCTCGCGGCGCTGGAGGCGGACCCGAGCGACCCGTCCACGCTCTTCGGCGTGGGCACGTCGCCGGAGTCGCTGCTTCCCGACGAGTCCCTCGGCGAGCTCGGCGGCAACTTCGACGTGCAAGGTCTCGCGGTGAGCCCGGACGACCCCAACACGCTCCACGCGGTGGTGGACACGGGACCCGACCAGGAGCTGTTCAAGGTGTCCCGCGACCCGTCCACGGGACAGATCGCGTCCTTCTCGCGTGTCGGGCGGATCGGCCGCGACCTCGCGGGCGGGCGCTTCCCGGAGACGGCGGTGCTCGGCATGCGGTCGCTGTCGTCGCTGCCGTCGGACACCGGAAACCTCAGCTCGGGCGACTTGTTCACCACGGGCTTCAGCGCCGAGCAGTTCATCCCGACGGACGGCGAGGACACGAACCTCGGAGGTCTCCAGGACGAGGCGGAGTTCAACCCGATCCCGAGCATCAACGTGGGCGACGACCTCGGCGAGGACTTCGACATCCGGGCGATCGCCCCGGCGGAACCGCGGACGCCCGCGAATCAGGCGGTGGACTTTCTCGCGCTCAACTTCAACGGCACCACCTTCGACCTCGTCCGGATCGACCGGACCTCGGACGGGTCCGTGGCGAGCGTGGACACGCTCGGGGAAGTGACCAGCGGCGGCTCGCTCGTCCTGGATCTCCGGGCCCTCGACTCGGACGCCGTGGGGGATCTCCACGCGGTGGGCCTCGTCGCGTCGGAGCTCATCCCGTCCGAGCGGGTGCCGAGCAACTTGCCCGACGGCGGCCTCGGCGCCGACTTCTCCGCGAGGGCGGTCGCCGTGACGTCGGAGGGGTCCACCTTCTTCATCCACGCCAACCCGCGCAACCCGGACGACCCCAACGACGACACGCTGGACCTCTTCGAGGTGGTCCGCGACGCGGAGACGGGCGCCATCCAGGAGGTCAACGGCCTCGGCGCCATCGAGGACAGCTTCGGCAACAGCATCGCCGAGATCGCGGCGATGGACGCGGACTCCGTGGGGAACCTCTTCGGCGTGGGCTTCAACGAGGACGCGCCGACGCCGAGCGTGACCGTGGGCGAGCGCATCGGCGAGCCCGTCGCGCCGGGCACCCGCGTGGACCGGCTGAACCGTGGCGAGGGGGTGGACCTCAGCGGCGATCTCGAGATCACGGACACGGAGGGGCGGACGTTCACAATCAGCTTCGACCCGTCGACCGTGACGGCGACGCAGGATCTGCTCAGCGCCATCAACAGCCAGGTCGGCAGCGACGTCAGGGCGTCGATCGACGAGGAGGGGGCGGGCCTCGTCCTCGTCGACCGGAACGAGGGGACGGCGTCGGACCTCACCGTCGGTGGTGCGGCGGCCGACGATCTCGGCCTCGCCAACGCCGCGGCGACGGACGCGGATCAGAACGGAACGACGGACCGCCTCGCGGGAACGAATATCCGCCCGCCGGTCGTCACGCCGCTCGACAACCTCAACGACGGGGAGGGCGTGCCGAGCATCGACCCCGAGGAGGCGGAGTTCCAGATATCGCGAACCGACGGGACGACCTTCTCCGTGGACCTCCTCGGCGACGTCGACCGCAATACGCCGATCGACGCGCTCAACACGGGAAGCGGGGTGGAGCCGACGGGTGCGGGGACGGACGACCTGGCGATCACCGACACCAACGGCAATACCTTCCGGGTGGACCTGGACCCGGATCAGGCCCGCACCGTCGGCGACGTCCTCGACGCGATCAACGGGGCGGTGGGCGCCAGCCGGCTCACCGCGTCCATCCGCGACGACGGGAGGGGCCTCCGCATCGAGGACAACAACGGCGGCAACGTCGCGGACGTCGACGTGGACAACGCGGGCGGAGGGAGCGTCGCCGGGGCGCTGGGGCTGACCGATGGCCAGAAGCTCGATGCGGACGGCAACGGGAGCGACGACGTGGTGGTCGGGTCGGGCATCCAGCCCAACGCGTCCACGGTGCAGGACGTGTTCCGGTCCATCCGGCGGGCGTCGGACCGGGACCCCTCCGCGTTCGGCGACGACGTCCGGCCGCAGGTGAACGCGACGGGGACGGGCCTCGAGCTCCGCTACGCCCCGGACCTCGGCGATGAGGCCTTCGGCGTCTTCGACATCTCGGGCGCGGCGGAGGAGCTCGGCATCACCGGGACGGACCCCGACGACGACGGCACGCTGACGGGGACGGACGTCGACTTCGCGGGTCTGCTCCGGAACTTCGACGTCTCGGCGCTCACCCTCAGCGGCGGCGGGGACGTCGCTCATCTCATCATCGAGGACGGCGGCAACGAGCCGCTCGACCCGTCGGACGACACTCCCCAGGACCTCTCCGACGACGCCCAGGAGCTCATCCGGGTGCGTCGCGACCCGGCGACGGGCGCCGTCGTCGCGGTCGAGCCCGTCGGGGAGCTGGTGGACGCGGAGGGGGACAAGATCACGAACGTCAGCGCCATGGACCTCGGGAGCACCGGCGGCGGCGCGGAGCTGTTCGTCGCGGGCTTCGACGGTCAGGACCCGGTTCCCGCGGGCTCCGTGGGCGGGGACCTCGCGGGCGACTTCACCGTCGCGGGCCTCGCGGTCACGCAGGACGGCCAGAGCCTCGGCCTCCGGTTCACGGGCGCGGCGTTCGAGCTGTTCGGGGTGAACCGCGACCCGCAGACGGGAGAGGCGACGGGGACCGGCCTCATCGGCCCCGTGGAGGCGTCGGGCAACACGGTCCTCGGCCTCGCCGCGCTCGAGGCGAACAACGCGGGCGAGAACCTCTTCGGCGTGGGTCGGGCCAACGAGTCGCTGCTGCCCACGGAGTCGCTCGGGCAGGTGGGGGACACGTTCGACGTCCTCGGCGTCACGGCCACGCCGCAGGAGGGTCCGGCCGGGCAGAAGCGGCTGTTCGCGCTGGTCTCCAACGGCACGACCATCGACCTCTACGAGGTCTCCCGCGACCCGGTGACGGGGGAGGTGATCGACTTCTCGCAGGTGGGCGGCCCCGGCGCCTTCGTGACCGCGGAGGAC
>CAZQQP010000040.1:12456-18052 GCA_964595475.1 uncultured Planctomycetaceae bacterium | reverse complement strand
GACCGCACCGTGGTCGGCGATATGCTCCGGAAGGTCAAAACGCCCGTGGTCGGGGCGGAAGCGCTCGAGAGCGAGCCCACGCAGGGCAAGCGGCTCGCCGCCCTCGACGTGGAGCTCGTCGACGGGGCGGACATCGCGATCTCGGACACGACGGACCCCGCGGCCACGGACTCGTTCACGGTGGACCTAAACGACGTGAACGCCGACGGGACGGCGGACGACCCCGCGGACACGGTCGACGACGCGATCACCGCGATCAACAACGCGGCGGACGCCGCCGGCACGCTCGTCACCGCCGGGATGAACGACGAGTCGGGCGGGCTCAACATCGTCGACAACAACGAGGGGGCGGCGACGCTGGTGGTCCGCGACGCCGCCGGGGCGACCGCCGCGACGCAGCTCCTCATCGCCGGCGACGACGACGGGACCCAGCGGAGCGGGGAGACCGCCGTGGACGTCACCGCGGACGACGGCGTGGTCAACGGGGCGAACCTCGGGGCGCTGTCCCCCATGCGGCTCGTGACGACCGGCATCCCCGCCGACGAGCTGGGGACGACCGAGTCGGCGGGCTTCACCGGTGACAGCTTCAATGTGCGGGGCCTCACGGTCCGGCCGGACGGCGAGGCCTTCTTCGTCCACCACGACGACGACGGCGACGGGACGGCGAACAACCGCTTCGGCCTCCAGACGGACTTCAACCAGCTCTTCCACGTGGTCCGCGACCCGACGACCAACGAGGTCCGCGACGTCCAGGCGCGGGGCGAGATCACCTCGGGTCTGAGCATCAACCGGATCCACTCGCTCGAGAGCCGGAACACGGACGGGGAGCTATTCACCGCCGGGCTGCAGGAGACCCGTCCGGTTCACCCGGAGACCAAGGTGGAAGGAAGCCTCGGCGACGTCTTCGAGGTGGCGGCGAGCACCTTCGTCGACCACCGGATCCAGGTCCCGTCGCCCAACGCCACGAACGAGCCCGACGACACCATCACGTTCGACACCGGTGACCACGACTTTCAGTTCTCCGTCGTGCCCAACGGCGAGTCCTTCGACCTGTTCCGGCTGCGGCAGCAGGACTTCCGCACGCCGCTGCCCGACGACGCGGTGGCCGTCAACCAGGAGCGCTTCGACGCCAACGGCGGGGACCTCGACCTCGAGAAGCCGGTGGCCGTCGGGTCCACCGAGAGCGGGCGGTTCAGCTACGTCATCAACGACGTGAACCAGGACGGCAGCCTCTTCACCCTCCACCGCGTGGAGCGGGACCCCATCAGCCGCGAGGTGGTGGACGCCCAGCGGCTGGACACGGACGTGGCGGCCGGCATCACCGACGAGACGGGCACGCCCGTGAAGGACATCCGGGCCGTGGACGTGGATTCCGACGGGGTGCTCTGGTTCGTGGGCACCCGCGGCGGTGGGCCGCAGGAGCTGTTCCGGATGGAGCCGTCGGGACGGAGCTCCACGGCGACGCCGGTCGACACGCTGGAGCGGGGCGGCACGCCGATCACGGACCCGATCAAGGCGCTGTCCTTCGCGGAGGACCCCGACGAGATCGGGCGGGTGAAGCTGTTCGGCATCCAGGACGACAGCTCGACGGGCAACGACACGCTTCTCGCGATCGAGCGGAACCGCGATACGTCGAATAGCGCCGGGAGCTTCACGGTCACGGTCGAGCCTCGCGGTGCCGTGGACGACACCTCCGCGGACCTCGACCGAATCGACCCCTCGCGGGTGGACATCGTCGCGATGGAGGCGAACCGCGAGGGCCAGCTCGTGGCGGTCGACCGCGGGGCGGAGGGTCCCCGCGTCCTCCGGGTCGCCCGGTCCAGCGAGACGGACCCGTCGACCGGCGATCCCGCGCCTACGGCGGACTCCCGCGTGCCGGCGGCGGCGACGGAGGTGGACACCAGCTTGGAGGGGCTTCGAGACGTTCCCGACAACCTCGTCGGCCTCTCCGCGCCGAAGTCGGGGACGCGCTTCGTGGCGATCGGGGACAACGCCGCCGGCTCGCCCGACGATTTCCTGACCAGCGGCGACCCCGAGGGCGTGACGGGCTTCCAGCGGCTCGGCGAGCTCCGGGACACGAACGACGATCCCATCTTCTCCGTCGACGCCATCGCGCCGAACCTCGTCGAGGCGCTCGACAACAACTTCGACCCGCCGGGCTCCGGCCCGCTCGCGGGCGGTCGCGACGAGGACGTCGCCTTCGTCGTCGGGTCGCCCAACCCGACCGCGGAAGGGGAGATGAACCTCTACGAGATCGACCTCGACGGCGAGGACCTCAACAACAACGGGCAGTTCGACCCCGTGGCGGACCGGGCACCGGGCACGGCGATCAGCGAGTTCCAGCTCACCGAGAACAACGTGCCGGTCACCGACGAGATCACGGCGGTGGCCTACGTGCCGCAGATCGACGACGTGGACGACGATCCGGTGGACGAGGACCGTCTGGCCGCGGTCATCCGCGACGACAACGGCACGTCGTTCGAGGGCGACGACTTCTCGCGCGTGGTCCAGATCAGCGTCGGAGACGAGGGAGACGAGGAGCCGGGCACGGTCTTCCCGCAGGGGCAGACGGGCCCGTTCATCGACTCGATGTCCATCAGCGGCTTCACCAACCCGCCCGCGGAGCTCGGCGAGAACAGCGAGACCCTCTTCGGGCTGACCGGCCAACCGGGGGACTCGGGGCGGAGCGTGGTCCGGTTGAACCCCTTCAACGGGAACACCGCGACCGCGGCGCCGGCGGCGGACTTCCTCCGGACGCTGACCTACTCGGACACGGCGAGGACTCACCCGCGGACCCCGCTCGAGGACCTGCTGACGGATCCGAACAGCCGCACCCGGGTCTCGTTCCGGACCCAGCCGTTCTCCGTGCGGGGCGACAGCTCGCTGCCGGAGGACGACCAGCTCTGGACGCGCTTCTTCACGAGCCAGCTCTTCAACGTCTCCGCCGACGACGGGGACTCGACCATCTCGACGTCGCTTCTCCTCGACGGAGAGCAGATCCGGGAGGACGAGCGGCTCGCGGACTTCACGGCGCTGGCGTTCGAGGGGGACTCCCAGTCGCCCTACGCGGTGATGCGGCTCGACGTCACGGGCGACAACGTCATCGACAAGGCGGACACGGAGTTTCTCGTCCGGATCGACCCGAGCGCGGAGAACGTGGACCTCGGCACGGCCTCCGCGATCAACCCGACCAACGTCGAGGTCCTCGGCGAGCTGCGGGTCGGCACGCAGGTGGACGGGAGCACTCGCCTCGCCGCCCTCAACGGCGGGGACGGGGTCCGCGCCGGCGTGGCGGGCGACGACATCGAGATCACGCGGACCGACGGGAGCACCTTCGGCGTGGACCTTCAGAGCGTGCCGGACGCCGCGGGCAACGAGCGACAGGTGGACACGCTCGCGGACGTGATCGCCGCGATCAACGAGGACGCCGACAACCCGAGCCGGGCCACGGTGACGTTCACGGACGCGACCAACCCGACCGACGGGGAGACCGTCACGGTCTTCGACGGCAACAACGCGCCGGTGACGTTCGAGTTCGACGACAACGGGAACCTGACGTCGTCGGACCACGAGCGGGTGGCCATCCGGCCCACCGCGACGGAGACGCGGAACGAGCTGATCGCGGCGGTGGATACCTTCAGCCCCCTCGACGTCGACGCGTCGGCCGACACGACCGTGGCGGGCGAGCCGCTCGTGGTCCTCACCCATACGGAGGCGGGCTTCCCCAACGACTCGGGCACGGTCTCCGAGACGGGCACGGACCTGACCGCGACGGACTTCGCGGCCGTGCGGGCGACCATCAACCAGGACCGCTCCCGGATCAACCTGACCGACGGCAGGGGCGAGGGGACGAGCCTGCTGACGGTCCGCGCGGACCTGGACGAGGACGGAAGCATCGGCGCCGGGGAGAGCTTCCTCCCCTTCGACCTGGGTCTGGTCAACGTCGACGGGGTGGGTCAGGACGGTGTTCTCGACAACGCCGAGGACGCGACGCTGGAGGGGCTGGACATCCGCCCCGCCGGTACGCCGACGCGGCTGCGGGGTATGGACTTCACGCGGAACGCGGGGACGGAGGCGGGTCAGCTCCTCGCGGTGGACAACGGGGGAGAGGACGGGCGCAACCGCGAGATCGCCATCAACCGGCAGGCCCCGTCACGGTCGCAGTTCCTCGTGGACGAGACGCTGGTTGAGAAGCTCGACGAGGAGGCGACGGTCTCCTTCGTCGACGAGGACAGCTTCAACCTCGACGCGAGCGAGCTGAACCGGCCCAACTTGTTTTTAGCGGACAGCTTTCCCGACGACGACGGCTCGGCCACCTCGTTCGACGAGCCCGTGACCCCGGACGACGGCGACACGATCACGGTGGACGACGGCGTGGAGGCCAACCCGCCGGTCACCTTCGAGTTCAATACCGGCGGCGGCGTCTTCGAGAACCACGTGCCGGTGGAGATCGCCACGAATCCGGCGGTGACGATGGACCGCTTCGTCTCCGCGGTGAACGCGGTCCGCGGCGAGGGCTCGGCGAAGGAGCCCGCGGGCGTCGGCCGGGGAACGTTCCTCGCCCACCTCAACGACGGCGAGGGCGTGGCCACCCGCGACGGAAACGACCTGCGGATCACGCTCGAGGACAGCACGGAGGTGACGGTGGACCTCGGCGACCCGCGGACCGTCGGGGACGTCCTCGACACCATCGAGCGGGCCCATCCGCGTCTGGGGGCGGACATCAGCGGGGACGCCATCGTGATCACGGATGCGACGGCGAACCCGGGTGCCGTCGGTCAGCAGCTGACCGTCGAGAACTTCGACGCCTCTACGCCAACCGCGGACGACCTCGGGATCCGGGCCGAGGACAACGGTTCGGGCGACCAGGACGGGGTGGACAACTCGGCGATCGAGGGAATGGTCGCCGACCCCGTGGAGGCGGCCCTCGAAGTGATCGCGACGAACGTGACCCACGACGCGACCAACCCCGGCGAGGGCGTCCCCCGCGCCATCCTCGAGAGCACCAACCTCGTCGACGGCGAGAACGTGGAGGTGGAGGTACGTGTCGACGGGGAGGACGTCCGCTCCGTGGACAGCGCCGACGTCCGGGGGCTGGCGTCCGATGCGTCGGGACGCTTCCACGCCATCTCCGCGAGCGGGGACGCGGGCTCCGTCGGCATCGTCCCCGCCCAGGAGAGCTCCGCGGGCCACGTCGGGCAGGACCTCGACGCACGCGGGCTGACGGTCACGCCGCTGGTGGAGAGCGGGGGCAGCCGCTTCGAGCGCACCTTCGCGGTGCAGGAGGTCCGGGACGACCCGCTCGACCTGGGCCGGTTCAACCAGCCGGGGGTGACCTACGAGGGGAGCCGACAGCTCGTGGAGGCGGACCGCCAGCGGCCGGAGGAGGTGCCGCTGGCGAGCCTGAACCGCGGCGAGGGCGTCTCCACCACGCCGGACATCGGCGGCACCGGCGACGACATCACGATCACCGCGAGCGACGGGCGGTCCTTCGGGGTGGACCTCAGCTCCACCAAGGAGGACCTCGTCGACCGGGGGTCGATCCAGGAGGGAACGGACCTCGACGTCGTGGCCGTCGAGCGGGTGTCCAACAACC
>CAZQQP010000040.1:10384-12446 GCA_964595475.1 uncultured Planctomycetaceae bacterium | reverse complement strand
ACGCCGGACGGTTCGAGCTCCACGCGGTCTCTCTCGGCCCCGATGGCAACGTCACGGACCGCTCGCGCGTCGGGACGGTCGAAACGAGTGACGGGCGGGACATCCTCGACATCGAGGCGATGGAGCGGAGCCAGGTCTCGGGCGAGATCTTCCTCGTCGGCCGCGTGGGACAGGGCGCGGCCCAGCAGACACTGCTGACAGTGGATCCGAACCTTGCGCAGGCGTCGATCGTCGGGGATCTCCACGAGACCGTGCCGGGGGACCCGACGTCCACCATCCGCGGCGCCGGGGCGTTCGCGAACGGCACCTTCGACGACAATACGCTCGGGACCACGGACGACGGCTCCTCTGGCCCGGTGAACATCACGGACGTCTTCGCGCCGGCCGACCCGAACCAGGGCGCCAACTTCTTCGGGACGGACCGCGAGGAGCTGTTCGTCAACAACAACGGCAACGTCACCTTCGACAGTGCCCTCGCGGCGTCGATCTCCGGCAGCGAGGAGTTCTCCAACGGGACGGCCCCCGGCGAGATCATCGCGCCGTTCCTCGCGGACGTGGACACCACGGGACCCGGGACGGGCGAGGTCACCTTCGGCAAGGACGAGCTCGCGGGCTCCGGCCGCAACGTCTTCGTCGCCACATGGGAGGACGTCGGCTACTCCGGCGGCCACAGCTTTCCGCTGAACAGCTTCCAGCTCCTCCTGATCAACCGGGACTCGCCGGAGGACGCGGACGCGGACGCCGGCAACGACGGCGCCTTCGACATCGAGTTCAATTACGACCGCATCCGCTGGGAGACCGGCGACCAAGACGGGGGAGACAGCGGCCGGGCGGACGATCCGTCGGAGGCTCCCATCGTCGGGTTCGCCTCGCCCTCCGCCGACGCGGGCGAGGGCGCCGGCTTCGACCTCCAGGGCACGGGCGTCCCGGGCGCCTTCCTCGACAACGGGCCGTCCGACACGTCGCTGGTCGCCAACAGCGTCAACAGCGACACGACGGGCCGCTACGTCTTCACCTCCGCGGGCGAGGACGTCCGGGCGTTCACCGACACCGTCACGGGCGTCGCGGACGACCCGGGGCAGGAGGGCGCCTTCGCCGTCGCGGACGCCGGCGGCACGACGGACGAGCTGCTGGCTCTCGACCTCGCCAACGGAGCCATCGACGACCCGAACGGCCCGCAGACCAGCGACGCGATCGCCACGCCGACCACGGCGACCACGCGGCTCGCGGGCATCGAGTTCGACTCGCTGCGGCGGCTCGTCGGCCAGCACGACGATCCGTCGGTCAGCGGTGACGCCCACCGGGTGATCATCGAGCGGGAGGACCCCGGCGACTCCGAGAACCTGACCAAGCCGGGGGCGGACCCCGACGGCATCGAGGGGCTCGGCGGCACCCAGGACGGGGAGACCCTCTACGCCGTGAGGGAGCCGGGCTTCGACGATCGCCTCAGCTCCTTCGAGGGCGAGCGGTCGCGGGTCCAGGACGTGGTCGACAAGATCAACGCCGCGGCGGACGCCGCGGGCATCCCGGTGACCGCCGGCCTCAACCAGGACACGGACGCGCAGAAGGGGCTCGAGACCACCTTCACCCTCGAGGACAACACGCCGGCGCCGACGCTGACGGCCCAGGGCGGCGACCGCTCCACCGTGGTCGCCGCCGACAGCGCCCCGCTGACCCGGGAGAAAGCCGAGGGCCGGTCCATCACCTTCGAGAGCGGGACCAACGAGGGCGTCACGCGGGTGGTCCAGCGCTTCGACCCGGCTACGGACGTGATCACCCTCGACCGCCCCGTTCCCTCGGCCGTCCAGTCCGGCGATCTCTATCGCGTGGACCTCCATGCTCAGGCCAAGTCCTTCACGGCGGAGGACGGCGACCGGACGACCGTGGTGGAGAGCGACGAGTCGCTGGCCCCCGGCAAGCTCGTCGGGGCGACGCTCAAGTTCGAGAGTGGGGGCAACACGGGCGTGACGCGGACCGTGGACGCCGTGGAGACCTCGGGTGGGGCCACCACCCTCACCCTCGCCCGCCCCGCGCCGATGACGGTGGAGGCGGGCGACGCCTA
>CAZQQP010000040.1:696-10374 GCA_964595475.1 uncultured Planctomycetaceae bacterium | reverse complement strand
GTGGACACGGACGTCTTCCGCGTCGAGCCCGCCGGGCCGTCGAACAAGGCGGAGGGCGGGACGACCACGACGCTCGAGGAAGCGGATCTCCACAACAACCTCGAGCCGCTCCGCGGGTCGACCGTCGTCTTCGGCCCCAAAGCCGCGAACCCGGGGGCCCGGGCGGTGGTGGAGAGCTTCGACCCTCGCACGGGGGGGAAGAGGGGCACGCTGACCTTCGCGGAGCCTTTGCCGAACCCGGTCGGCAACGATTCCTATACCCTCCTCTCCGCGACGGGCTCGGACCTCGGCATCCAGGGGGACGACCTCGACCGAGACCGAATGATGACCGCACGCCAGCGCATCCCCCGCGGCGCACTGTCGACGCGGGTGACGCCCGTCGACGATCCCGTGGGCACGCAGGACGTCACGGTTCCGCCGGACCCGAGCGGGGACCGGACGGTCCGCTCTGCCGGCCCGCACCGCCTCGTGCAGATCCCCACGGACGGGCCGAACGACACGGTGCCCAACATCGTGGACAAGCAGGAGATCCTGAACACGGACGCGCTGACGTCGGACCAGGACGGCCGGATCCATTTTGCGGGGGTGAACGTCGACGCGCCCGTGCCGACGGGGGCGATCCGGGACCCGGGCAACCCGGCGCCGCCGTTCGACAACGAGCCGAACCCCAACCCGGACATCAACTCCGGTGACATCGCCGCGCTCGCGGCGGGCTCCGACTCCGCCGGCAACGCGGACGAGCTGTTCGCGATCGACAGCGGGGGGATCTTCACGGCCTGGGGTCGCAACCCGGCGATCAACACGATCACGGACGACCGGATCCCGCCCGGCAACTTCGGGCCGAGCCCGGCCGTAGGGGTCGGGGACGACGGGGACTTCTCTTCGCTCAACTCCTTGGAGTTCGACCCCGGCGACGACGCGGAGGGGACGAACCCGGGCGACGACGGCGGGTCCCCCGGCGACGCGCTGACGGTGGGGGAGCGGAACGGTGTCCTCAGCCTGCTCGACCTGCCGCTGCCCGGCGGGGCGACGCCCTTCCACACGGAGGTGCCCACCGCTCAGCAACTCCTCGTCGCTCCGGGCGACGCCACGCTCAATGAGGACACGCCAGTGGTCGCCCTGAACGACGGGGCGGGCGTGGACACGCGGGACGACAACGACATCCTCGTGACCCTCGAGGACGATACCTCCGTCCCGATCGACATCGGCGACCCGACGACGGTGGGCGACATCATCGACTCCATCGAGGACGCCAACGACAACCTCAGCGTCGACATCGTCGGGAACAGCCTCCTCGTGACGGACGGGACGTCCGATCCCGACGCCAATCCGGCCAACTTCACCTTCGACAACTTCAACGCGAACGTCTCCACCGCGGACGACCTCGGGCTGAGCGCCGTCGACGGCGGTGGGGACAGTCCCGATGGCGGCGACGGGGACGGCGACCAGGACAACTCGAACAACGAGCAGATTCTCGGGACGGAGCTCGTTCCGCTGAACACGCTCTCCTCCGACACGGTCACGGTCAACGCGCTCGCGTTCGACGGCACGGGCGGAACGGGCACCGACGACACGCTCTTCGCAGTGCTCCGCCACTTCCCGGACAACATCCCGAACTTCGACGAGCTGGTCCGGATCGAGCCCGGCTTCGACGGCAACGCCGACGGCGACCCGCTGGCGACGGAGCCGGGGCAGGCGCTGGTCCTCCCGGTCGGCACCGGCGATGACGTCTTGGCGGGCCCATTTGAGTCGGGCGATCCGAACCTCCTGAGCTACACCGCCACCGGCGGCGGCCGGGTCGACTCCAACGACATGCAGATCCGCGGGATGGACATCAACCGCGGCGGCGAGCTTCTCGCGGTGGACGGCGCCAACAACGACGCGATGGTCCAGCTCAACACCAACGGGGCGCTCATCCACCCGAGCCAGCAGGGTCCGTCGGCCGGCTTCCAGGTGACGGACCCCTCCCAGCGGGACTTCGACTCGGACCTCGGCGGCTTCACCACGGACCGCCTCGGCCTCGCCTACAGCGGGGGGACGAATCAGATCTTCATCAGCGGCGAGGAGCTCTACCGCTTCGACCGGGCCACGACGACCGCGGTCGCCACGCCCGTCGACGGCCTTCAGTCGGGCGGCGGCTTCGGCGTCCAGAACTTCGCGGTCCTCGGCGACGTGGGCCCGATGAACCCCGCCAGCGAGTGGGACGGCGCGGTGGACGGGCTCACCTTCGACACGGACGACGGGGAGCTGTTCGCCGTGACCGAGGAGCTGTCCCACCCGGACCTCCGGCCGTATGACGCGGAGATCGAGCCGGCGCTGTACCGCTTCCAGGGCAACGTCCAGAGCGGCCTCGGCGGCGAGCCGCTGGAGCCGATCGAGCTCCTGCCCGTAACCGACCGGATCGACACGCGGTCGACCACGGACGTCGAGGCCGCCCAGTTCACCCGGACGGACGAGCTGCTCGTCTTCGCGGACTCGGACGACTCGCCCGACACGGTCGGCGACCTCGACCTGCACCAGCTCGTCCGCGACGAGACGGGACAGGGCTCGGTGGTCGCGGAGTTCCAGCAGATGTGGGACCAGGCGCGCAGCCTCGGCGACGTCAGCGACGACCTCCGGACGCTCGCGGCCGACGCGTCGGGACGCTTCTTCTCCATCCACGACAGGATCCCGGATGGTGGCGGCAACCTCACGGGCGAGCCCGACGACGGGGAGGAGGACGGCAACCAGATCTTCGTCGGCCGGCCGGACGAGCTTCGCCTGTCCTCCAGCGACCCGTCGCTTCTCTCGTTCGACACCGTCGACGCCCTCGGCGACGGGGTGAACGGAAACGACGATCCCACGCCGGACGTGACATCTATCGGCGAGCTCGCCGACACGTCGGACCAGCGGCAGCGGCCCGTCCTCGACCGCGTGCCGGCGCTCGCGTTTAACGACCGCGGCACGCTCTTCGGCGTCCAGCGGGACGCGCCGGTGCCCGGTACCTCGGGGGAGAGCATCGATCGCCTGATGACCATCGACGACGAGCCGCTGTCGGAGGAGACGGGCACCTTCGCCCGCTTCGGCGCCGCCGGCAGCGCCGGGGCGCTCCTCGTGGGGGACACGGAGGTCGAGCTCAGCGCCATGGATTTCACCCAGGACGACCGGCTGGTCGCCCTCGCCGTCGACCCCGCGTCGCCCGACGCGGCGTTCCAGGTGGCGGTGAACCTCAACGACCCCCGCGAGTCGTCGCGGATCACGAGCCCGGGCAGCGCCGCGGGCCTCCGCGGCCTCGCGTCCAACGAGCGGGGGCAGTTCTTCTCGCTGCGGGCCGGCAGCGACCCCGTCACGGGCAACGACGAGCTCGTCGCCAGCGACAACGCGCTGGCGCTGTTCTCCATCGATCCGACCACGGCGGCGGCCACGCAGGTGGGCGAGCTGACGCGGGCGGGAAGTCCCGTGACGGACCTCGAGGCCGTCGACGCTCTCGCCATGGCGCCGTCGGGCAATTCGCTGTTCGCCGCCCTCCGTATCGACTCCGACGGCGACGGCCTGCTCGACGAGGATCACGTCCTCTCCGTGGACCCGACCGCCGGCGGAGGGCGTGACCTCGGCGCCGTCCGAGTGAACGACGGCACGGAGGCCACGCGGCTGACGTCGATGGACTTCACCCGCTTCGGCGACCTGGTCGCGCTGGACAGCGGCGGGCCGGACGCCCGACGGGCGGTGACGGTGAACACGGAGCAGCCGACGGAGTCCACGGTGCTCGCCGCCGCCGGCGAGGTGGTCGACGGGCTTCGCGGCCTCGCGTCCGACCCGAGCGGGCGCTTCTTCTCCATCAACGTCGACGCGAACCCCGACCCGACGGTGGACCCCCCGGATCAGCTGTGGGCCACGCCGACGGAGCTGATGACGGTGGACCGCGACAGCGGCGAGGTCTCGCCCCGCGGCGTGGTGCGCTTCGGCGACGACCCGACCAACAACCTCGTCACGGACCTCGTGGACGGGCTGGCGTTCAGCGTTCGCGACTCGCTGTTCGGCGTGCTCAACGCGGACGCGGGGCAGCAGCTGGCGCGGATCCGGACCGGGACCAACAGCGGGCTGACCACGCTCCGCGGGCCGATCGAGGTGGGGGGTGTGCCGGCGGTGATCCCGGCGGTGGAGTTCACGCGGACCAACCGGCTGATCGGCCTCGACGACAGCCAGGACGGCGGCCGCCGTCTCATCTCCGTCGACACGACGGATCCCGAGACGGGCACGTCGGCGCGGACGGCGCCCGGCGACGTCGGCGGCGGGCTCGCGGGCCTCAGCGCCACGGCCGACGGGCGCTTCTACTCGGTGGACACGGGGGCCTCGCCGAACGACCTCCTTGTCAGCCCCAACGAGCTGTTCGGGCTCAGCCCCTCGGACACGAACGGCGACGGGGTCAGCGACGTCTTCGACATCACCACGTCCGTGCCGATGACGGAGGTCGTCAGCGAGGACGACGTGGGTGTAGTGGACCGCTTCACGGCGCTCGCGATCGACGACCAGGACACGCTCTTCGCGGCCCGCGACGGGGTGCCCGCGGACCGAGGCCCGGCCAACGTGATCGAGAGCGAGCTCGTCACCGTCAACCAGAACACGGGCGGGGTGACGACGGTCGGACCGGTCGAGGTCCGCGGGAACCGGCGGGGGCTGGTCGGGATGGACTTCTCCGCCGGCGGCAGCCTGATCGGCATCCACGACCCGGACGTCACGCCGTCGGCGACGGGTGACCGACAGCTCGTCCTCGTCGACCCGGTCGACCCCGAGCGCTCCCGCGACCTGACGGCGTCGGGCAGCGTGCCGGACGACCTCTCGGGCCTCGGCTCCGGGTCCGAGGGGCTGTTCTTCAGCGTGCAGGACCTGACGGGCGCCAGCGACGAGCTGTTCCGCAGCCGCAACGCCAAGCAGCTGTTCCGCATCGAGCACCCGCCGTCGGTGGCGAGCGTGGAGGCGGTCCCGGAGGCGACGCTGCGGCAGGGCTCGACCTCGGGCCCCCGCATCTCCAGCAGCTTCCCGGCGATCGCCTTCGGCGACGACCCGGACACCGCGGGCACGGACGACAGCCTCTTCGCGGTGCAGCAGGTCGCCGGCAACGACGTGCTCGTCCGGATCGACGAGAGCTCGGGCGTGGTGACCCAGCGCGGCGTGATCCAGGAGGACACGGCGCGGCTGGACATCGGCGCCATGGTCTTCCTCCCGTCCGACGGCGTGGTCTCCGCGGAGCCGCCCCTCGTCGCCTACGACGACAGCCAGCCGGAGGGGCGCCGTCTCGTGCGGATCGACCCGTCGGACGCCACCGCCACGCTGGCGTCGCCCGCGGGCACGGTGGCCCAGGGTGACCTCCGCGGCCTCGCGGAGGACAGCGACGGGCTGCTCTACAGCGTGCAGGACGCGGAGGAGCCCGACGAGCTGTGGGTGACGGCGCGGCCCGAGATCCAGCGGGCGCTCGTGGACGTGGTCGCGGCGCCGGCGAGCCGCGATGTGTTCTTCCTCGAGCGGGACGCCCGCCCCGTGACGGTGGCGGACCACCCGTTCCGCGTCCGCCACTTCGTCAACCGCATCGACGTGCCGGCGGGCGACGGGCCCGTGGTGGGCGTGGCCGAGGGGGCGGCGCCGGTGGCGGACGCGTTCGGCAACGACATCAACCGCTTCACGGCGGTCGGCCGGCAGGGCGGCACCCTGTTCACGGTGGCCCGGAACGAGCGGGCGCCGCTGCCCCAGGCGAGCATCGGGGGGAGCCTCGGGGACATCTTCGACGTCCGCGGCGTGGCCGTCGGGACGGACAGCGGCGACGACCGGGACTCCCTCGGCGACAAGTTCTTCGTCCACTTCAACGGGACGAACTTCGACATCCTCGAGCTCGGCCAGTCGGCGGACCAGTCGGCGACGGGCGTGCGACGGAACGTCGGGACCATCCGCGAGGCGGGGACGGGCGATCCGCTGCAGTTCGTCCGTTCCGTCGAGGCCGACGTGGGTGACCCGGACACCCTCTACGTCATCGGGTCGACGGGGAAGGGCGTGCAGACGCCGCTGTCGCTGTACAAGGTGGACGCCAGCAACGACGGCGACGCGGTGGCCGAGGCGACCGAGGTGCCGATCGACCTCGAGCGGAACTTCTCCGAGGACGGTGCGCTGTTCGGCCTGGCCCAGGATCCTCAGACGCCCGAGCACCTCTACACCGTGGACGAGGTTCCGGCGGAGGAGGGGACGGAGTCGGTCCTCATGCGGATCGACCTTGAGGACGAGACCTTCGAGCCCGCCGCCGGCGCGGTGGCCGACAGCTTCGTCCGGGCGCGGACCACGGACGACCCGAGCACGACGACGACGCTCCGGTCGCTCGACTTCAACGCGTTCGGCGACCTCATCGGCGTGGACCGCTCCGAGAATCGGCTCATCCGGATCAACCGTCCGCAGACCGAGGCGTTCACGGAGGCGGTGACCACGAGCTCCTGGCAGGCGTCGGAGAACGGATCGGTCGCGGCCTCGCTACGGGGGCTCGCGTCGGGCGTCACGAACGACGCGAGCAGCTCCGGGCTGATGTTCGGCGTGCGGCCGGGAGACGCCGCGGGTGAGCCGGACGAGCTGTGGGTCTCCGTGCCGCAGCTGTGGAGCTTCCCGCTGGGCGTCGGGGCGAATACGGACATCAACGGCGGGGCGCCCGACGTCATCGGGGCCACCGCGGTCGGCGGCCTCACGAACGCCGACGGGGAGGCCATCCTCGACCCGTCGACGGACGAGCCGCGGAAGCCGGGCGGACGCGAGGTGGTCCGTGGCGTCGCGTTCGACGGCGCCGGGAACCTCTTCACGGCGTTCCGCCACGATACGGACCTCGACGACCCGAAGGACTTCGGGCCCAATCCGTCGCTGACGGTCCTGACGGAGGTGGGAACGGCCGCGGCCGACCTCAACGGCGACGGCGCGGCGACGGAGATCCCCCTCAGCTTCGTGGACGACGAGCCGGAGGAGGTGGTTCCGTCGGAGGCCGCGATCCGGTTCGACTTCGACGCGGACGGCGACGGGACGCCCGAGGAGACGGGCCGCAACGCCCAGCTCACCGCGATGCGGTTCACGAGTGAGGGGGACCTCTTCGCCATCGACAACTCGGGCGGGGCGAACGAGCGTCTCCTCCTCGGCGTCGACCGGACCGACCCGACGGCGTCGGAGCAGCTCACGGCCGCGGGCGAGGTGGCGCCGAGCCTGGTCGGGCTCGGCCGCAACGCGGCGGACCGCTTCTTCGGCGTGCTCCCCGGCGGACAGGGGACGGAGTCGAGCCTGCTGATCAGCCCGTCGGAGCAGGGGCTGTTCCGGATCGACCCGGCCAGCACCTTCGACCCGGACGGGCTCGCCGGCAGCGGGGACGAGGCGGTCGCGGCGGATCTCCAGGGCGTCCTCGCGGACCGGGCGGAGGACATCCAGGTGCCCGTGACGGACACGATCCCGGCGCTGGCGTTCTTCGAAAAGGGGGGAGACCAGAGTCTGTTCGGGGTGCAGCGGGACGCCTCGGCGGGCGTGGACCGGCTCGTGAACATGGAGTTCGCGGGGGCGTCCGCGGGTGAGTTCTCCCGGGTGGCCCGCGAGGAGGTCGCGGGGCTGATCGAGGTGGACGGCACGGCGGCGGAGGTGGACGCGATGGCGTTCACCAACGAGGGGCGTCTGGTGGGCCACGCGGCGGTGACCGGCGGGCCGCAGCAGGTGGTCCTCAACGTCAACGACCCGACGGCGTCGCGGACGCTGACGGCGCCCGGCACGGCGGCGGGTCTGTCGGGGCTGACGTCCACGGCGGCCGGCCGCTTCCTCGCGGTGGAGAGCAACACGGAGCCCGCGAGCGACGAGCTGCTGATCAGCGGCAACGAGCTGTCGGTCTACGCCATCGACGCGACCACGGGCGCGGCCACGGAGCTGGCGCCGCTCGTCGACGGCGAGGGTGAGCCGATCGCGGACGCCAACGACGTGGAGGCGCTGTCCGTCGACGCGGCGACGGGCGAGCTGCTGGCCGTGGGGCGGTTCGACACGGACGCGGACGGCACGCCGGATCAGGATCGGCTGCTGTCCATCGACGGGGCGACGGGCGAGGCGGCGAACCGCGGCGTGGTCGAGGTAAACGATCGGAACACGCGGGTGACCGCGATGGACTTCACGAGCGCCGGCGAGCTGTTCGCGTTCGACAGCTCGACCGCCGGCGGGCGACGCGGCATCGTCATCGACACGGAGATGCCGGGGGAGTCCGAGCAGCGGACGGCGCCCGGGTCCGTCGCCGACGGCCTCCGCGGCCTCGGCTCCGACAGCGACGGGCGGTTCTTCAGCATCAACGTCACGCCCAGCCCGGACGAGCTGTGGGTGAGCGGCGGGTCGGCGCTGTTCACCGTGAGCAAGACGCCCGTGGACCTCGACGGCGACGGCGTCGCGGACGAGGTCCGAGCGGATCCCGTCGGGAACGGTCCCGACGGGACGGCGGGAACCGTCGACGACGGCGTGATCACCACGACGGGTGGTGCGACGTTCACGGAGGGGATCAAGGCCTTCGCCTTCGCCGACGATCCGAGCACGGCGGTGTCCAACGACGGGTCGATCTTCGCGGTGCGGGACTTCCCCGCGGGTGAGACGCTGGTAAAGGTGGACCCGTCGTCCGCGGCGGCGGAGACCATCGGCGCCATCCGCGTCGGGCCGGCGCCGCGGAGCGAGGCGGACGTGACGGCGGTGGACTTCACGCCGGAAGGGGAGCTCATCGGCATCGACCGCAGCGGCACGGGCGCCCGGCTCGTCTCCGTCGGCCTCGACGACCCCGAGCTCGGCACGGTGCGGCGGACGGAAGCGGGCGAGGTCCCGGCGGGGCTCCGCGGCCTCGGCGCCGACGGCGAGGGCCGGTTCTACAGCGTGAATACGGCCCTCTCGCCCGACGAGCTGTGGGTCAGCGCGGACGAGCTGTTCCGGCTCTCCCGCGTGGACGAGACCGGCGACGGGGCGAACGACGACGTGGAGGTCACCGTCGAGGCGGCGCTTCGCGAGGAGCGGGACGGGGGCACGGGCGCCGTCACGGACGCGGACGCCTTCCGGGCGCTGTCGGTCGGAAGCGGCGGCGAGCGGTTCGCCATCCGCGACGGCGAGCCCTCCGGCGGCGACAGCGAGCTGGTGACCATCGGGGGAACCGGGGTGGTGGAGACGGTCGGATCCGTCGCGACGGATCCGCTCCGGCGGCCGTCCAACGACCGCAACATCGTGGGGATGGACTTCGGGCTGAGCGGCCGTCTGCTCGCGGTCCACGACCCGGATCGCTCCGCGGGGGCGACGGGCGACCGCGAGCTGGTGGGCATCGACCCCGAGGCGCCCAGCGAGTCCAGCACGCTCGCGTCGCTCGGCTCTTCCGCGGACAACGTGGTCGCGCCGTCCGTGGGCCCGGGCGGCCGCGTCTTCGGTGTGGAGGATCGCAGCGGGGCGAACGACCGGCTGCTGTTCAACAGCGGACAGCAGGAGCTGTTTCGGGTGGACCCGAGCTCGCTGGACAGCGACCCGGCCACGCCCGTGGCCCTCGACTCCCGCGGCGAGCTGGTGACCGCCTCGGGTGACCCGATCACGGGCACCCCGAGCGGCCTCGCCTTCGGCGAGGACCCGACGACCGCCGCGGCGGACGAGGCGCTGTTCGGTGCGGTCGACCGCCAGGGTGAGCGGAACCTC
>CAZQQP010000040.1:0-686 GCA_964595475.1 uncultured Planctomycetaceae bacterium | reverse complement strand
CGGCGCGGGGATCGGCGCGCTGTTCGTCGCGTACCTGATCCGGGAGCCGCTGAAGACCAAGCTCACGGGGGTCGTCGTCGCGGCGAAGATCGCGGCGAACGACCGGCTCGTTCCCGGCGTTCGCATCCGGATCCCCGCCAGCGAGGTGACCGATACCGGCGACGCCCGGACCACGGTGGTCGGCCCCATCTTCGAGGAGGGGACCACGGATCAGGACGAGCCCGAGACGCTCTCCCTCGGCGCCATGGAGTTCACGGGCGACGGCGACCTCGTCGCGTTCAACGAGACGGCGGACGGCCGTCGCATGGTCTCGCTGGCGACCACCGCGAACGCGGAGGGGAACGTCCTCGCGACGCCGCGGTCCGCCGCGGGTGACGTGGACGCGGGGCTCCGCGGCCTCAGCCGCGACGCCCGGGGGCGGTTCGTCAGCATCAAGGACGAGGGCGTCACCGGCGGGGGGATCCGGACCGGCTTCGACGGGCTGACCTTCGGCGACACCGGGCAGATCCCCCCCGATACGGAGGCGGCGGTCGGCGAGCAGCGGATCGTCGAGGTGACCAACTCCAATATCGAGATCTTCGATCGGGGGACTGGCAGCACCGGAAACTCGCTGTTCGAGTCCAGCCTCGCGGAGCTGTTCACTCCGCTCGACCCGGACACCCTCTTCGACCCGATGGTCGGCTACG
>CAZQQP010000039.1:3578-22410 GCA_964595475.1 uncultured Planctomycetaceae bacterium | reverse complement strand
CTGACTTTGACGCCTTTGCCGACTCCATCCTGACGCTTGTGGCGAGCCTCGAAACGACGTACAGGCGTCAGGTCGCGTCGCTGATGACGCAGGAGTTTCAGTCGTTCGACGATGGTCAGATTCCATCCGGATGAAGTATAAGTAGGCGGAAAAGAATAAGTTGAGCCAATGAGACGGCGAAGCCGATGATCGAGCAAGCGCAACGTCCGCAAATGCCGGAAGCTGTGGCCGGCGGGGCATCGCAAATGGCTCGAGGCCCACGCCAAAGCAAGGAGGCTTCCCGCTCCTCGCTTTGGCGTATAGGCTCGACTTATTCTTTTCCGCCTCTTTATCGCCGCAACTGGCGTGGGTCGCCGAACGTTCCGCGAGAGACGTCACGTTTGAGCGCGGCGGGCGGCGGGTGCTTCTCGGTCCGCTCCCGCAACGACTCGATGACGTGGCCGAATGCCCGGAGTTTGCGGCAGGGCAACGATTGGACAGACAATGTCGCCACGAGCGCATAAGACCTTTGGTTTTCCCGTCGACGAGAGCGGCGTCGCGGGCGGAAGCCGCCACCTCGCGGTGCTTCCACGCGCTGTGGCCCTCGGGGCTTGAATACCGGAAGCGGGTCGTTGAAACGCCCGTGGACAAGCGGATGGATTTGACCGTGGTTCTCATCGGCGACGAACGGCACACCGTTTCCGTCGGAGTTCGGAACGGGGTGCGTCGGGCCTCGTGGGAAACCACGACAGGGCCGGTGAGACCTGACGGCGCGCTCGGGGACACGGGAGCGCCGCCCGAAGCAGAGCGTCGCCGCACCGGCTCGTGGAGCCGATCGCCCTCGTTTGCCTTGAGCAGCGGGCGGAGATTTCTTTCTGGGCGCTCACGCGAGGACGTCGTCGATGACGTGGCCGTGGACGTCCGTCAGCCGGAAGTCGCGGCCGGCGTAGCGGTAGGTCAGCTCCTTGTGGTCGAAGCCGAGGAGGTGGAGGAGCGTGGCGTGGAGGTCGTGGACGTGGACCGGCTTCTCCACGGCCTTGAACCCGAACTCGTCCGTGGCGCCGTGGACGACGCCCCGCTTCACGCCGCCGCCCGCCATCCAGACCGTGAAGCCGTAGTGGTTGTGGTCCCTCCCCTGCTTGCTCTTGCCGGCCTGGGAAAGCTCCACCGCCGGCGTCCGGCCGAACTCTCCGCCCCAGATCACCAGCGTGTCCTCGAGGAGGCCCCGCTGCTTGAGGTCCTTGAGCAGCGCACCGATCGGCTGATCGCAGTCCCCCGCGAGCTTCCGGTGGTTCTTGGCGATGTCGTGGTGGCTGTCCCACGGCTGACCGGCTCCGTGCCAGACCTGGACGTATCGAACACCCCGCTCGACCAGGCGGCGGGCCATCAGCGTCTGGCGGGCCTGGACCGTGTCGCCGTACATCTCCCGCACCCCCTCGGGCTCCCTGGAGATGTCGAACGCGTCCGTCGCCTCCTGCTGCATCCGATACGCCAGCTCCATGGACTGGATCCGGGCGTCGAGCTCCTTGTCGTGCGGCCGCTCCTCCCGGTGATGGCGGTTGAGCTGCTGCACGAGATCGAGCTGCCGCCGCTGTTCCTTGCGCGAGAGGTGCGGATTCCGGATGTTCTGGATGAGCTTCTCCACGTCCGTGTGGCTCGAGTCGATGTGGGTGCCCTGGTAGATGCCGGGGAGGAACGCGGAGGTCCAGTTCTGCGGCCCCTTCACCGGAAAGCCGCCGGGGCAGAGCACCACGAAGCCGGGGAGATTCTGATTCTCCGTGCCCAGGCCGTAGGTCACCCACGACCCGACGCTCGGCCGGACCTGGAGCTGCATGCCGCAGTTCATCAGCATGAGCGACGGCTCGTGGTTGGGCCGCTCCGCGTGCATGGACCGGATCACCGCGATATCGTCGATGTTCTCCGCGGTGCGCTCGAAGAGGTCGCTGACCGCGATGCCGCTGTCGCCCCGCGGGCGGAAAGTAAACGGCGAGGCCATCGCGGCGCCCGTCTCCCGCTCCGTGTCGAGGTTGCCCCCGGGCAGCTTCTTGCCGTCGTACTTCTCCAGCGCCGGCTTCGGGTCGAAGGTGTCCACGTGCGAGGGGCCGCCGTTCATGAAGAAGTGGATCACCCGCTTCGCCCGCGGCGCGAAGTGGGGCGGCCGCGGGGCCATGGGATGCAGGCCCGAGCGGTTCGCGACCGCCTCCGACCCGAGGAGGTCCGCGAGCGAGATCATCCCCACGCCGAGGCCCGCTCGCTTGAGGAAGTCCCGCCGCGAGGTATACGGCTGGAAATGCTCGGGCCCATGATGGCCGTACCGGATCGAAGACATGGTGCGCTCCGTTGCAGGGCTCCGCGGCGTCGTTGCGTCAGTCCACGTACATGAACTCGTTGGTCATAAGCAGGGCGTGGGCGAGCTGCGCCCACGGGCCCGGCGCTCCTTCGTCGCGGTCCTCCCCCTTGGCCTCTTCTACGAAAGCCAGCGCCCAGTCGACCTCCGACGCGTCCGGCGGCCGTCCGTAGGCGAGGCGATACATCCGCCGGGCTCGGTCGGCCGGACCGCCGGCGTTCCGGACGTCCGGGCGGCTCGCGAACGCCTTCGCCTGCTCGATGACGAAGGGCCAGTTCATCAGGAAGAGCCCCTGCTGCGGCACCGTGGTGTGCGGCCGGCGGGGCACCGTCTGGTCGGGGCTCGCGAGGTCGAAGATGCGGAACAGCGTGGGCAGCTTCCGGTCGTAGCCGGCCCGCGGGATGAAGGCGTAGACGGAGCGTCGGCGGGGATACGGCTTCTTGTGGATCTTGACCGGCCGTCCGCCGATCCGCCGGTCGAGCCGCCCCGCGACCGCGAGCATCGCGTCCCTTAGCGGCTCCAGCTCCAGCCGCTGGCGGTTCATCTGCCAGAGGAGGCGATTCTCCGGGTCTTTCCGGTAGGCTTTCTCCCGGAAGCGGCTCGTCTGCTGATACGTGCTCGATCGGAGGATGAGGCGGTGGAGGGCCTTGATCGACCACCCGTGGTCCATGAAGTAGCTCGCGAGATAGTCGAGCAGCTTCGGGTGCGACGGGTTCGGGCTGCGAACGCCGAAGTCGCTCGGGCCCTTTACCAGTGGCTCGCCGAAGTGATGCATCCACACGCGGTTGACGAGGACACGCGCCGTCAGCGGGTTGTCCCGGCGGACGATCGCCTCGGCGAGGTCCAGCCGGCCGCTCGCGTCCTCGGCGAACGGCTTCCGGTCGGGACCGGCGAGCACGCGAGGGAAGCGGCGGGGAACCTTCTTCCCTTTCCGATTGGGGTTGCCCCGCTTGAAGACGTGGGGCGTCCTCGGCTCCTTCCGGTCCCGCAGCACCATCGCCCGCGGCGGGGCGTTCGGCGAGACGACCTTCCACTTGTCGATCTTCTTCTGGAGCTTCTCGGCCTTCCTTCGCTCGGATCGCTTGAACAGCTTCCGGGCGGTCTCCAGGTCGAATTGTGTCGGCGCGCCATTCGCCCGGAGCGCTTGGCGAAGGGCCTCACGAGCGGGGTCGGGAAGCTCTTTTGCTTCCGCCTTCTTCTTCTGGGTCTTCTTCCATCGCTTCTGGGCGCCCACGAGGAGGTCGCCGTAGGTCCGGGCGACGTCAACCAGCGAGGTGGGCGGATCGGCCTGAAGGGCCTTCTTCACGAGTCGGTTGTAGCGGCCGTCCATCTTCTGCTCGATCTCCCCGAGCCGGCCGAGCAGTCGCTTCGCCCCCTTGGCGAACTGCTCCTTGTCGAGATCGGCGAAGCGGGCCCAGAGGCCGAAGACGGGGTGGGTCGGCTCCACCCCTTTCAGGTAGCGGACCCAACGCCGGACCATCCCCTCCCGCAGCCCGCTGACGGTCTTCTCTTCGAGCGTCTCGGCGCCCGTGATCTTCTCCGCGGCCCGCACGAGGTAGAGATCCGCCTTCTTTCGGACCTCGCCGAGGATGTTCTTCCTCGTCTTCTCGAGGTAGTCGCGTCGCTTCTTCTTGCGCTCCTCGAGCTCCTTTTGAAACTTCTTGTAGCCTTGCGTCTGGCGGGGCTCCCCGAGAAGCGGATACATCTCCGGCTCCCGCGAGGAGGCGAACACGCCGTAGAGCGAGTAGTAGTCCTCGATGGGAACCGGGTCGTACTTGTGATCGTGGCAGCGGGCGCACATGACGGTGAGGCCCATCAGCCCGCGTGTCGTCACGTCGATGCGGTCGTCGATGATCTCGTGTCGGTTGTTGAGGAAGCGACGGCCGACCGTGAGAAAGCCCATCGCCGCGAGCTCCGCGTTGCCCTTGCCGAGGTCCAGCTTGTCCGCGGCGAGCTGCTCCTTGATGAACCGGTCGTAGGGCAAGTCCGCGTTGAAGGCGTCGACGACGTAGTCGCGATACGTGTAGGCGAAGCCGAAGCGGGCTTCCTCCTGGAAGACCGCCCCCTTGGTGTTCGCGTACCGCGCGACGTCGAGCCAGTGGCGCCCCCACCGCTCGCCGTAGTGGGGCGAGGCGAGCAGACGGTCCACCACGCGGGCGAACGCCCCCGGACGGCGATCGGCAAGGAACGCGTCGAGGTCCTTGGGCGTCGGCGGCAGGCCGACGAGGTCGAAGGTGACCCGCCGGAAGAGGGTTCTCGCATCCGCCCGGCGACCCGGCTCGATCCCCTTCGCCTCCAGCTTGGCCAGGATGAAGCGATCGACGGGCGAGCGGACCCACTCCGTGTGCTCCACCTCCGGAAGGGCGGGCCGCTCGACGGGTTGGAAGGCCCAGTGCGAGTGGTGTTCCGCGTCGGCCTCGCCCCCGCTCTTCCCGGCCTTGTCCGCCGCCGGCCACGGCAGGCCGATCCGCACCCACCGCTCGAGCGCCTGCCTATCCTTTTTCTCCGGCGGATTCTCCAGCGCCTCCTCGTGGACCTCCCCCGTTCCCCTCGCCGCCCGGATCAGCGGGCTCTCCGCGGGCTTCTTCTCGACCGCGGCCGGACCCGACGCCCCGCCCTCGAGGATCGCCTCCCGGCTGTCGAGCCGAAGGCCGCCCGCCTGCCGCGACGGCCCGTGACAGGAGATGCAGTGGGAGGCGAGCGCCGGGCGAACCTTCGCCTCGAAAAAGCGCGCTTCCTCGGAAGAGACCCCACCTTGCGCGACGGCCGCGGCCGAGACGAGGAGGGCGAGGGCTACTCCTCGGCCGCCGGAGACACGGCCATCAGCTCTGCCGGGTATCCACTGGCACCGGGCCATCGATCCATCCTCTCCACGGGAGTCGTCAGGAAGGACTCGGACGATAAGAGTGGCCATCCGCACGCTCAACCGTCCACAGCGGGGCGCTTGCGGCCGCTACGCCTGCGGGCTTCGGTGTCGGAAGCGCCGACGGGCGGCGCTCTCGGTCGTAAGCTCCGTCTTGTGTTAGGATTCGATCCTCGTCCCGGCCTGCCAGGCCCGTCGATCGCGGGATGCCCGGTTCCATCCCCGGCGAATGGGTTCGGAGCGCTCCTCGACCGGAGCTGCGGATGAGGCACAGACCGCTCGCCATCGCGCTTCTCGTGCTGACCGCGTCGGCCGTTCCCGCCACGGCGGGCAACTGGCCGCGCTTCCGCGGGCCGAACGGCTCGGGGGTGAGCCCGACCCGCTTCCCTGCGGAGTGGACCGACGACGCCTACGCCTGGACGCGTCCGCTGCCGGGCCGAGGCAACGGCTCGCCCGCGGTGTGGGGCGACCGCCTCTTCGTGACCAGCGCCGACGCCGAGAAGGAGCGCCGCTTCCTCTTCTGCCTCGACGCCGCGGACGGGGCAATCCGCTGGCGACGCCGCTTTCCGCTGACAGAGTGGGACCAGCACGGCCTCAGCACCTACGCGAACACCACGCCCGCGGCCGACGGAGAGCGGGTCTACCTCCTCTGGCAGGGGCCGAAGCGGACGACCCTCCATGCGTTCACCCACGAGGGGAAGCGTGTCTGGAAGAAGAAGCTCCCGCCCTTCAAGGCCGCCTTCGGCGGCGGTGTCTCCCCGATCGTCTTCCGCGACAAGGTCTTCGTCCCCCACGACTCCAACGGGGCGAGCTACCTCTTCGCGTTCCACGCCGATAGCGGCGAGCTGGCGTGGAAGGTGCCGCGCAAGGGGCGGAAGCGGGACTGCTTCCCCACGCCGTGCATCTACCGCCCGGCGGACCGCCCGCAGGTGGTCTTCTCCCACTGCTACCGCGGGCTCACCGCCCACGACCCGTCCACCGGCCGAAAGCTCTGGCAGATCCGCCCGTTCGGCACGTTCGGCCAGCGGGCCCTCGCCTCGCCCATCGTCCACAACGACTTGGTCATCGCGACGAGCGGCCACGTCTCCGGCCGCCGTCGTCTCGTCGCGGTCCGGGCCGTGCCGCCGGACGACGCGGAACAAGCGCCCGATGACAGTGGGTCCGAGGCGCCACCGATGGAGGCCCGCGAGGTCTACCGCCTGACGAAGCGGGTGCCTTATCTTCCCACTCCGCTCGTTTACGAGGGTCGGCTCTACCTCTGGGGCGACGACGGCGTGGTGACCTGCCGCGAGGCCGGCACCGGTGACGTGGTCTGGCAGGAGCGGGTCGGCGGCAGCTACTTCGCGTCGCCGGTCTGCGCCGACGGCCGCCTCTACAACGTCGATCGAAACGGACGCGTCCGCGTGATCGCCGCGGGCCCCTCCTTCGAGAAGCTCGGCGAGGTCCACCTCGGCGAGCGAGCGCTCGCCACGCCGTCCATCGGCCATGGCCTGCTGCTGTTCCGCACGCAGAAGCGGATCCACGCCCTTCCGGCCGTGGACGGTGCGAGGTAGCCGGTGGGCTGTGCGCCGTCGTTGCCGGCCCGCGAACTGCCCACCGTCCACTGTCTACCGCTCACCGCCCACGGCCCACCGCCCACTGTCTACCGCTACGGCCCACCGTCCACCGCCGACCGCCTCGCCGCGGGCACGGCGGTCTTCCAGATGGGCACGTCCTGTTTGAGCCGGTCGATGAACGCGTCCGTCGCCGCGAGGGCCTCCTTCCGGTGGTAGGAGACCACCCGCAGACGGAACGATCGCTCGCCGACCGCGATCCGGCCGACCGAGTGCTCCACGGACAGGGCGAGCAGGCCGAACGCGCCGACCACCTCCTCGCCGAGGCGGTGGAGCATCTTGCTCGCCATCGGCTCGTACGCCTCGTAATCCAGCGCGGTGATGGGGTCCTCCTCTTCGCTCGGCCGGACGACGCCCTCGAAGACCAGCGTCGCGCCCCGGCCGTCGGGGCTCGCTGCGGGCCCCTCGGGCGGAAGGGGCCCCTCCGTGATGTGCACGGACACGCTCATCCGCCGGAGACCGCTCCGATGAGAGCCACTTCGTCGCCGGGGCGGACCACGGTCGCCGCTCCCGCGAGCTCGTGATTCACCGCGAACCGACAGCGGGGCAGGAGCTCGCCGAGCGTCGGGGAGACCTCCGCGAGCTCCGCGGCGAGCGTCTCGCAGGTCGCCTCCTCACCCGGCACGTCGACAGGAAGCGACCGACAGCCGACCGCCTGCGCCTCGGGTCCGAACAGCTTCACGTCGATCCGCATGGTCGTCCCTCGTAAGCGATTCTACTGCGGGAGGACGCCGCCGATATAGTGCGCCCATGAGCGCCGGCCTCGCCTCACCCGCGGAGGCCCTCCGCCGCCTCCTCGCTCGCGTCACACCCGTCGACGCGGAGACCGTCTCCTGGCCCGACGCGACCGGTCGCGTGCTCGCCGAGCCGCTTCGGGCGGACCGGCCGAGCCCTCCCTGTGACGTCAGCGCGATGGACGGCTACGCCGTCCGCGTCGCCGACCTCGGCGTGCGGCTGGCGGTGCGTGGACAGGTGGCGACGGGTCACGAGCCGCCGGCACTGCCCGCGGGCGAGGCGCTGCAGATCTTCACGGGCGGGGCCGTCCCCGCGGGCGCCGACGCCGTGGTCCGACGCGAGGACGTCGACGAGGGGGCGGGGGAGATCCACCTCCATCCCGACGCGACGGTTCGCCCGGGAGAGAACATCCGCCGCTGCGGGGAGAACCTCGAAGCGGGGGAGGAAGCCGTGGAAGCGGGCCGTCCGGTGGACCCGCCGACGGCCGCGACGCTGACGACCTTCGGCTACGGCCGCCTCCGCGTCCGCCGTCGCGTCCGTGTGGCGCTGCTGACCACGGGTGACGAGCTCCGCTCGGTGGACGACGAGGTCGCCCCGTGGGAGATCCGCGACTCCAACGGGCCGGCCCTCCGCACGCTGGTCGACCGCCATGCCTGGCTCACCGTCGGCGAGCCGCGGACCGGCGGCGACGTGCGGTCCGCCCTCGCCGCCCGTCTCCGGGAGGCGCTCGCCACCGCGGACGCCCTCCTCGTCACGGGCGGCGTCTCGGCGGGCGACTTCGACTTCGTCCCCGCCGCCCTCACGGACGCGGGGGGCGAGGTCCTCTTTCACAAGGTGGCCCAGAAGCCGGGTAAGCCCCTCCTCGGCGGCGTGGGTCCCGCCGGCCAGCCCGTCCTCGGTCTCCCCGGCAACCCCGTCTCCGTCCTCGTCACCGCCCACCGCTACGCGATGCCCGCCCTTCGCCGGCTCGGCGGCCTCCACCCCGCGGACCCGCCGCGGCCGACCGTGACGCTGAGGTCGCCGGACGGCGAGCGAAAACGCGTCTGGTGGCACCGCCTGGTCCGGTTGCGGGAGGACGGGGCGGAGCTCGTCTCCACCCGCGGATCGGGCGACATGGTCTCCGCCGCCCGCAGCGACGGGTTCATCGAGGTTCCCCCCGACTCGGACGGACCGGGCCCGTGGCCCTTCTACGAATGGGGGCTCCCATGACGCAGCGACGGGACCTCTCCCACGTGGACGAGCAGGGACGCTCCCGCATGGTGGACGTCGGCGAGAAGCGGCCGACGGTTCGCCGGGCGATCGCGGCGGGCCGCGTCCGCGTCTCCGAGGAGCTCGCCCGGCGGATCGCGGAGCGGAGCGTGGAGAAGGGCGACCCGCTGGAGACCGCACGCATCGCGGGCATCCAAGCGGCGAAGCGGACCGAGGAGCTGATCCCGCTCTGCCACAGCCTCCCCCTCGACCACGCGGACGTCCACGCGTGGGTCGAGGCGGACGCGGTCGAGATTCGAGCGGAGGTGAAGACCACGGCGCGGACGGGCGTGGAGATGGAAGCGCTGACCGCCGTCTCCGTCGCGGCGCTCACCGTGGTGGACATGGGGAAGGCGGTCGACCGCGCCATGGTCGTCGAGCAGGTACGCCTCGAGGAGAAATCGGGCGGGCGAAGTGGCCCGTGGCGACGCGAACCGGGGCCGTAGCCGGGCCTCTCCGTTGGGGCGACGGGCCGGTCAGTCGAGGAACACAGGCGACACAAGGAATGAGGCGACGAGCGACGGAGAGAGGATGACCGACGTCGGAAAAGGCATCGACCCGCCCATCCGCTTCTCGGTGCTGACGGTGAGCGACCGCTGCTATCGAAACGAGGCGGTGGACGAGGCGGGCCCGACCCTCCGCCACGTGGCGGCACAACGCCTCGGCGGCGAGCTCGTGGACCACGCTTGCGTCCCCGACGACGCCGAGACGATCACGGCCCGCCTGGGCCAGTGGGCCCACGGGCCGTCTCCACCGGACCTCCTCCTCACCACCGGCGGGACGGGCCTCGCCCCCCGCGACGTCACGCCCGAAGCGACTGCGGCCGTCCTCGACCGCAAGCACCCCGGCCTCGTCCAGCTCATGCACATGCGGTGCTACCGCATCACGGCGCGGGCTCTCCTCTCCCGCGGCGTCGCCGGGACGATCGGCCGCACACTCGTGATCAACCTCCCCGGCTCTCGAAAAGGGGCGCGGGAGTCGCTCGAGGCGCTGACCGACGTCCTCCCCCACGCCGTCGAGACCCTCCGCGGCGACGGCGACCCGCACGCCTGACCGCTCCGTGCCGGAAGCGGCGGCGCGATCGAGGGCGTGCCGATTGGGCGGGGAGCGGCGACCGTTGCACGCGATCGAGCGGAAATGCGCGAAGGCTCGGATCGGCGAAGAGGGGGGTCGAGGCCGTCGGCCGCTGTGAGCCTCGCTCCCGGTCGACCGGGGTTTACCACTCCGTAAAGACCTCGTCCGAGGTGGACTCCGCCTCGAGCTTGGCGTGGTGCTCGTTCTGGATGGGGATGATGATGTCGAGAATCTGCCGGAGCACCTCCGCCGGCGAGCCCAGCGCGTTGATCTCCGCCACCATATCCTGCGGGTAATACGCGAGGACGGGCGCCGTCTCCTTCCGGTAGACGTCCCAGCGCTCCCGGATGGTCGACTCCTGCGCGTCGTCCATGCGGTTCTCCTTGAGCGCCCGCCGGCGGAGACGATGGATCATCCTCTCCTCGTCCGGGCAGACCAGGTGGAGGATCTTCAGGACGTTGATGTGCTGATCGAGGATCTCCGCCTGGTGGGGATTTCGCGGGATGCCGTCGAGCACGAGCAGATCCGTCTCCGGCTTGAACGCCTGAGTCACGGCCTGGGCCTCAATCGCCTTGGACCAGATCTGGACCGTGGTCTCGTCGGGGACGAGCTGTCCGCGGGCGATGTAGTCGTAAGCGATCCGCCCGAGCTCGGAGTTCGGGTTCATCCGCCGGAACACGTCGCCGCAGGCACAATGAAAGAACCCCGGAATCGAGCCGAGGATGCGGCCTTGTGTGCCCTTGCCGGCACCCGGCGGGCCGAACAGCAAGACTGTCTGATAGCGCTCACTCATCGGTCTTTCCCGTCAGAAAACCAACCGAGGTGCTCTTTTCGTGGCTCATTTTAGGGACAGGCGGTCGCCCGCACCACTTGGCGGGCTCCGCCGGCGGCCCGCGTCGATTCTCCACATCGGCGGGCGCCGTCACGCGCGGACGGCTCGGACGCGGCCCTCGCTCCCCATTCGGCAACCGAGCGCCGGGTCGCCAGGATCGTCTTTGCGGATCGCCGATCCGCCGACCGCCCGCCGGGCACTCGCGACCGGATCCATCGGCCACCACGCCTCCAAGCATCACCCCCTCCGCCCGCTCCGTCCGACCCGTCCTGTTGGGAGCCCAGCGCGCGGACGCGAGACGTCGCGCCGATGCTGGCCGCGGACCGAGTCGCCGACGGTGGATCCGGTCTCTCGTCGACAGGGCTCGTGGCGAGCCGGACGCCGGGCCTACGCCGCGTCCCGCCATTCGGCCACGCCGTCGCGGGTCATCACGAACAGCCGCGACGTGATCGGGTGGGGCCGCTTGCGATAGTGGTCCTCCGCGAGCCGCTGCTGCTGATCCACCATGTGCTCGGGCTGGATCGGCCCCGCCAGGAACTCGTCGCGGCTCGGGATGGCCACGAGAAACTCGCCGCCGAGCTCCGGCGCCAGCGCCTCGTATAGCTGGCCGAGGAGCAAGCGTGACGACTCGTACCCGTCGCCCGTCTCCAGCGTCGCGATGGTCCCGTCGGGGCGGCGGCTCAGCTCCACCTCCAGCGTGGGCCGGCTCCTTGCGAGGTTGTCCCGCGCCATCCGGTCCAGCTCGTCCACGCTCACGCCCCAACGGATGAGCTGCTCCATGGACAGCGCGGCGCTGGCCTGGTCGAGCTCGACCACGTAGAGGATCAGCGTGTCGTTGACGAACGGCTGATGGGCCACGAACTCCCGCTGGTGGCCCCGCAGCGAGTTCTCGGTCTGGATGCGGGGAAGCACACGCGAGCCCACCAGGTCGAACGGGATGTCGGTCCTCCGCAGCTGCTCGGCCGCGAGCACGTCGTCGACGAAGCGCTCCACCGCCGCTCGCTCGTCCGCGACCTCGCCGGCGATCACCTGTCGGTAGAGATCGTTCAGATCCAGCGTCTCTCGCCCGGCCTTCACGGTAAAGGCGCCGACCATCTCCACATCGTGGCGCCACCGCTCGGCCAGCCGCCTCGCGACCGCTTCCGTGAACGCCTCCGGCTCTCTGGGCAGTGGCTCCGGCTGGTTCGCCATGGCTTCGCTCGGCACGCGTTGTTTCATCGTATCGACCGCACGCGGCGCCGGTCATGCTCCCGCCGTCTCGGAGCCTTGCGGCCCCGCCGCGGAGGTCCGCCTTTCCGGCTCGCCCGGGACGATCCGGACCAGCCGACCCATCGCCCGCGGGGCGACCAACCCGACGACGAGGTGGTACATCGCGTACAGCTCCATCGCGAAGGGAATGTATCCGAGGTAGCCGAGCAGCGGCATCTCGAAGACCCTCAGGAAGCCGACGAACGGCACGTGATACACCCACTTGGGGCTGGAGTGGTAGTTCCACAGCTCCCAGAAGAAGCCGCAGATGAGGACGCCCACGGCCAGCGCGACCACGGGCCGCCAGTCCGCCCGTCCGACCGTGGCGAGAAGCGATCGGTTGCCCATGGCCACGTTGAGCGGGTCGATGAGGAAAAACAGCGACAGCCACGCGAAGGGGTAGAAGTATCGCGGCCACGCCAGGAGCAGCGCGAGCATGGCGGCGCCCGCCAGCGAATAAGCGACGAGGCGGGAGCGGCGAAGGTCCACCCGCGGCCCCTCCCTCAGCCGCCGAACCCACCGGAAGGTGCCGACGAGCTCCGCGGTCCCGAACACCGCGGGGATCACCGTGGAGAAGCTCACGGTCATCAGGAGCATCTCCCACGGCGGCCCCACCGCCTCCGTCTGCTTGTACTCCCAGTTGCCGAGGCGCCAGTTGAGCACCTCGAAGAGCCACCAGACGGGCGCCGAGATCAGAAACATGCCCAGGTAGCCGCCCACGCTCCGCCGGAGCAGGGAGGTGCCCTGTCGAAGCACCGACAGCGCATCCACGGTGAGGCAGTAGCCCAGCCACATCGGGAAGAAGGCCCAATGCGACCGGGGCCCCTCGATGTGCTCCGTCCAGTTGACGTACCAGAAGCCCAGCATCAGCGCTAGGCCGATCCACCCGTGGATGGGGAACCACGCCCGCCGCGGATGTGCTGTCATGGCCCTCCTCGTGATTGCAACCCGGTGCGGCTCGTCCTTGCCGAAGTACGCTTCTTCGGCCGGCGGAGCGCTCGGGCCGCAAGCCCCATGGCTGCGGCGACCACGGAGCGCCGCCGCGGCTGCGGTCACTTCAGCGCATGCTCGAGAGCGAGGACCACGTAAGCCGTGCACAGCACGGGGTTGTCCTCCATCCAACGCCCCTCCTCGTTCACGAAGCTGCCGTCCTCTTGCTGCAGCGTCGCGACCCGGTCGATGAGGTCCTCCGCCCAGTTCACCTTCTTCCCGTCCGGCAGCTCGAGCACGGGATCGCCCCAGACGTGGAGGGCTTTCGCGAACACCTGGAGGTAGTAGTAGTAGCCCTCCTGACCGCACTGGGGATTTCGCTTCACCGTGTAGTTGCGGCGGATCCAGTCGAGGGCGGCTTGGATGCGGGGATCCTGTCGGTCGTCGAAGTGGGCGTAGATCAGGCTCTTGAAGCCGGCGTAGGTCATCGAGCCGTAGGTCCGCAGCCGCTTGTTCCCTCGCGCGTCGACGGTCTCCGCGGGGTTGGCGTAGGTCTGCAGCGTGCCGATGTGGTCTTTGTCGGTGGACGTGGCGTAGATGAAGCCGCCGTCGTTGACGATCTTGTCGCCGTAGCGGACGTTCGCCTTGCTCCCCTGCAAGCGGGTGACGAAGGTCATCGCCCGCTGGAAGGCCGGGTCCTTGCAGTTGACCCCGCTCGCGTACAGCCCCTCGAGCATCATCTGCGTGTTGGAGAGGTCCGGCCGGCCGCTGTCTCCGTAGCCCGTGCCGCCGTACCAGGGGTGCTGCTTGTCGATCTTGTTGCCGTCGGGGTCCTTGTCACCGACCCACTGCAGCTCGCGGAGGTACGCCTGGGCCTTCCGGATCGGCTCGCGAACGCGCTCCGCCTTCCGGACGAGACCGAGGGCCATCAGCGAGATGGATGTGTTGTAGCTCGGGAGGATGTCCGTGTAGATGCCGCCGTCGTCCTGCTGCTGGGCCAGGATGTAGCTCAGCCCCTTCTCGATCGCCGGGGCGTCCTCCGGCCACGGGACGCTCGGCCGGGCCGACGGGTTTCGGAGCTTCTTTTCGGGCGAGGGGCGTGGCTCGTCGAGGGTGCGATCGTGGAGCATGCCCGCGACCACCAAGCCCGTCACCGCCGGACCGGGGTCGGGTACCCAGCTTCCGTCGGCGTTTTGCTCGGCCCGGAGGTAGCCGAAGGCCTTCTCGAGGACGGACCGGGCCTTCGCCCGGTGGGCGTCGCTGATCTCCGAGCCGCCGGCCGTCGCCGCGGAAAGGAGGACCGCGCCCGCGATCGCAAGGGACAGCGCTCGTCGCATGGGCATCTCCTCAAGCAGGTGGGGACCGTCTTGCAACCATAGCAAGCGAACCCGCCTCAGGCTTCCTCCGCCGGTCGTGGGGCGGCGGCCCGGAGCAGCGCCACCGCCGCGATCGCCGCCGTCTCCACGCGGAGCACGGTGGGGCCGAGCTCCCAGTAGGCACACCCCGTTCCCTCCGCCGCGGCCCGCTCGTCGGCGTTCCAACCGCCTTCCGGCCCGACGAGGACGAGCACCTCCTCGGTCGTCTCCGGAAGGTCGATGAGCCCCCTGTGGACCTCGCCGCTTCGCATGCGCTGCTCGACCCGCGGCCCCTCCGCGAGCAGCTTCGTCTGCTGTCGGGTGTCCGCGAGGAGCTCGTGGAAGGAGACCGGCGTCGTGATCTCCATCAGCCACGCCCGCCCGCACTGCTTCGCCGCCTCCACGGCGATCCGCCCGAACCGCCCCATCTTGTTGGCTCGCGGCTTCCCCACGCTCCGGGCGGTCAGCAGCGGGATCAGCCGGTCGGCCCCGAGCTCGCTGAGCTTCTCCACGAGCGTGTCCCCGCGATGGCCCTTGGGAATGACCGTCGCCACCTCGACGAGGGGCCTCGCGCGCTCGACCCGGCGAACCGCCTCGACGTCCACCGCCACCCCTCGACCGCCGTCCGCCACCGCACCGGTTCCGACGCCGCCCGCTCCGTCGAACACCTCCACCGCGTCGCCCGGCCGCAGCCGGAGTGTGCGGCGGGCGTGGTTCGCCTGCTGCGGGTCCAGCGAGACCCGCCCGACCTCCAGGCTCGGCGTGTAGAAGCGATACGTCCGCATGAAAGAGGTGCATGGCGACGGATGGCCCGCGTCGCCGTCGTGTGGCTACTCCGCCGCCTTGTCCTTCCCGGCCGCCTCCTGCCTCAGCTCGCGGAGGTAGCTCAGCAGGTCCAGAAAGGCCTGACGGTTCGGCAAGGCGTTGACCAGTCCCGCCGGCATGAGCGAGCCGACGCTCTGTCGGCTCCGGACGCGGTCCGTCGGGATGCGCACCTTCTTCCCGCTCGCTTTCGCGCTGCGGAGGACGAGCTCCTTCTCCCCGCTGTAGGCGAGCGTGCCCGTGTGGACCCGCCCGCCCTTCGTGGTGACGACCACGCCGCGGTACTGGTCCTTGACGGTCTTGGCCGGCCGGAGCACCGCGTCCAGCAGATAGTCCATCGGTGCGCTGGCGCCGATCGCCGCGAGGTCCGGCCCCAGCGACGGGCCGGAGCCGCCGACCCGATGGCAGTTCGTGCACGCGAGCGCTTTCCGTTGGAACAGCTTCTTCCCACGGGCCGCCCGGCCCTTCTCCAGGATGTCCTCGATGAGCTTCTTCCGGTCCTCGTTCCGCAGCCGCTTCGCGAGCTGGCCGCGCTCCGCCGGAGGCAGCGCCTCCCGTAGCTTCGGCTGCGGCTGTCCCGTCCGGTCGAGGTAGCCGCGGACGGCGTCCGCGACGGCGGAGTGGATCTCCGCGTCCTTCATGGCCTTCGCGAGCGCCGCCGCCCCGCCCTTCCGGTCGAGGAAGGCCTCGACGAGCCGGGCCGGCTCCGCGTCCTCGGGCTCGACGCCCATCGCCTTCGCCGCACGGTCGGCCGCCGCCTTCAAGTCCACCTGGGCGAGCCCCATCGTGGCGAGATACCGGAGCTCCACGGGAGAGCCGGCGCTCGCGAGCTTCCGCAGCGTGGCGATGTCCGGATCGTGGCCGATCTCCCCGAGCGCCATCGCCGCGGCCCGCCGGAGCCGGACGGGCTTCTCCTCGCTGCGGAGGATGCCCTTCAGGCGGTTGCGTAGGCCGTCGGCGCGGAGGCCCCAGGCGCCGATGAGGCGGATGGCCGCCGCCTGGACGCGGGGGTCCACCTGCATCGTCCCGCGGAACTTTCCGATGTACCGCGAGATTTGCCGAAGGCCGCTCGCCGGGCGTACGCCCCGCTGCCGGGCCGCCCGGGCGAAGCCGCGGAAGAGCGTGACCAACGTCTTCGGCTGAAGGCCGGCGTGGGCGTCGTAGCCGCCCTGGCTCATCCCCACCAGGCGGCTGTAGACCCGCTCGAGCTCCGCGGGCGTGCCCTCTTCCACCACGGGACGGAGGAGGTTCCTCAGGTGCTTGGGATCGACGTCACCCTTGTTCAGCAGCCGAAGCAGCGGCTGAACCGACGCCGCGCTCGACCGTGCGCTCGCGAGGGCGAAGTCCTTGTGGGCCGTCTTGTCGAAGGTCAGCTCGCCGTCGCGGAAAGCGGGAAGCCACTGGGGCCGGAGCCCGTCCGCGGCGAGCCGCAGGGCGTGCTTGATGAAGCGGTCCGTCGGCTTGTCGAGCGCACGCAGGGCGATCTTCATGGAAACCGGCCGGGGGATGTAGCTGAGGGTGAGCACCGCCTCCAGCCGTACCCGCGGGTGGGGGTCACGCACCGCCTCGCGAAGCAGGCTGAGCGGACTGTCGATGTTCTCGTGCCAGTAGCGGAGCACGCGGACCGCCGCCGCCCGCGCCCGGCCGTCGTCGCTTTGAAGCACCTTCTTCAGAAGATCCGGGGCGACCACCCCCACCGTCTGGAAGCCCCACAACGCCTCGAGGCGGTGGTGCTCGAAGCCCGACGCGTCGCGGTCGAGCCCTTCCACCCACTTCCGCAACGCCCTCGCGGCGCGGCGGGGCTCCGTCTCGTCGAGGACGCGCTTCACCTGGTAGCGGCTCCACCGCTCCGGAGCCTTGAGGTGGTCGAGGACGTCCGTCAGCGTCGTGTCCTCGTCCGGAAGGAGGTCGGGCCGCTTCAGCAGGTCGCGGTCCTCACGGGTGATCCGCCAGATGCGGCCGTGTCGGTGGTCGCGGGCGGGGTCCCGGAAGTCGTGGACGTGGTTGATAATCGGGTTGTACCAGTCCGCGACGTAGACGGCGCCGCGGGGGCCCACCTTGAGGTCCACGGGGCGGAAGCGCTTGGCGTCCGACCGGAGGACGGGCTTCTTCGCCTCCACCTTGTAGCCGGACGGCTTGGAGACCAGCTCGTATCGGTCGACGTCGTGGGTCTTGTACGCGTTGGTCCACAGCTCCCCGCGGAACTTCTTCGGGAGGTGGCGGCCCGAGACGACGTCGCCGCCGCAGTGCTTGGTCTCGGCGCGGAAGATGTTCTGATAGGGTCGCTTCGTCCCGTTCCTCGCGGTCATCGGCGTGAGGTAGTAGATGTGGGGGTTGTCGATGAGGATGGACTGTCCCCACCGGGTGAAGACGTGGCCCCAGGGGTTCGACGCCCGATAGTCGGCGAAGACACGCAGCTCCCGCCGGTCCGGCCGGAACTGGAACACACCGCCGTTCTGCATCCGCACCACGCCGTGCGGGGTGAGCACCTGGCTGTGGAGGAAGGTCCCCTCCTGAAAGTACAGCCATCCGCCCGGCCCCCACCGCCAGGCGCTGATGCTGTGGTGGCTGTCCTCGGTGCCGAAGCCGCTGAGGACGACACGCCGCACGTCCGCGCGGAGGTCGCCGTCCGTGTCTTTCAGGAACAGAACATCCGGCGCGTTGGCGACGTAGACGCCGCCGTCGCCGAGCTCCAGACCGGTCGGAACGTACAGCCCGTCCGCGAAGACGGTGGACTTGTCCGCCCGACCGTCGCCGTCGGTGTCCTCGAGGACGATGATCTTGTCGTTGGGCTTCTTCCCGGGGCGGAGCTGGGGATACGTGGTGGAGCAGACCACCCAGAGTCTCCCCTGCGGATCCCATGTCATGTGGATGGGATTCGCGACCATCGGCTCGGCCGCGAAGAGGTTGACCTGGAAGCCGTCGAGGAGCTCGAACGCCGCCCGCTCGTCCGCGGGGTCGTGCTTCTTCCCCCACGCGGCCGCGGCGAGGAGGAGGACGGCGAGGAGACCCGTCGTGTGGCCGGGGACCGAACGTCTCAAAGGCGAGTTCCGTCGGATCATGGCGGGTTCCGATACTGGTGAGACAAGAGACATCTTAAAGGCGGTCCGGGGGCGACGTCGCCCGCTCACGGGGGACCCATGGGCGCGTCTCCGGACGGCTGTGCCGGATTTTCCAACGGCACGCGACGCGCCGAAGATGCCCGGGTGGCACGGGCAAGGCCGTCCGCGGCCTTGCCCGTGCTGCCCGGGTCGGCTCGGCGCCGATCGCCCGTGTCGGCCAAACCTCGAGGAGGCGCCTCTATAGATCGTCTCACGAATCATCGGGAGGTGCACGTGTGCCGGCATGATGACATCCGACCAGCGGCCCAGATTCCACGTGGGCATCCCGGACAAGGTCGAATTGTCGAACGCGCTTTCACAACCAGGAAGGTTCCGGGACTACACAACCGTGTCGGGACGGAACACACGGGCAAGGCCGCGGACGGCCTTGCCCGTGCCACCCAAGCTCGTCTCCGGGCTGTTGACCGTGCCGGGAAAGTTGGGCGCACCGCCCCGCGGCCACGCTCGCGGTCGGTCGGGATCCTTCTCGCCCTCCTCTTCCTCTCCGCCCCGGCGGCGTGGGCGACCGACGCCCCGCTCCGCCTCCGCGACGGCGACCGCATCGTCTTCCTCGGCGGCACGCTCATGGAGCGGGTGCGCACCTTCGGCACCCTCGAGACCATGCTCCGCCGCCGCTTTCCCGGCAAGGCGGTGACCTACCGCAACCTCGCGTGGCCCGGCGACT
>CAZQQP010000039.1:0-3568 GCA_964595475.1 uncultured Planctomycetaceae bacterium | reverse complement strand
TGAGCGTCCGCCTGCGCCCGCTCAACTTCGGCACGCTCGAGGAGCACATGAATGAGATCGAGCCGACCGTGGTCTTCGCGTGGTACGGCATGGCGTCCTCCTTCCACGGGGACAGCGGCGTCGAGCGGTTCAAGAAAGGCTACCGACGCATCCTGAAGAGCGCGAAGTCGGCGGGCGCCCGCCGCGTGGTGCTCCTCACGCCCATCCCCCACGAGACCCAACCCGACGCCGCGTCGCGGGCGCAGCGGCACAACCGAAAGCTCGCGGCCTACGTCGACGCCATCCGGTCGCTCGCGAAACGACGCGGCCATCCCCTCGTCGACCTCTTCGCCGCGTTCGAGAAGGAGGCGGCCTCCCCCGCGGGACGGCCCATCACGCAGCACGGTGTCCAGCCGACGCGGAGCGGCTACCGCCGGATCGTCGATCAGATCGAGGCGACGCTCGGCCTCGCCGGGTCGCCCTGGCGAGTGACCGTCCACGCCGACGGCACGGCGGAGGCCACCGCCACGACGGTGGACCGCCTGGAGGTCGCCTCGTCCCGCGTCCGCTTCCGGGCGACCGACCGTTGGCTGCCCGTCGAGCCGGGCGGAGGCCGCAAGCGGGCGGCCCGCCGCCTCACCGTCCGCGGGCTCACCCCGGGCGACTACACGCTCCGCATCGGCGAGACATCCGTTCGGACGGCCTCCGCGGAGGCGTGGGCGGAGGGCGTCGCCCTCGAGAAGGGGCCGTCCCACGCCCGGGCGGAGCGGCTTCGGCGGGCCGTGGTCCGAAAGCATCGCCTCCTTCAGTACCAGCGCCGTCCGCTGAACACGGAGTACATCTACGGCCGACGCGCCGGGCGCGCCGAGCGACTCGGTTACCCCTCGGTCCGCTGGGAGAACACGCGAGAGGAGGCCCACACGGACCTCTCCGCGGAGCTCGCCCGCTTCGGCAAGCTCGCGGAGAAGCGGGCCGAGAAAGCGGCGACCCTCGCCGACCCGCGTCCCCGTCCTTACGAGCTGACCCCCGCGGACGCCGGCGGGTGACCCCGTCGGGCGCCCGGTTGACGCCGGGGCCCGCCCCGAGCAAACTCGGATCGCTTCAGCGGATCGCGGTCACTTCAAGGGGTGCGATGATGACGAGCCTGTGGCGAGCCTTCCTGATCACGACGCTCATGGCCACGCCGGCGGTCGCCGCGAGGAGTGTCACCCTCGGCGGCAAGGAGATGCTCCGTGTCGGCCAGTTCTTCTACGACAAGGCCGAGACGACCGTCGAGCCCGAACAAGTGGGGAAGGATCTCTTCTACGACGCGGACCTCGCCCGGAAGGGCGACGCGTTGTGGATGGCGTGGCTGGAGTTCGTCCCCGAGAAGGGCGACGTCCTCCGGGTGGGCCGCCGCGGCGACGGACAGTGGGCGGTCGACCGTCGGATCACCGACGACGCCGGGCGCTACGCCCACCCGACGTTGACCGTCGATGCGGACGGCCGGCTCTGGCTCACCTACGAGGTCCGCACCGACGACGGCTGGGCGATCCGGGTGCGTCGGCTCGAGGCGGGGAAGCCGGTGGGGCCGACCCATCGGCTCGGCACGGCGCCGGGCAACGCAATCAACCACAGCGTGGCGGCGGATACGGAGGGCGGCCTCTGGGTCGCTTGGCAGGCGGACCGCGATGGGAGGTTTCACGTGATGGTCCGGCGGGTGACGGCGGAGGGGAAACACCGCCGGTCGACAGTCAGCCACTCCGCGGCCGGCGGCTGGCACCCGAGCGTCGCCGTCGCCGACGACGGGAGCGTGACGGTCGTCTGGGACGCTCACCACGGCGGCAGCTTCGACGTCTTCGCCCGTCGCCGCTCGGGCGGCGAGTGGGGTTCCATCGCGGCCGTCGCCGCCACGCCCGCGTTCGAGGCGCGGGCGGACGCCGTCACGGACCCGCAGGGCGGCACCTGGGTGCTCTGGGAAGAGGGCGCCCCGCGGTGGGGCGAGGACTACACGGGCAAGAACGCGAGCAATCGCCGGAACATGCGGGACGCCAACGGGCCGCTCCACCGCCTTCGGAAGCTTCGCGTGGCCGAGCTCACCTCCGGCGGAAAGGTCCGCTCGCTCGAGAAGCCGCTGCCCCTCCCCACCGCGGAGATCGCTCCGAACCGGAAGAACAAGCGGGAAGGCGTGAAGTGGCTGGGCATGTACTACGAGCGGGGCAAGCTCGCGGTGGACGGCGCGGGCCGGCTCTGGGTGCTCTATCGCCACTTCTACAACCGCCAGCTCGGCTGTCAGGAGGCCGTCAGCCACCACAACGAGCGGGGCTGGCGGGTCTACGCCCGCTGCCTCAGCTCCGACGGCTGGTCGAAGCTGTACGGCTTTTCCAAGCACCAGCGGGACGGCATGCAGCGGCTGAGCGTGGCGCCGAGCGACGACGGCGTGACAGCCGCGTGGACCATCGGGCGGACCGACCGTCGGAACAACACGGACCGCGGCGTGATGCTCGCGTCCGTGACCCACACCGCCGGCGGCCCACCCTCTCCCGCCCTCGGCGAGCCGCGAAAGGTGGAGCTGCCCTCCGCCTCGTCGCCGCCGTCGCGGCCGTCGCGGCGTCAGGTGGGTAGCGAGAAGTACCAGCTCTTCTACGGCGACCTGCACCGCCACACGGACCTCTCCCTCTGCTTCCCCTTCGTCGACGGGTCGATCGACAGCACGTATCGCTACGCGATCGAGGTGGCCCGCCTCGACTTCCTCGCGATCACGGACCACACCCGCGACATCGATCGCGGCGACGCGCTGTCTCAGCTCTGGTGGCGGAGCACCAAGGAGGTCACCCGCCATCGGCTGCGGGAGACGTTCTTCCCCTACTACGCGTACGAGCGGAGCCGGGGGACCACGGACCACAACGTGATCTCCCTCCGCGACGACATGCTCCGTCCCTACCAGCCGCCGCTGACCAAGTTCTGGAAGCAGATCGACCAGGGAGACACCATCACCATCCCCCACGCGGGCATCCAGAAGGTGACGTGGAAGCACAAGAGCGACGCCAAGCGACCGCTCCTCGAGTTCTACCAGGGCTTCCGCGACATCAACCAGCGGAGCCAGGCCCACTACGGGCTGAACCGGGGCCACCACGTCGGGTTCATCGCGTCGAGCGACCACCTCTCCACGCACGCGAGCTACGCCTGCGTCTGGGCGCCGGCGAAGGGGCGGGAGCCGATCTTCCGGGCCATGCAGGCGCGGCGGACCTTCGGCGCCACGAAAAAGGTGCGGCTGGTTTTCCGCAGCGGCGACCATTGGATGGGGGAGCGCTTCACGACGGACGAGCAGCCGACGTTCCGGGTCGCTTGCAAGGGGAAGACTTCGGTCCAGATGGTGCGGATCTACCGCAACGGCAAGAAGGTGGACGAGATCGACGTGGAGGGCGCCGATCTCTTCCAGAGGAAGTGGACAGCACAGCTGGAGCCCGGCAAGGAGCACTACTACTACGTGGAGGTGGTGACCGAGGCGGGCAAGGCGTGGTCCTCGCCCATCTGGGTGACCGTGGAGTAAGGAGGCGGAAAAGAATAAGTTGAGCCTATTCATCGGTGCCAAGGCGGAAGTCGCCTT
>CAZQQP010000038.1:14333-22856 GCA_964595475.1 uncultured Planctomycetaceae bacterium | reverse complement strand
CACAGCCCGGTGGCAGGGGTGCTGGACGCCGGTCCCCTTTCTGCCCGCGTGGCAGCGCGCACACGGTCGCGACCGGCACGGATTCTTTTCCACCTGCTCACCCGCAGCGGGCCGATCCCTCATCGGAAGTCGCGGGAGGGGGCGTGGAGGTGTGCGGGAAACTCCAGGGCGGTCAGCTCGTGGGCCATCACGTGGACCACCTCGCCCTGTCGCTCCACGCGGCCGCGGACGAGGAGGACCACGCCGTCCCTCGCGGCCTGGCGATAGGTGGTGTAGATCCTCGGCCGGAGGATGAGGTTCACCACGCCCGTCTCGTCCTCGAGGCTCATGAAGATGACGCCGCTGGCGCTCGCGGGCCGCTGTCGGACGAGGCAGAGGCCCGCGACGGCGATGCGACGACCGTGCGGCCAGCGACGCGGGTCGGCCACCTGGCGCGCCGGGACCGCCCCCATCCTCTCCACCTCGGGCCGAAGGAAGGCCATCGGGTGGTTCTTCAGCGACAGCCCGGTGGCGCCGTAGTCCTCCGTCACCTTTCGGATCTCCGGCACTTCCGGGAGCGGCGTCTTCGGCTCGGGCGGCTCCTCCCCAGCGGCCGCGAACAGCGGGGCGTCCTCGTCGCGTAGGCGGAGGATCTGCCAGAGGGCCCGCTGCCGGTCGAGCCCCATGGACTGAAAGGCGTCCGCTTCCGCGAGCCGACGCAGCGACGTCACGGAGACGCCGCTCGCCCGCCATAGCGGCTCGACCGACCGGAACGGCCCGTGGCGCCGGACGGCGCGGGTGATCGCCTCGGCGTCCTCCCGCCGAAGGCCGCGGACCATCCGCATGCCGAGGCGGAGAACCTCCCGCGACCGGTCGCCCGAGCCGACGTGCCGACAAGACGGCCGCGAGGAGGCGTCGGGCGGGGAAGGTGGTCGGTGTGTGTTTGCTGCGGCCGCTTCGTCCGCTGTCCCGCTCGCGGCCGGAGGCACGCGGACGCCGTCGAGGCAGTCCCACCCGCTGTGGTTCACGTCCACCGGCCGGACCTCCACTCCGTGCTCCTTCGCGTCCCGGACGAGCTGGGCGGGGCCGTAGAAGCCGACCGGCTGGCTGTTGAGGAGGGCGGCGGTGAAGGCGGCGGGGCGGTGGTGCTTGAGCCACGCCGAGACGTAGACGAGCAGCGCGAAGCTCGCCGCGTGGGACTCGGGAAAGCCGTACTCGCTGAAGCCCTTGATGCGGTCGAAGCACTGCTCCGCGAAGGCCTGGGTGTATCCCCGGTCGACCATGCCGCGGATGAGCTTCTTCCGGAACGGGTCCATCGCGTTCTTCTGGCTCTTCCACGCGTTGATGGCCCGACGGAGCCCGTCCGCCTCCTCCGGGGTGAACCCGGCCGCCTCGACGGCGAGCGCCATCGCCTGCTCCTGGAAGAGGGGCACCCCCAGCGTCTTCCCGAGCACCCGCCGGATCGTCTCGTCGGGGTAGTGCGGGGTCTCCTCGCCGCTCCGCCGACGGAGGTAGGGGTGGACCATGTTCCCCTGGATGGGGCCGGGACGGACGATGGAGACCTCGATGATGAGGTCATAGAAGCAGCGGGGCTTCAGCCGGGGGAGCATGGCCATCTGGGCGCGGGACTCGATCTGGAACACGCCCACCGTGTCGGCGGAGGAGATCATCTCGTAGACGGCCGGGTCGCCCGCCGGGATGCGGTCAAGAAGCGCGACCGGATCGGCCGGCGCGGCCTGCGGTCCGGAGCTTGGAGCCTGGAGCTCGGAGGCGGGCGCGTGGGGAAGCGGGTCGGACGGGGCGGCCCCGTTGCTCGGATCGAGGACCCGCTGGAGGGCCTTCCGGATGCACGTGAGCATCCCGAGGCCGAGGACGTCCACCTTCAGCATCCCCATCGCGTCGATGTCGTCCTTGTCCCACTCGATGACGGTGCGGCCCTCCATCGCCGCGTTCTCGATGGGGACGAGCTCGCAGAGTGGCTTTTCCGTGATGACGAAGCCGCCGACGTGCTGGGAGAGGTGGCGGGGAAAGCCGATGAGGGTCTCGACGAGCTCCCGCAGCCGCTGGACCACGGGCTCGTCGGGGCGGAGGCCCGCCGCCCGGAGCGGCTCCGCCTCGAGCGCCCGGCGTCCCCACGCGTCCACCCGCTTGGCGAGGCGGTCCACGGCGTCGAGGGAGAGGCCGAGGGCCTTCCCCACGTCCCGGACGGCGCTGCGGGCGCGATACGTGATCACCTCCGCCGTCAACGCCGCCCGCTCCCGTCCGTACTTCTCGTAGATGTACTGGATCACCTCTTCCCGCCGCTCGTGCTCGAAGTCCACGTCGATGTCGGGCGGCTCGTTCCGCTGCTTGCTGACGAACCGCTCGAAGAGCACGTCCACGCGGTCCGGGTCGACACTGGTGATGCCGAGGCAGTAGCAGACCGCGGAGTTGGCCGCGGCGCCCCTTCCCTGGCAGAGAATGCCCCGTCCTCGGGCGAATTGCACGAGGTCGTGGACGGTCAGGAAGTAGTGGGCGTAGCCGAGGGTCTCGATCAGCCGGAGCTCGTGGTCCACCTGCTTCCGCACCTTCTCCGGCACGCCCCGCGGATACCGCCCGCGGGCGCCCCGCCAGGTGAGCGTCGCGAGGTGGTCCGTCGGCGTCTTGTCGGCGGGGACGACCTCGGTCGGATACTGATACTTCAGCTGGTCGAGGCTGAAGCCACGCGTCCGTCGTCGGCGGCCGAAGGGACGGACGTCGGTGGCCCGCTCCGCGATCTCCACGGTCCGCTCCACCGCGCCGGGGAGGTCCGCGAAGAGCCGGGCCATCTCCTCGGGCGGCTTGATGTGGCGCTCGGCGTTGGGCAGCAGACGAAGGCCCGCCTCCTCGACGGTGCACCCGTAACGCACGCAGGTGAGGACGTCCTGCAGCGGACGACGCTCCGGCGTGTGGTACCGCACGTCGTTGGTCGCCACCAGCGGAACGCCCACGTGGTCGGAAGCGGCCGCGACGGCGGTGAGTCGCTCGCGGTCGTCCTGTCGGTACAGCCGGCTCACGCCGATGGACAGACGGTCGCCGAAGGCCCGACGAAGGCCCGCGAGCGTCTCGAGGAAATCCATCCCGAGGACGGGCGGGGGTAGGACCACCGCGAGCAGACCCTCCTCGTGGGCGAGGAGGTCCGGCAACGTCAGCGAGCAGCCGCCCTTGGCCGCCCGCCGACGCCCCACGGTCAGCAGACGAGAGAGCCGTCCGTACGCGTCGGCGTCCGTCGGGTAGACCAGTAGCGAGGGCGCTTCCGGCTCCGTGAAGACGAGCCGACAGCCGACCACCAGCGGGAGGCCCGCCTCCTTGGCGGCGACGTGGGCGCGGACCACGCCCGCGAGCGTGTTGGTGTCCGTGACGGCGACGGCGTGCTGGCCGACGGCCGCGGCCCGCTCGACGAGCTCCTCCGGGTGGCTTCCGCCCGCGAGGAACGTGAAGTTGGTCGTCGTCTCCAGCTCGGCGTATCGGACGTCGGATCGCTCCGTTGCCACGGCTCTTTTCCTTCGTGGCTCGTGCGGCGGGCTCAGAGCCATCGTCCCTGAATGAACCATCGATCCCGGCCCACCTCCTGGTAGATCCACCACCACCGCCCCTCGCTGTCCCGACACTTGAAGTAGTCGCGTGGCCGCGGAGCGCCCCGGGCCCGGAGCCACCATCGCCCCTCGATGCGCTCGGGACCGACGGTCCGCTCGACGCGATGGGTGGCCCCGCGCCGGGTGATCCGGAGGATCGGCCCGTCGGGCGCCAGGCGGACCACCCGGATCGGCTCGGGCGGCCACTGGTGCGCTGACGGCCGGTCCGCGTCCACGAGAGGTGGGACCTCCCCGCTCGCCTCCTCGTCCACCGGCCGCCAGCGGGAGGCCCGCTCCGGCACGTGCGTCCCCGCCGGCTCCACCCGACCCACCCGCTCCCGCCCGAGGCGCCCGACGAGCTGGTCCACGAGCCGGCCCGCCTCCTCGTCCACGGCACCGCCCTCCTCCGTCGCCCAGGGGCTCTGCTGGGTGTGCGGGAGGCGTCCCACGCGTGCCTTCAGCCGAACTCCCTCCACGCCGTGGCCGAGGCTCATCCGCTCCGTCCGCGGACGGAGCAGCCGTCTCAGATGCCTGGCGTCCCGGCTGGGACGGCTGAGGACGAGCCGCTCCGCGACCGCGGGGGCGTCCACCCGGTCGAAAATCACCTCGATCTCCCGGGCGCCGCACTCCCGCTTCTCCAGCCTCCGGAGGAGCTCGACGAGGAGCGTCTCGCACGCTCGCTGGACCGGCTCCAACGCCTTCACGGGCCCGTCGAAGGTGCGACGCACCACCGGCGGCTCCCGCGGCCGCAGCGGCTCGATCCCCTCGAAGGCCTGCCCGTGAGCCTGGTCGAGCCGCTCGAGCAGCGACGGGCCGAACCGCGTCGCGAGCGAGGAGCGGGGGAGGATCCGGAGCTGGCCGATCCGGTCGAGGGCCACCTCCGAAAGCGCCGCCCGCGTGGTCGCGTCGAGCCGAAGGGCCGCGACCGGAAGCGGCGACAGCGTCTCCTCCAGCGCGTCCTCGGGAACCACCACCGCCGTCTCCGGGCCGTACCGGGCGACCGCCCAGGCTCCGCCGACGGTGGGCGCCATCGCCGCCCGCGCCCCGACGCCGAGCCGCTCCACGGCCGCCACCACCGCCCGGACCGTCCGGTCCGCGCCGCCGTACAGATGCTCGCACCCGGTCATCTCCAGCAGGAGACCGTCCGGCGGGTCCGGCGCCACGAGCGGCGACAGCCGCATCGCCCAACGCGCCAGCGTCCGGAGCTTCTCGGCGTCCCGGTCCGGCTCGTGGGGGTGGACCTCCACGGACGCGGGAAGCAGCGCTCTCGCCTCCGCGAGCTTCATCCCGGTCCGCACGCCCGCGGCCCGCGCCCGCCCGTCCGCCTCGGCCACCACCTGTTGGTCGCCCCGGCGGTCGACGAGAAGCACGATCGGGTCGCGGTCAGGCCGTCCGGCGGACCGGCCCTTCCGCCGGCGGTCCACCGACCAGTTCGGCAGATACAGCGACAGGACCCGTCGCACGATCCCACTCCAGCTCCCAGGTGCCGCACGCGCCGACTCGTGCGGGCTGCGTGCCCTTCCGCCGCCACAGGGTCACCCGCCATCGCGGACGCTCCCCCGGCACGGGACGGACCCGCCATCGTGTGGCGGCGGCGGAGAGGGTCCGCCCCTCGTCGGCGCTCCGCGCGAGAAGCAGGACGCCGTCTCCCTTCCGCGCCGCGAGCTGAAGCCGTCGCGTCGCGGCCATCTCCAGCTGACGGCCGTCCGCCACCACGGCCGACGCGGCGGGGGAGCGGATGGACAGGTCGATCGACCAGAGGCGCTCGTCCGGGCCGGGCGGGTCGACGAGGAGCGACCGCCGCCAGAGCGGCGGGCCGTCTCCCCGGCCGAGCGTGTGGACGGAGGGCCAGCAGTCCCGCCCTACCCAGACCACCCATCCCCGCGCACCGGCGTGCGGCGACGACGCCTGTTTCGCCAGAGACGTGAGCAAGCACAGCGGCGGCTGCCACGGCCCGTCGCCGTCGGGCGGCTCCCCGATCCACTCGTGGACGGCGCCCCGGACCAGGCCGCCGGAGCCCTCTTCCGAGTCCCCGCGGAGCACCGCGTCGATCGGCGGCCACCCCGTCGGAGCTTTCCGCGACGGCGAGCCTCCGTCCGGGCCCTCCTCGACGGAGCGGATCGCCTCGCGAAGCCGCCCCACCGCGTCGGAACGGTCGACCACGCTCATTCTCGCTCCTCTCGTTAGCAACATGTTTGGTATCCCTCCCCGTCGGAGTTGTCAAGAAACGCCGGGCGGCCCGATGACCTTGTGTGGCACGGGCAAGGCCGTCCGCGGCCTTGCCCGTGATCCCCGACGCCGTGAACCAAGTCCGCGAAGGCCCCGAGTTGTTTCCTGCTCCGTGGGAGTCGACGAGGCTCGCGAGTGACGTTGGCAGGTGGGGCCCGGGAACGAGCCGCGACCGTTAGGAAGCGGTTTTCCAAAAGCACGACTGGGCCCGACACACGCCGACACCCGTGGAGAGGAGCCGTCGGTGTCCGCGGGAGTTGGTTCCCCGCTGGCCCGCCGGTCGCGTGACCGGCGCACACGCTCACGACGCCGTGGAAAGCAGTGGCGGGTGGTTGAGGGAGACGGAGCGGTCCTACGATGGCGATCGAGCGGCGGCGACCTTCCTCTCCATCTTCTCCGGATTCCGGCCAGCGAAGCCGCGTGGCGGGGCGACCGCCCGCTCGGCACACGAACGATTCGCAAGACGGGAGCTCGCAGACGGATGAATTCCCCGCTGACCACGGCGCCGCCGATCGTCCTGCCGGAAGTTCCGATGAACCGGTACACCCCCAAGGCCCCGGCGACGGGGCGGGTCGTCCGGACGGAGCGCTGCACGGCGCGGGCGAAGGCGGCGGGCATCGTCCGTCACATGGACTTCGACGTCAGCGGCACGGAGCTGGAAGGGGCGCTCAAGCCGGGCCAGTCCTTCGGCATCATCCCGCCGGGAACCGACCACCGGGGCAAGCCCCACAAGGTGCGGCTGTTCTCCGTCGCCTCGCCGAGCCGCGGCGAGGACGGCGAGGGGAAAGTGGTCTCCACCACCGTCAAGCGGGTGATCGACGAGCACTGGGAGACCCACGAGCTGTTCATGGGGGTCTGCTCCAACTATCTCTGCGACCTCCAGGGCGGCGAGGAGGTGGCGCTGACCGGTCCCGCGGGCAAGCGCTTCCTCCTGCCCGAGAACCCGACCGAGTACAACTATCTGTTCTTCTCCACGGGCACGGGCATCGCCCCGTTCCGGGCGATGGCCATGGACCTCCTCGAGGCCGGTGCCAGCCGGCCGGTCTACCTCATGTCCGGGGCGCCCTACACCACGGACCTTCTCTACGACGACCTCTTCCGCCGCTACGCCGAGGAGTACGAGAACTTCCGCTACCTTCCCGCGGCGAGCCGGCAGGAGCAGGAGGACGTCAAGCGGCCGCTGCGGGTGCAGGACCGCCTCGAGACCCAGCGGGACGAGCTGCAGCCGCTTCTCGAGGACGACCGCACGCTCATTTACATCTGCGGGATCACGGGCATGGAGCTGGGCATCTTCCAGCAGCTCGTCGCCCAGCTCAGCAGCTCCTCCCTCGAGCAGTACCTCCAGATCCAGCCGGAGGCGAGCGATCCCGGTCAGTGGACCCGGAAGATGGTCAACCGACAGATCAAGCCGACCCGGCGGGTCTTCATGGAGGTCTACGACTAGCGGCGAATGGGCGAGCGGGCATCGGCTTCTCCCTCGGCCCGCGAGCTGGATCGCTGCATCACTCCTTCTCGTCGTCCGCCGGCGTCGCGCCGATCCGGAACACGACGTCGCCGTCCTCCTCGTGTGCGTTGACGTCACGGCCGCCGTCGTCGTCTCCGTCGGGCCCCGCGGCATAGATGACGCAGCCGTCCTTCCGCCGCTCGTAGTGGAAGGGCTCCTCTGTATACGGGTCCTTCGGAAGCTCCGAGCCGTCATCCGACCGGAGCTCCGCCAGGGAGGAAGGCCGCTCGCCGGTCTCGAGCCGATGGAGCTCGATGTCGATAGCTATGTGAGTCGCCCTTGCATCGGCAGGTCGTTCGAGGCCGTGAACCGCGAGCTGCACGTGGCCTGCGGTGGTGGTCTTTGACATCCAATAGAAGAAGCTTAACTTCTTCTCCGTATTGTGCTCGATTTGCTGCGATGCCTGGATCCGATCAGGACCTGGACGCTCGACGGCTGCGATCAGGCGTCGCATCCTCCGAAGCGTGTCGATCTGGTTGATTTCGCTGATGCCCACGAGATCCAGAAGACCGATCTTTGCTCCTCCAGTTCCCGCGAGGAAGGGCGGAGCGCCGAATTTGCTATAGCTCGCGTGCTGAACGCATCGCTCCCCGATGAGAACGGACCGGTACGCGTCCTTTGCCTCGAGCGCCTTGAGCCGATCCCTCACGGCACGCAGCTCTCCTGGACGCAGGACCTCCTTGGCAAGCACGCGCCGCACCATGTCGGTTGCCGTCTTCTGCGTCACCCACCGAGTCAAGTAGGCCCACTCCAGGGGTGTGCGGATCGAGTCCGCCAGAGTAAGGCCGGCTACCAGCGCCTCTTTCGTCTGTTCCGGTCGCCCCTGGACCGCGTGAAACCAAGCCTCCGTTGCGAGGAGGTCCGCGGAATCACGGATCCATTCCCACGCCCGGTCTTTGAGCGGGCCGCGTGGGGCGAACACGCGCTTGGCGAGGTCGTCGACATAGCGAAAGTGTTTCGCGCTCGCGGCCTCGTGATACTTCTCGAGTGCCTTTCGGTTCTTCGCGAGATACTCCCGCGTGAGCTCCAGGAGCTTCTCATCCGGGTCGCGGGGGACTTTCTCCGATTCCGCGCCCGAGATAGGGACGCTCTCGTACTTGCTGCCGGCGGGAGCCGGAACCTGCTTCTTGTGGCCCTGGCGATAGAGCGTGGCGCCGTTCTCCGACGGGGCCGGGTCCGGATACCGCGCCTCCAGGTCCTCGAGCGTGACCGGCTGGT
>CAZQQP010000038.1:12468-14323 GCA_964595475.1 uncultured Planctomycetaceae bacterium | reverse complement strand
GGATCCCTCGACGGTCGAGGACGCGATTACCGAGGACACGGCCGTGTTCGTCGTCAACAGTCCCGCCAATCCGACGGGTGCGGTCCAGTCCGAATCCGACATGCGCGCCTTCGCGCGGATCGCCGAGAGCTCCCGATCGATCAGATATTCGAGGCTTCCCTGGTAGAGCGCAACGGGAACCACGACGATCGCCACGACGATGAGGGTGTTGCGGACGACCTTCCGCCGCTGACGGCGCTGGAGGTCCTTTTTCGAAGGGACCGAGACCTCGTCACCCATGGGCTTTCTCCCGGGAGTCACTGGTCGAATCGGCGTAGCGCCACGGGCGTGTTCATCCCTCCAACGCCGCCCGCGCCCGCTTCACCAGGTTGTTGTCCGACTCCTCTGGCCCGCAGAGGCGGAAGAAGCCGCTCGCGAGGTAGCGGTTCCGCCACGGGGGCGTGACGTGGTAGTAGTCCTCCAGGACGGCCGAGGTGAACTTGTAGTCGTGGGGGTCGTTTCCCTTCATGAACAGGAGCTTGCGGGCCGTGTCCATCAGACGGTCCGGGTCGCCGCCGCCGTTCAGGTAGCTCAGCGCCTTCCTCGACGCTTGCAGCGGGCTGTCGCTCACCTCGGAGAAGATCTCCTCCACCGCCTCCTCGCCGTTTGAGGACACCTCCGCCGGCTCCAGCGTGTCGATATGGGTGGCGTCCTCGCCGCCGGGGCCGAGCGAGCCGCGGAAGCGGGTGAGGAACGCGGCGTTCTGAAGGAGGACCAGCTGGCGGGTCCGCGTGTCGGCGGCGTGGAGATAGGCCTGGTACAGCGCGTTCGTCGTGGTCATCGCGTGCAGCGAGGTGATGCCCGGACGGCGGACGAGCAGCTCGCCGCCCGCCTGGAACAGCGCGTCCCAGACGGACCGCGGGGCCACGCCGCGGTTCACCGTCGAGACCACCGCCTTGGACGCCTCCTTCGCCGACCCGGCGCGGAGGGTTTTCAGCAGATCGGGGATCGCGTCCGCGTCCCGCTCGCCCGCCTGCCAGTTCGGGCGGAGCTCCTCCACGAGGGTCTGGTTCTCCCGCCACGGGCGGTCGGGTGGGAGGTCGCTCTTCGCGGGGTTGGCGTCGCCGTGGTGGTTGAGCAGGGCGTAGGTCATCGACCGGAGGACGGGCTCCGCGTGCTGCCACCCGATCGCCCGCAGCGCCCGGTAGCCGTTGGCGACGAAGATCGCCTTGTGGCCGATGGAGCGGAAGTCGCGAGCGCCGTAGCAAAACATCAGGTCGAAGACCTCGTGAGCGCCGGCGCTTCGGGCGAGGCCGGCCACGGCCGCGTCTGCGGCGTCCGCGTCCCACCGCTCCATCGCGTCCGTGAAGGCCTTCCGCGCCCGCCGGGGAGGCGGCACGGCCGACTCGTCCACGGGCGCCATCGTCCAGTCGTTCTGCTCCACGTCGCGGGCCTGAGCGTGCTTGAAGTAGTCGAGGGCCCAGAAGAGGGGCAGCCAACGGTCGGACGCGGGGCCGGAGAGGCTCGCGAGGTGGGCGGAGTGGACCACGAGGACCGCGTGGAACTTGAACCCGACCGACGGGCGGGGCTCCACGTTGCGGACGCCCGCGAGGAACAGCGCCGCGAGCAGCTCGCGGTAGCTCAGTCCTTTTCGGATGCGGTCGCCCACCTCCTCGAGGAGGCGGTCCCGTGGCGTGGTCTCGAGGAGGCGGACGAGCGGCTCGATCTCCGGGCGGAGCTCCACCGGCGTGGCCGCCTTCGCCTCGGCGGCGGAAACGGGCGGGAGGATGCCGAGGCCGGCGAGGCCCGCGAAGCTTCCGCCGGTCGTCTCCAGAAAGCGGCGGCGGGTGAGCACACCCATGACGGGGTCCTTGTG
>CAZQQP010000038.1:12110-12458 GCA_964595475.1 uncultured Planctomycetaceae bacterium | reverse complement strand
CGGCGACCCGGCACACCCGATGCCGAGCGGCCGGGGACTGGTCGCGGGGGACGACGCGTCGTTCCCCGACCGTTCGCCCCTCGTCGGGAGGGAGCGATGAACGCGGAAGGATTGGACTTTTTTCGGTCTCGACGGTCAAGCCACCCGCGACCGCCCCCGGACGCCGCGCCGCTTTATCAAGGGGTCGACACGAAGCGAGCTGCCGGACCCACGAGCCCGCGGCGGACGTCCCGAACATGCACCAACGCCGTTTCGTCCAATCGGTGTTGCGAACCAGCCGTCCCGGGCTCGGCAAGGGACGCTCCCGGAGCCACTCCGCGAGCTTCCGTTCGATCTCCTCGGCGGAGC
>CAZQQP010000038.1:8989-12062 GCA_964595475.1 uncultured Planctomycetaceae bacterium | reverse complement strand
GTCGCCGCAGGTTCGCTTCTGGATTGGCTCGCCGAGTGCCTCCATCTCCGGCGCTTCGCGCAGCCGCCGGGCCGCGTTGACTTGCCGGCGGACTCCGCCCATGGTTGGGGCTTGCCCGTGGACCTGCCCAGGGAGAACCGATGAGCGAGACGAGCAACCCCCGCTTCCAGGAGCCCATCCAGGCGGGCCCCTTCCGCCTCCGCTTTCCCGAGGAGACGGATCTCGACCAGGACGAGGAGTGGTGCGAGGCCCTGGTGGACGGCGAGTGGCGGCGGATCCGCTTCCACGACTACGGACGGCTCTACGAGGTTCCCGGCCTCTACGAGGCGGTCATCTACCGGGCGTTGCGGTGCAACTCGCCGCTGGTCCTCTCCAACCTCCTCGCGGGCATTTTGCAGGAGCACGGGGAGGACCCGGAGCGTCTCCGGGTCTTCGACATCGGGGCAGGCAACGGGATGAGCGGCGAGGCGCTTCAGCACATCGGCGTGCGCTACGTCGTGGGCAACGACATCGTGGAGGAGGGGAAGACCGCCACGGAGCGCGACCGCTCCTGGGCCTACGACGACTATCTGGTGGCGGACCTGACCAACCTCTCCGACGAGGAGACGACCCGCCTCCGGCGGGCCGAGCTCAACGGGCTCGCGGCGATGGGCGCCCTCGGCTTCGGCGACATCCCGCCGGCGGCGTTTACCACCGCGTACAACCTGATCGCGGACGGCGGCTGGCTGGTGTTCAACATCAACGAGGGGTTCCTCACCCAGGCCGACCCCGGGGGCTTCGCGGGGCTGATCCGCCGCATGCTCGAGGGGGGTGTCATGCAGATGGACCTGTACAAGCGCTACCGCCACCGCATCGGAATCGGCGGTCAGCCGAGGTATTACATCGGCGCCGTGGCCCGGAAGCTCGGGCCCATCCCGAACGACATGGTCGGCGTGTGACCGCGTCTCCCGCGTGCCGACCGCTTTCTCGATCTCCAGAAGGAGCCTCACGATGACCGACCAGACGAGACACGACGAGAGCCCGTCCCGGCGGAGCTTCCTCAAGCACACGGGCGCCGCCGTCGCGGGCACGGCCGTCACCCCGCTCGCGTCGCGGACCTACGCCGGCGGCGACGAGACGATCCGCATCGCCCTCATCGGCTGCGGAGGACGGGGGACGGGCGCCACCGTGCAGGCCCTCCGGACCGAGGGACCGGTGGAGCTGTACGCGATGGCCGACGCCTTCGAGGACCAGCTGAAGGCGAGCCACAAGAACCTGGCCAAGGCCGGCGGTGTCAGCCGGTCGCCGGACGCGGGCTCGCAGAAGGGGCGGATGAACGTGCCGCCGGAGCGGCAGTTCGTCGGGCTCGACGCCTACCGAAAGGTGATGGCCCTCGACGAGATCGACCTCGTCATCCTCACCACGCCGCCCGGCTTCCGGCCCATCCACTTCGACGCCGCGGTGAAGGCGGGCAAGCACGTGTTCATGGAGAAGCCGCTCGGGACGGACGCGCCGGGTATCCAGAAGCTCCTGTCGGCCGCGAAGGAGGCGGACCGGAAGGGCCTCAAGGTGGGCGTCGGCCTCAACCGCCGCCACAGCCCCGTCTACGAGAAGACCATCCAGCGCATCCACGACGGGGCGGTCGGCCGGATCATCAACGAGCGGATCTACAACATGCGCGGCGGAACCGGGAAGTTCCACAAGCGACAGAAGGACGAGACGGAGCTGGAGTACCAGGTGCGCCACTGGTATTACTTCGCGTGGCTCAGCGGCGACTTCATCACGGAGCAGAGCGTCCACGACTTCGACGTGGCGGCGTGGATGAAGGGCGACGCGTATCCGGTGGCGGCCGAGGGACAGGGCGGCCGTCTCGTGCGGACCGGCGACGACTACGGCAACATCTTCGACCACTTCTACGTGGAGTACGACTTCGCCGACGGGGCGAAGCTGCTGTCGCAGCACCGCCACATCCGCAACTGCTGGAACCAGATCGGCGAGTTCGCGGACGGGACGAAGGCGAGGGCGTCCGTGCTCTCCAAGCGGAAGGCCGCGATCCAGCCCCACGGGGCGGACAAGCCGACGTGGGAGGCGACGCGGCAGCACAACTCCTACCAGCTGGAGCACGACCATCTGTTCGCGGCGATCCGCGAGGGGCGCTCCTACAACGAGGCGTACTACGGCGCCCGGAGCACCATGATCGCCATCATCGGGCGGATGGCGGCCTACTCCGGCCAGCGCCTCTCGTGGGACGAGGCCCTCAAGCGGGGCAAGAAGATCACCACGGACGCGGAGCAGTGGGACGCCCCGGCGCCCGTCCAGCCGCTCTCCGAGGGCGGCTACGAGATCGCCACGCCGGGCGAGACGAAGGTGCTGACCTCGTAAGCGAACGCCCGTAGCGGGTGGACAGGCGAGAGCCCCTCGAGGGAGCTCCCGGTCGACGTCGGGCGGTCTCCTTCGTGGCCGACGCCGCGAAGGAGACCGCCTGCGTTCGGACGGGATGGGCCTCGGCCGCGCCCGGGGCCTTCGCGAATCCGGGAGGCCGGAACGGACCTGGAGAGGGACCCCTGGTGTGGCGCTCGGATTGCGTCCCCTCGCCGCGACCGCGGCGCTTGGCCGCGATGAGCGAGCCCATTGTCGGGTGGCACGGGCAAGGCATCCGCGGCCTTGCCCGTGGCACACAAGCGCATCTCCGGGCTTTTCGTCGATGCGGCCAGCGCCCGGGCACCGAGCCGCGCAGACGCTCGTGACCCTCCACGCAGGGTGGCACCCGTAACTCGTCTCCCCGTGCCAGACGGCCCCGCCACCGCTCGGACGGCCGCGGCCGCCAGGTAAGATGGAGAGGTCCGGGCGGGGTTGGGTCTACTGCCTGGATTTCCTCGTAGCCGGCTGGGTAGCAGCCTGTCTGCCAGCACCCCCGTACCGTTCCGCCGGGCGGACGCTCGTCACCGCCAGGTAAGATGTGCCTCGACGGCTGGAAGGCCGCGGGCCACGTGGGGTCTTCCGCATTGAAGGGCTAGCGGGAGGGAGGTCTCGGACCTGCTTCGCCGGCTACGGAGGTGGGATGGCCAAGACCAAGGACAAAAAGCAGAAGAAG
>CAZQQP010000038.1:0-8979 GCA_964595475.1 uncultured Planctomycetaceae bacterium | reverse complement strand
ATCGTGCTGACCGGCACGGAGGTGAAGTCGGTGCGGGCCGGGCGGGTCTCGCTCCAGGAGGGCTTCGCCAAGGTGGAGAAGCGCACCGGCGAGCTCTGGCTCCGCCAGGTGGACATCGCGCCGTATCCGAACGCCCCCGCACCCTTCCAGCACGAGCCTAAGCGGCCGCGGAAGCTCCTCGCCCACCGCCGCCAGCTCGACACGCTCGCGGGGCAGGTCTCCGCCAAGGGCATGACCCTGGTTCCGCTGTCCATGTACTTCAACGAGCGGGGCGTGGCCAAGGTGGAGCTGGCCGTCGCGAGCGGCAAGCAGAAGGCGGACAAGCGGGCGGCGATGAAGGAGAAGGAGGCCGAGAAGGAGATGCGGCGGGCCATGGTCCGCGAGAAGCTGAAGTAGCCTGCGGCATGGAGCCTGGGGCATGGGGCTCGGGGATGCGGCTCCGGCCGAGCGGGCGGGTCGGTTCCACGTTTCTGGTCCGTGGCCGCGTTTCCGTGTTGCGTCACAACCGGTGTTCGCCGTCGAGCTCGTCCGGGACGCCCTCGTCGTCCGCCTCGGCCGCGGGCTCGCCGCTTTGCTCCGGAGCGCCGTCCGAGCTCTGCTCCGCGGCGGCCTCCGCCTCCGCCTCCGCCTTGAGGGTCTTCCACTCGTCGAGGGTCATGTTCACCTCGCGGGCCTGCGACCCCTTGTACCCCCCGATGATGCCCGCGTCGCCCATCTGCTCGATGAGGCGGGCCGCCCGCGAGTAGCCCACGCCCAGACGCCGCTGGAGCAGCGAGACGGAGCCGCGGCCGCTCTCGAGCACCGTCTCCACGGCCGGCTCGAACAGCTCGTCCCGCTCACCCGCGTCGCCCTGGTCCTCCACCTGGCCGGACTTCAGCTGCATGAGCTGCGGCTCGAAGGACTGATCGGCCACCTTCTTGAGGAAGCGGGTGGTCTCCCGCACCTCCCGCTCGTCCACGAGGGCGCCCTGGGCACGGGTGGTCGTCCCGGGGTAGACGAAGAGCATGTCCCCCTGGCCGAGGAGAAGCTCCGCGCCCTTGACGTCGAGGACAATGCGGCTGTCCATGCCCGAGGCCACCTTGAAGCTGATCCGGCACGGCATGTTGGACTTGATCAGCCCCGTGACCACGTTGGCCTGCGGACGCTGCGTGGCCACGATGAGGTGGATGCCCACCGCCCGGGCCTTCTGGGCGATCCGGACGATGTGGCCCTCCACCTCGCGGTGGGTCATGATGAGGTCCGCGAGCTCGTCGATGATGAAGACCAGACGGGGGAGCTGCTTGGGGATCTTCGCCTCCTCCGCCTCGCTCGCGGGCTCGAAGATCTCCTTGAGCTCCTCCCACGACAGCGCGTTGTATCCGTCGATGTCCCGGACGCCCGCCTCCGCGAGAAGCTCGTACCGCTCGTCCATCTTGGTCACGGCCCACTCGAGGATGGCGGCGGCCTTGTCCATCTCCGTGACCACGGGGCACATGATGTGAGGGATGTCCTTGAACTGGGACATCTCCACCATCTTGGGGTCCACCAGGACCAGCTTCAGCTCGTCCGGCCGGCGGGTGTAGAGGAAGGACATGATGATGGCGTTCATGCACACGCTCTTCCCCGACCCGGTCGTCCCGGCGAGCAGGAGGTGGGGCGACTCGGAGAGGTCCGCGACGAGGGGGTTCCCCGACGCGTCCTTCCCGAGGAACATGGGCAGGCGCATCTTGCCGTTGGCGCCGTGGCTGAGCTGCATCAGCTCCTTGAGGCGGACCTTCTCCTTCTTCGGATTGGGCACCTCGATGCCCACCGTCGACTTGCCCGCCTGGTTCGGCACGATGCGGACGTTCGGCGCCTTCAGCTCGCGGGCGAGGTCCGAGGCGACCGTGTTGATCTGGGAGACCTTGGTCCCCCGGGCGAGCTGCACCTCGTAGAGCGTGATGACGGGCCCCGCGTCGATGGCGACCACCTGGGCGTCGATCTTGTAGGTCTTCAGCGCGGTCTCGAGGATCTCCGCCTGCTGACGGACGAGGTCCGCCATCTCCTCGCTGAAGTTGGACTCGGGCTCGGCGAGGAGGTCGCTGGAGGGAAACTGGTAGCCGCTGAGGTCCTGCTGCGGCGGTTCCGTGCTCGCCTGCTTCCCGTCGCCGCGAGGGGCGAAGCTGACGGGCAGTTGCTTCACCCGGGCGCGGACCGCCTCCGGGTCGAAGCGACGCGTGGACTTGTCTTGCAGATACGTGGCGGGGGCCCCTTCCTCCTCGGTCTCGGCTGGAGCGTACGTCTCGGTCTCGCTCTCCGCGCCGCTGTCGGGGTCCTCCGGCTCCTCGGCGGCGGGGGCCTCCGTCGGCTCGGGCGCCGCCTCGTCCTCCGAGGAGGGGTCGGCGGCCGCCGCCGTGGGGGAAACGGACGAGACGGCCTGTGTGGCGTCGGTCTCCGTCGCGGCGGACACAGGGACGGCCGGCGGCCGGTCCGCCCGTCTCGACGGGGTCTTGCCGTCGTCGCTTCGCTCGGGGGCGGGCGTCGTGTTCGTTTTCGATCGGCCCACCAGACGGCTCGCCAAGCGGAGGGGGGCGAGCGGGGGGAGGGACGGCCGTTCGCGGACCGCCGTGGCGGCCGCCCGCGGGGCCGCGAGAACCAGCTCGTCCGCGGCGAGCATGGCGCCGACGCCGAAGACGATCGCGAGGAGCACGACGCTGCCGAGGAAGCTGAATCGGCTGTAGAGCTCGGCCACGGACGCGATCGCGACGAGGCCGCCCGAGCCCTCGGGCATGGGGCCGGCCTCCGGGCGGAACAGATGGACCGCCCCGCAGATGGCGAGCGTCACCAACGCCACCCCCGTCGCCCGGAGGCCCACCTGGTCGACGCGGCGGCCCGCGAGCTTCAGGACGATGAACAAGGCCGTCGCCGCGAGGAGCACCCAGACGCCCTGACCGAGCATGAGGTAGAGGTGGTAGGCGAGCGCCGCGCCGAAGCGGCCGCACCAGTTGGCCGGCGGCGAGGGGTGGGGGACCGCGACGTGGGAGGGCCAGTCCGCCGGAGAGAAGCTGATCAGCGAGCCGGCCGTGATCAGCCAGAGACCGGTCGCCAGCAGCCAGGCGATGCGCTTCCAGACCGGCGTGGCGGTCGTCGAGGAAGGGTCGCTCATCCGGTGAGCCTCCTTGCACCGCCCCGGACGGGGTCTTCTCCCGCCGGGACCTCGTCCTGCAACCGCAGGGCGGTGTCCCATTGTACGGCCACACCGTCGTCGACCAATGCGGCGTTCGCTGCGAAGAAGGGCTCCGGAGGAGCGGAGCCCTCCTGGATGCACGTTCGCCGGCCGCGTCCGTCCCGGGGAGGCCGCGGCACGCCGGGATGCCCGTGGGCGGCCGAGAAGGCCGTGTGGAAAGGGGGCCGCCCCGTCAGTCGAAGCGGAACACGCCCTTCCGCCAGGCGTAGAGGTAGGCGATCACGGAGGTGGCGAGGAAAAAGAGCACGCGGAAGAGGAACAGCGGCGCCAGCGGGCTGTTGTCGCCAAGGTTCGGGAAGACCGTCGCCCACGGATAGAAGAAGACCACCTCGACGTCGAAGATCAGGAAGGTCATCGCCACGATGTAGAAGCGGACGTTGAAGCGACGCCGGGCCGTGCCCACCGGGTTCATCCCGGACTCGTAGGGCGTCTCCTTGACGGAGCCGCGGCGGCCCGGGCCGAAGATGGCCGTGAGAAGGAGGTTGCTCGCCGCGAAGACGATCGCGATGAGCACAAGAATCCCGAGCGGCACGTAATCGACGCCTTGAGCGAGCACCGGAGCCATGGGCACGTCCCCGTTTCACGCATCCATTGGAGAGCGTTGGATGCTACGGGGCTCGCCGCCCGTTTCAAGGCGGTGGACGGCCCGCAACGTTGAGCGATCCTCATGAAGCGGCGATCTCCCGAGGGCGGCGACGGCCTCGAGCTCCTCCTCGACACCGTCTGCAACGTCTTCGGCGGCATCATGTTCATCGCCATCCTCGTGGCGCTGCTGACGTCGGCACGCTCCTCCCGTCTCGAGTCCCGCACCGACGAGACGGACCTGCAAGCCCGCAACGAGCGGCACCGCCTCGCCTCCGAGATCGCGTCCTACGAGCGGGCGCTGCGTCAGCTCCGAAAGACCCGCGAGACCGTCTCCTCGGAGGAGAAGGAGCGGGCTGCGGCGGTGGTGGAGCGTCTGCGGCGCGCCAAGGCCGCGGCGGAGAAGCGGCTCGCGAGGGCGAAGAAGTGGCTCGCGGAGCACGAGCGGCGGGAGAGGGCCCGGCGGAAGCGGCTCGACGGGGAGATCGCCCGGGCGAGGAAGACCGTCCGCGAGCTCGAGAAGCGGCTGGCGAAGCTCGAGAAGGCCCGCACGACCCGGGCGAGGCTTCCGCTCGAGCGGCGGACCGCCAAGACGCAGATCCTCGTCATGCTCGCCGGCGGGCGGGCCTACGTCCTCCCGATCGGCCCGGCCGACGAGCGGATCAAGGAGGCCTACGGCGCCGACGACGTCCGCATCGACCGGAAGCGGGCGCAGCGGCGGTTCGACATCCGGCCCAAGGACGGCGGCGGCTTTCCGTTGGAGCCGCCGCTCGAGGAGCGGGCGCGGTTCCGGACCCTCCTCGACGCGGTCAACCCCGGCGACCACTTCTTCGACCTCTACGTCCTGCCGGACAGCGTCGAGGCGTACCGCACGCTGCGGAAGGCGGTGGTGGACCGCGGCTTCGCGTACAACGTCCACCCGACCGATGACCTCCCCCTCACGCTCTACCGCACCGCGGACGCGGGACGGGTGCAGTAAGCGAGACCGATCGCGGGGGACCCGACCCGACTTGCTTCACGGCCTCGGGTGTCACGCAATGCCGTGAACCACGTGAGCGCCGCGACAGCGTCGTTTTCCGCTCCGTCGGAATCGGCGAGGCGGTGAGGCTTCGCCGAGGGGTGAGCTGTGACGGGAAGGGGGGCGGGTTTCCGAAAAGGACGGCTGAGCCCAATACACGGGCGCCCGCTGAAAGAAACCGTCGTTCACGGCCTTACGCTCGCGACGATGGATGCGATCGGAGACGATGGTCATTTCACGGGGTTGGTTGCCACCCAGCCGTAAGCACGGGCAAGCCCGCGGACGGCCTTGCCCGTGTCACCCAAGCAGGCGTGCCACCGAAGCAAAGGTGGCGACGGCGACACCGACCTCGCATGCATGAACCCTCCGCGGCTTCGGCGACGGCCCGCTGCGTAGCCGAGCTCGCGGCGCGCTCGGCGGGGTCGGAGACGATGTCGTGTCAGCCGCCCGCGGCGGAGACCCGCCGGTACGTCTTATCGCCGAGCTCGACGCGGTCGCCGTCGACCGCGATGGGAAGACTCGTAGGCAGATCCAGCTTGGGCGGGACGAGGCGGATCTTCTCGCCCCCACCCTGCGGGGACAGGTCGGTGGCGTCGGCGATGGAGCGCGTCTCCTTCTTCTCGCCGGCGGGCTCGAGGCGGATCGTGTCGCCGTCGAGCGAGTACCGCAGACGGCGAACCACTTGGACGTTCCCGGACGCGCCGAAGCGGCGGACCACCGTCAGCTTTCCCGTCCGTCCGAAGCGGAGGCGGCTCCGTCGGTAGCCGCCCACCGCGAAGTCGGCCCCGTTGCCACCGTCCGTCTGCTCCCACGTGCCGATGAGTGGACGGGTGGACGACTCGTCCTTCCCCTCGCCCGCCCCGCCGATCTTCGGCTGCGGCGGAAGTGCCTTCTCCTCGGAGAGGGCCGGCACGGCTCCCTCGATCGGGGTGTCGAGCGCGTCGGCCACGTCGGGACGGGTCCCCGGACGAGCGGGCTCGGGCGAGGGGGACCCGGGGGATCGCCCGCCACCCGTCGAGGCGGTCGTCTCGGACCGGCCGCTCCCCACCGAGCCGGCGTCGCCCGTGGCGGCGGAGCGCTTTCGCGCCCGCCGCGACGGGGAGGACGAAGCGTCGTCGGTCGACGGGTTCTCCCCGTCGGCGGACGCGTCGGTCGAGCTCGCCCCGGACGACCTCGAGGTTCCGTTGGACGTCTGCGAGGAGCGCTCCGCCTTCCCGCCGGCGTGCTTGCTCGTCTCCTCCCGGCTCGTGGCGGACGTCTCGGCCGTCGCCTGCTCGCCGCTCGCCCCCGCGCCGGATGAGCCCGTCTCGTCCCACAGAAGCCAGACCGCCACGGCGACGAGGACCACGGCGGCGAGCGTGAGCATGACCGCCAGGGCGGCGCCACCCGAGCGGTCCGACCCGCTCCGGCGATGACAACGGCTCGGCACGCCGCCCTCGAAGGGCGCATCCAAGGTCGGGCCCGAGACGCGGACGAAGCGGTCGTCACTCATGCAAGCCTCCATCTCGACAGCGGCCTCACCCTTCCCACGGCTCGCCTTTCGCACGCTCCACCGCCCACGGCCCACCGCTCACCGCCCACCGCCCACGGCCCACCGCTCACCGCCCACGGCCCACCGCTCACGGCCCACCGCCGCCGGGGCGGACGAGGACACGCGTCTCCTCGGGCACGTAGTCCGTGCCCACGTCGAAGCCGGCACCGCGGAGGCGCTTCTTCAGCTCGCGATACGCGGACAGCCCCGACGGCTTGAGGACGATGACGAAGTACTCCTCGGCCGCGTCGCGCCCTCGGGCCCAGTCGAGAAAGCGGCTCATCCGCGTCTCCGCCTCGCCGTGGGTGAACCAGAGCGCCGGCCCGCGGCCCTCGGGCGGACCCACCCCGATGCGGCGGCCGGTGAGGACCACGAGGAGCGGCTCCTTCGACTGGCCCTCCTGCTGGATGTAGGTGAGGCGGGGGTTCTTTTGCCGCTCCTTCACCTTTCGCTTCAGCCGCTCGACGCGGCGGCGGAGGCGGGACAGCCGGGCACGCTTCTTCGCGACGGCCTTCTCTCGCTCGCCCGACGGCTCTTGGGAGCCCGCGAGTCGGGCGATCTTGGCCTCGAGCTTCCGGACGCGGGCGGCGGTCCTCGCGAGCTCCTCGCGGAGCCGCCGCGCCCGCTCCTCCTGATCCTTGCCGAGGCCCGTGACCTTGGAGAGGTCGGCGAGGGCCGCTTCGTATCGCTTCTCGAGCCGGGAGGCCCGGGCGCGGAGCTTCTCCAGTGTCGCCGACGACGGTGGCGGCTCCGTCTCGGCGGGCGGGGGACTCGTCTCCCGCGAGACCACGCGGGTGAGGTTCACCGCGAGCAGAAGCGTGACCAGGAGGAGGATGCCCATCGTGGTCATCATCACGTCCTGGAACGCGAAGAGGCTGACCGTCGGATTCGCCCCTCTACGGGATCGCCGTCTCATCGGTCTGGGCCTCCGGGGAGGAGCGCAGGCGGAGCCGCCCGACGACGTCGCGTTGGCAGTGCTCCATGAAGTCGTCGAGCATTTGCTCCTCGCTGCGGCGAACCAGGGTCATGACCATCTGGACCACGAGGGCGGCGGTGAGGCCCTGGAGCGTCGTCTCGAAGGCCGTGGCGAGGCCGTCCGTGACGTCCTGGAGGGCCGGCTTGAGGTTGGCCATGGAGGTGGTATCGCTCAGGACGGCCGTGAAGGAGCCGATCGCGTCGGAGAGGCCGAGGACCGTGCCGATGAACCCGAGAACGGGGATGGCCCAGATGAGGCCGCGAACCACCGTGTAGCTCGATTCCACCACGGACTCGTCCTGCTCCGCCTGGCTGCGGAGCACGTCATCGACGTCGCCGACCTTCCCCATGTTCCGGAGGTTGGACAGCGCGATGAGGATGCGGTTGTAGAGGATGAACTGCTTGGGGTCCTCCGCCTTCTCGTAGAGGCGGTCGAGGACGTGGTGGACGGAGTCGAAGGAGAGGGCGAACTCCGGCTCACGCGGAACCACGGGCTCGCGCAAGGGACGCCGCTGGACCGCGATCTTCTGGCGCTTGATGAGCAGGATCATCAATGCCCAGGCGGTGAACAGCACGATGGCGTAGGGGATGGCGCCGCGCTCTGTGAAGGTTCTCGCGATCCAGAGGTCGAGCTGCTTGAGCGGAAGGAGGGCGGCGTAAAGGCCCACGGTCAGCGCCGTGGCGAGGAGGATGGGGAGGACCGGACCCGGCTGGGTGAAGCGGCCCGCCGGGAAGCCGAGCTTCTTCTCGATGTCCATCCGGTTGAAGGAGAGCGGTGGGGGATCTTCCGTGGCGGCCTCGGTCATGGTCGGGCCCGTCGGATCGGTCGGGTGGGCCGCCGCGCGAGACACTCGGCCGGACGGCCGATCGCGCGGCGGCGCTACGCACGAAGGACGAGCGTGCCCGCGATCATATCGTGCAGCGCTCGGTTCTTCTGTGTGAAGGCGGCGACGAGGTAGCCCACGCCCATGGGCAGCCCCGACAGGAGCTTGGCCGCCTGTCGGGCGACGGACCGAAGAGCGGTGATCCGCCGGTGGGTCCCGTCGGCGACGACCAGCCCCGCCGCCCGCTTGCCGAGCGTCGCCTGCCAGCGGGAGGCCTCGAAGACGCTGCCGTAGACGACGATCAGGACCACGCCGGCGAGGACCGCTTGGAAGAGCACGGTCGGCAATCGGAGGAGCAGCTCGATCAGCGGAAGCGACGCGTCGACGTGGACGTAGCCGATGGCCGCCGCGACGGCGATCCAGATGGGAAGGAGCACCACGCTGTCGATCACGGCCGCGGCGGTCCGGACCCAGAAGCCGCCGTAGCGGACGGGGGCGCTGTGCCGCGGAGCGGCCTCCTCGGCGGGCCCCGGCTCCGGCGACGGCGACGGGCCCGCCTCGCTCGCCCGTCGCCACTGGTCCAGACCGGGTCGCCACACCCAGGTGTCGGGGGTGAGCTGGCCGGTCTGGAGCAGCGCCCGAAGGAGGTCCGCGGAGGTGGGGCCGAAGGTCTCCCCGCCGATGATGTAGTACCACGGGCCCTCCTCCGATTGGTCCGTGGGGGCGGACTCCTGTTCGAGGGCGGCGGGTCTCTCGTCCGCGCCGGCGGGCTCCTCCGCCGGCGCGTCGGCGGGGCCGGCTGCGGCCGCGGCGGTGTCCGCCCGGCCGGTGAACGGCTCGGTGT
>CAZQQP010000037.1:22512-22863 GCA_964595475.1 uncultured Planctomycetaceae bacterium | reverse complement strand
GGCGCCACTTCGCCACGGGCAAGCCCGTCGGCTCCGTCGCATCCCCGTCCGCTGGCGTCGGGGCGTCGCGGCGCTCGTCCTTTTGGTCGGAGGCGGTGCCGCCACGGCGTGGCTCTGGGGCGGGGCCTCGCCCGAACCACCCGGGAAGGGCGAGCCCGCCGCGGCTCCGCGGGCGGACGGCGTCCGGCCGGCCTTCTCCTCGGTGCCCTTGACGGCTCGCATGGCCTGGGAGACGCCCGCGGCGAGCTCCGCTTCGGCCGCCGCCGTGGCGGCCGCGGCGGCGTCGGAGGAGCGTGCCGACGCGTCGTCGGTGAGCGGCCGTCGCCCGCGGACCCTTCGCATCGACCCCGG
>CAZQQP010000037.1:13729-22502 GCA_964595475.1 uncultured Planctomycetaceae bacterium | reverse complement strand
GCATCGCCCGGACCGTCTACGGCAACGCCGCGCTATGGCGGCGGATCTACGAAGCGAACCGCGACCGCCTCGACGACCCCGACGAGCTGGAGGTGGGCACGGTCCTCCGCATTCCCCAGCGGCGGTGAGGGCCAACCCATTCGCCGCGGGCTCGCCGGACGCGGGGGCTCACCGTCGGTCGTTCGGCTGACGCGAGCGTGTGGGCGCTCCCGGCCCGACGGCGATAGAAAACCGCGACCGTGGGGAAGACGACGTCCCGAAGAAGGGATCCCTTTCTGGGACACCGGCCCAACCGCTTACGGGCGACCGCGGGCTCCCCCGTCCCGCTCCGCCGCCTGAGCGTCGACCACGGTGGCGGCGGCGAGGTTCACGATGCTGTTGATGTCCGTGTCCCGCTGGAGCACGTGCACGGGCTTGTCCATCCCGATGAGCAGCGGGCCGATCACCTCCGCACCGCCGAGGCGGTGGACGAGCTTGTACCCGATGTTGCCGCTGTTGAGGTCGGGGAATACGAAGACGTTGGCGTCCGCGTCGAGCTCGCAGAAAGGGAAGGTATACCGGCGGAGCCACCCGCTCACCGCGGTGTCCACCTGCATCTCCCCGTCCACGGTGAGGTCCGGCCGGGCCCGCTTCACCCGCTCCGTCGCGTCCGCCACCTTCTCGCTCGTCGGCGAGGGAGCGCTTCCGAAGTTGGAGAAGCTGAGCATGGCCACCCTCGGCTCGATGTCGAGCCGCTTGGCCTCCTCCGCCACGGAGACGGCGATGTCCGCGAGCCCCGCCGCGTCCGGCTCGATGTTCATCGTGGCGTCGGCGAACAGCCGCACGCGGTTTCGCTGCATCACGATGTACATCCCGCACACCGTCGTCGTCTCGGGCGACCGCCCGATGATCTGCATGGCGGGCCGCACCGCGTCGGGGTAGTTCGTGGTGAGACCCGAGACCAGCCCGTCCGCGTCGCCCTCGCGGACCATCATCAGGCCGAAGGTGTTGGGCGATCGCATCGCCTGGCGCGCCACGGTCTCCGTCACGCCGCGTCGCTGGCGGAGCCGCCAGAAGGTCTGGGCGTATCGTTCGAAGCGCTCGTCCGCCTCGGGGTGCACGATCTCCACGTCGTCGAGGTGGATGCCGTGGCGGTGGAGCTCGGCCCGGATGCGGTCGGGACGGCCGAGGAGGACGGGCTCGGCCACCCGCTCGCCGCGGAGGATCTCGCAGGCCTTCAGGATCTTGGGCTGCTCGCCCTCGGGGAGGACGACCCGCTTGGGCGCCCGGCGGGCCCGCTCCATGAGCCGCCGGACGATACCGGTGGACGGGTGGAAGAGGCTCGCGAGCTGCGCCTCGTAGGCGCGGAAGTCCTCGATGGGCCGCCGCGCCACGCCGGTCTCCATCGCGGCCCTCGCGACGGCCGGCGCCACGCGGAGGAGCACCCGCGCGTCGAAGGGCTTGGGGATGATGTAGTCCCGGCCGAAGTGGAAGCGCTCGTCGCCGTAGGCGGCGCTCACGCTCTCGGGCACCTCCTCCTTGGCGAGGTCGGCGAGCGCCTGGACCGCCGCCCGCTTCATCGGCTCGTTGACGGCGGAGGCCCGCACGTCGAGAGCGCCGCGGAAGACGTAGGGAAACCCGAGCACGTTGTTGACCTGGTTCGGATAGTCGGACCGCCCCGTCGCGACGATGGCGTCGGGACGCGTTCGCGTGGCGAGGTCGTAGTCGATCTCCGGGTCGGGGTTGGCCATCGCGAAGACGATGGGGCTCTCGTTCATCGTCTGGAGCATCTCGGGGGTGAGCACGCCGCCGACGGAGACGCCCACGAAGACGTCCGCCCCGCGGACCGCGTCGGCGAGGCTCCGCGCCGACGTCTCCCGGGCGAAGGCCGCCTTGTGGGGGTTCATCCCGTCGGTCCGCCCCGTGTGGAGGACGCCCCGGCTGTCGGTCATGAGGATGTTCTCCTCCCGCACGCCGAGGGAGATGTAGAGCCGGGCGCACGCGATCGCGGCGGACCCGGCGCCCGAGAAGACCACGCGGACGTCCTCGATCCGCTTGCCCGCGAGCTCGAGGGCGTTGAGGAACGCGGCCCCGCTGATGATGGCCGTTCCGTGCTGATCGTCGTGGAAGACGGGGATGTTCATCGAGGCGCCGAGGCGCTGCTCGATCTCGAAGCAGTCGGGGGCGTGGATGTCCTCGAGGTTGATGCCGCCGAAGGTGGCCTCGAGCGGGCGGACCGCCTCGCAGAAGCGGTCCACCTCCGCCGCGTCGACCTCGATGTCGAAGGCGTCGATGTCCGCGAACTTCTTGAACAGAACTGCCTTCCCCTCCATCACGGGCTTCGCCGCCGCCGCTCCCACGTTGCCGAGACCGAGGACGGCCGTGCCGTTGGAGACCACCGCGACGAGGTTCCCCCGCGAGGTGTAGTCGTAGGAGGCGTCGGGGTCGTCCGCGATGCGGCGGACCGGCACGCTCACGCCCGGCGTGTACGCGAGGGAGAGGTCGCGGGCGGTGGTAAACGGCTTGGTCGGGGTGATCTCCAGCTTCCCCGGCCGTCCGGAGGCGTGATACTCGAGGGCTTCCTCGTCCCGGATGCTCATGGCGGCTCCGCGATCCAAGCAACAGACCTATAACTCCGAAAAGGAGTCTCGGCGGAGCCGCCGCCGGAGTCAAACGACCCGCGAGCGTTGCCGGTCTCCCGGTGCCGCATGCCTTCAGGCCTCGCAGACCTCCGCGAGGGTGCGGAGCATCCTCTCGTCGGTGGCACGGTCCTTTACCGCGATCCGAACGGAACGAGGGCCGAGGATCGTCCCCATGCTCGAGGCGTCGCGGAGGAACAGCCCGCGGGGGCGGCGGGCGTATCAAAACGCCTTCGCGGCCCGCATGGACGGGTGCGTACAGAGAGGCGAACCACGCGCCGGTCGCGGTGTGCAACGGGAACGAGGGCGTCTCCGTCGTGACGATCGAGGCGGCGCCAGGCGAGGAGGTCTCCCTCAGCGCCGAGGGGTCGTCCGATCGGGATGGTGACTCGCTCGCCTTTCGGTGGGGGTCTATCCCGAGCCGTCGACGTACGCAGGAGAGGTCGCGGTGCGGAACGCCGAGGAGCGGCGAGCGCCCGTCGTCGTCCCGGACCACGCTGCGAACCGGACCATCCATGGGGTCCTGGAAGTGACCGACAGCGGTGAGCCGCCACTGACCGCCTGTTGCCGCGTGATCATCCGGGGCGCATCCTGACTCGCCGTACGGGTCGGGAGAGCCCCCGTCCGAACCGAGCGTGAGGTTCTCCCCCGTCCGGCTCTCCGATCGGTGGCTCACCGTCTGGCCCGGCGAGCTCCCGCTCACAGATCGGACCGCCACGCCAGCGCTATCGCGGTGGATGCTCCTAAAACCAATAAGGAGGCGGAAAAGAATAAGTGGAGCCTATTCATCGGTGCCAAGGCGGAAGCAGGCTTCCGCCTTGGCACCGATGAGACGGGAGGCCGATGTTCGAGCGAGGGCTACGTCCGCAAATGCCGGGGTCTGGCGCCGCCGGGGATTGCAAACGGGTCGAAGCCGACGCCAAAGCAAGGAGGCTCCTCCTCCTTGCTTTGGCGTATAGGCTCAACTTATTCTTTTCCGCCTACTTATCGGGTTCTCGCGATCTTCGGGGGTCTTCGGGTGGCATCTTCGCACCCGTCCAGCGAAACCGCGGTGGATCGAACCTCGGCGAGTTCCACCGGGATCTCCCTCGAGTGGGCGTGGAGCTTCGCCGCATGGGCCTACGCCCTCGGCACGTGTGCGGGGCTGCTCGTCGCCCTCGGAAGCGCCTATGGCCTCACGGTCGCGGCCGTCGCGGGCGGATGGGTGGCGGACGCGTTCTACCTCGCAGCGACGGTCGGTTTCCTCGTTGCGGGGCGATCCGCACGCGGCCGCTTGCGAGTCCTGACCATGGCCGGCGGTTCGTCGGCTTTGATCCTCTTCGTCTTCCTCACTGCGCTGTCCCTTGTCGGTTGGCACGCCTCGGGCGGCGGGGCTATGGGACGTGCCTACGGATTTTTGTATCCCACGTGTTGGTTCCTGGTCGGGGTGCTGGAGGCTGTGGAACTCGGGAAGCTCGGCGCGGGCATTGTTCCCAGCCTGTACGGCCTCTCTCCCGTACCCAATGTGATGCTCCTTTTCGCTGCTCAGACGCACGCGGGCGAAGCGGGCATGCGACACCGCGCGACACCGTTCGTCCTGCTCGCGGTGTGTCTCGTCGTGGCCAACGCGGGCGGACCGGTGCTGATTCCGGCAATGGGGCTCGATCGCGGCGGAGGCGTGACCTTCGCGCTCGGGGGAGCCGCCGCCGCTTCCGCGGCCGCGACCTTGGTCCTCTGCGGGTCTTTCGCGCTCCGGGGTCGGCGGCAGGGTTCAGGGCGGTCCATGGAGGCCCGGGATCGCTCGGCGTGAGAGCGTGCGGGTGCGCCGCGTCTTGGCGAGCGTTCGATCGAGAGGATCCGGGAGGTCGACCGGCGCGGTGGGAGGCACGTTTGACGCGGGTATCACTTTCTTCATGCTGGACCCGTGTGTCAGCCGACCCGAAGGAGGAAAGCAATGATCCGATCTCGTCCAATCGCTCCGATCGCGATCCTGGCAGCTCTTTCGCTGACCGGCGTCGCCGGGCGAGCGGCCGCGGAGGACCGGCCGAACATCCTCTTCGCCTTTGCCGACGACTGGGGCGTCCACGCGAGCGCCTACGGGACAGAGGGGATCGAGACGCCCCACTTCGACCGCATCGCGAAGGAGGGCGTTCGCTTCCAGCACGCCTTCGTCAGCGTCCCGAGCTGCACGCCGTCGCGCGGGAGCATTCTGACGGGTCAGCACGCCTGGCGGCTCGGCCCCGGCGCCAACCTCCATTCGACCCTTCCCGCGAAGTTTCCCGTCTACCCCTGGCTCCTGAAGCGAAAGGCGGGCTATTTCGTCGGCCACACCCGCAAGGGGTGGGGCCCCGGCCGATACGACGCCGGCGGGCGGGAGAAGCGACCCGCCGGGCCGCGCTTCGACAGCTTCGACGCGTTCCTGAAGAAGCGTCCCGACGACAAGCCCTTCTGCTTCTGGTTCGGCAGCACGGACCCGCACCGCGACTACTCCGACGCGCTGCGGAAGAAGATGGGGATCGCCCCCGACGACGTCGAGGTGCCGCCGTACCTTCCCGACGTGCCCACCGTCCGGAAGGACATCGCCAACTACTACGCGGAGGTCCAGCGGTTCGACCGGGACGTGGGCCGGATCATGAAGAAGCTGAAGAAAGCGGGCGAGCTCTCGGAGACGCTCGTGGTGATGACGGGCGACCACGGGTGGCCCTTCCCCCGGGGCAAGTCCCACCTCTACGACGCCGGCGCCCGCGTGCCGCTCGCGATCCGATGGCCCGAGGAAGTGAAAGCCGGCCGCGTGGTCACGGACTTCGTGAGCCTGGTCGACCTCGCCCCGACGTTCCTGGAGGCCGCGGGCGTGAGCCGGCCGGCGCAGATGACCGGCGACAGCCTCATGGGGATTCTCCGGGCGAAGCGGGGCGGCCGCGTCGCGGACGACCGCTCCTCCGTCGTCCTCGCCAAGGAGCGCCACCACGGGCTCTGCCGGCCGGACGGGAAGGCGTATCCGAGCCGGGCGATCCGGACGGAGCACTTCCTCTACATCCGCAACTTCAAGCCGGACCGCTGGCCCGCGGGCTCGCCGCGGCTGAGCTCCAGCCAGCACATCTTCAGCGACACGGACAACGGGCCGACCAAGAAGTGGATGATCGCCCACGCGAACGAACCCGAGGTCCGTCCGCTGTTCAAGCAGTGCTTCGCCAAGCGACCGGCGGTGGAGCTGTATGACCTGAGGAAGGACCCCCACCAGATGAACAACGTCGCGGAGGACCCGGACTACGCCCAGGTGCGGAGGCACCTCGGCACCACGCTCGAGAAGGAGCTCCGGGCGCTCGAGGACCCGCGGGTCACGGGCGGCGGCGAGAAGTTCAGCGAGTATCCCTACTACACGGGATACGGCGTGGAGAAGGTGGAGCCGCCCGAGTCGGTCAAGAAGGCGCTCGACCTGGAGTGAGCGGGCGGGTCGCCGGCGGGAGGAATTCTGCGCCCAAGCCGCAATCGGGCCGGACGCGACGATGATTCGTCCACGGCGTTGGGTGGACTTCGCCGGCCACGTGGGTACGTCGAGGGCCGTCGATCGAAAGCAAGCTCCGGGCTCGCCGATTGCGATCGGAAACGGCCACGGGCAGTGCCGCGGACGAGCTTGCCCGTGCCGCCCAAGCTTCGCGTCGGGGTCGTTCCCGTACAGGGCAAGATCGGCCCACTCGGATGATCCGGATGGCGCGAAGGCGCTGTGCTCTACGCCCGGAGCGCTCGTTTGTCCCGGACGGGGGTTAATAATAGACGAGGATGGGCTCTTCGAGCTCGACCGGGCCGCCGCGCTTGAGGCCGCTGGTGTCGCGGGTGGGCTCGTCGGCCGGCGGGGTGAGCTCGAGGTCGGGGATGCCGCGGATCGCCCGCTTCGCCGCGTCCGTGGAGAGGAAGCTCAGGAAGCGTCGGAGCTTCTTCGCCCGCCGATCCGTCGCGAGCCCCAGCCGCATGCGGCTGAGCACCTCGTCCTCGCTGCGGATCACCCGCGTGGCGAAGGGCAGGAAGCGGTTCATCTTCAGCTCGCTGAAGCCCCGCTCGCCGCCGGTCTGGCTTGCATAGGCGCGGAAGCGGTTGCCCTTCTCGCTGATCATCATGCCGGCGGCCTTCCCCTCGAGGACCTTGTTCCTCGCCTCGCGATACGAGAGGCGGGGCTCGACCCGCACCTTCCCGCCCGTTTCTTCCCGGTAGGCACGGCCCACGCGGCGGAGCACCCGCGTCATCAGCCACTCGGCGCCGTCGGGATAGCCGACGATCGTCACCGTCTTCCCTCCTTTTTCGCCTGCGGCGGATGGGCCGGCGAGCAACAGGACACACGCCGCGACGAACAGTGGCATTGCGGTTCGTCTCATCGTCCTCTCCAGACAGCTAATCCGCCGTGACCGTGACGCGGGCGACACCCTTGTGGTGGTTGAGCCTCAGGCGAAGCTCGCCCGCCCCCTTGTTCCACGACGCCGAACGGAGGGCGCTGGCGGGGCGGACGTCCGCGTGCAGCTCCTTCCCGCTCCGGCTGGTGAGCGTCACGCTCGTGTAGTTCATCTCGAAGTTGTTGGCGTGGATGAACAGCGAGGCGTCCTTCTGTTTGAGCAGGAGGTAGTTCTGATAGTCCACCTTGCCGCGGACCCGCTTGACGGGCCCCTTGGTCAGGTCCAGGCGGTAGGCCTGCGGGCCGGACTGCGGGTCCCGCCGCTCGTCGATGCTGTTGATCACCACGCCCGTGTCGCCGACGAGGGTGGCGTACGCCTCGCTGCGATGGGGCGGGTAGTGCTTCCCGGCGATCTTCGCCGCGTCCTCGGGGTAAGCGAGCTTCTCCGGGCGGATGACCCGCTCGAACAGCTGACGGTCCGCCTCGGTGGTGTAGGAGGGGAGGACGGGCACGGCGTAGAAGGCGGAGGAGTCGGGGACCCACTGGTTCTCGAAGACGTGCTGGAGGGGCACGCCCTCGATGGGCACCCCGTGGAGCGAGGCGAGCACGCGGTTGGGGAAGAAGGTGCCGGGGCTCGCGGGCCGCTTGATGCCGTATCGACGCTTGCTCGCCATCGCCACCTTCATCTTCTTCCGGATCGCCTTCCGGTCCGGTATCATGTCGTGCTCGACGAGATCCTGGAAGAACGGGGCGATCGCCCGCGTCCACAGCGGGCCGAACTCCTTCTCGAACTTGCGGGCGAAGGGATAGGGGATCTGCCGCTTGGCGAGGCCCTCGAGGCGGTAGAAGGAAGCGCCCGTAGAGAGACCGAAGACGAAGGTGGGCATGTAGTTGACGGGACGGTTGATCGCCTCCACCCGCGTCCACCGCTTCCACGCCATGGTCTTCCAGGCGTAGCCCCACTCGCTCTCCACGCCCCAGTTCCCCACGCGACCCGTGACGTAGGCGCCGATCTCCGTGAGCAGCTGGGCGAGCTGGTCCCGGCGGTTGTTCATCTTCCGCTGGGGCAGGAGGTAGCGGCCGTACTCCTTCGTGACGGAGTGGAACGGCTTGCTGAGGAAGGTGCGAAGCCCCATGCCGTCGCCGAGGTTGAGCGCCGAGACGTAGCGGCCGTGCTTCGCGGAGAGCGCGAGGACGCGGCGGAGATACGCCTTGTTAAAGCCGTACTCGCGGAAGACCATCCCGACCACCTTGGGCTCGTTGCGATAGGCGTGCTCGAGCTTGGGAAGGGTCGGCTTGCTCGAGGTGTTCGCGAAGATCGGCAGCGGGTAGCTCCCACCCGGCTTGTAGGTCCGCTGCTCGATCACAATGTCCGCGATCGTCGGATACTTCTTCCGGACGTGCTCGGCGAAGGCCTCGCGGGACTTCTTGCCCTTGAGGCCGCCGAAGAGAACGGGGTTGTCGGGGGAGATGGGGCGGACGGGCGGCCGCTTGCGGCGGCTGGTGCTGTCCACCGTGAACCGCTTGGGCTCGGTCCACTCGCCGGGGCGGCCGCTCCAGTTCATCGGGCGGACCCGCCAGTGGTAGGTGCCCTTCCCCAGCGGCTCCTCGGGGAGGTACTTGGTCAGCCCGCCTTCCCCCTTGAGGCCCGTGTCCGACGCGAAGGTGGCGTCGATGACGGGGTCGGCGAAGCTCGCGTCGCGGGCCACCTGGAGCTCGTAGCCCCGCTCGTTGCCGCCGGCGCTTCGGATGCTGAAGCTCACCCCGACGTCGGAGAGCTTCTGCCCGTTCC
>CAZQQP010000037.1:0-13719 GCA_964595475.1 uncultured Planctomycetaceae bacterium | reverse complement strand
GCGGGTCGGGCATCGGCCAGCTCACCGCCAGACCCGTCAACCGAATGGACAGAGGACCGTCAGCCGCCCCGCCGTCGGCGGGGACCGGACGGAGGTGGAGCAGACAACGCGTCAAGCCGTCGAAGGGAAGCCGCTCGGTGAGGTCGACCCGGAAGCGTCCGTCGAATTTTCCGAGCGTGTGGACCTTGTTTTTGTCGACGCGTTGGACCGCGACCTCCAGAGCCGTGCCCTCGCCCGTCGCCTTGCCCCGGAGCGCCGTGGGCTGGCCGAAGTCCCGCGTGAAGCCGGTCGTCACGCCGCTGTCGGCCGCCGACGCCGCGATGGTGGCCCCGTCGCCCGAGACGTCGATGGACGCGTCGGGGTCGGCGACCCACCGGGCCGCGTTGTCCAACGCCTTGACGAGGTAGCGGGGCGCGTCGGCCACGCGGAGGAGCTCGCCCCCTTTCCCGTGGAGGGAGACGACACCCGGAACCTCGTCGACGTCGCGGCGGAAGCGGCTCCGGATGGCGCCGGCGTCGCCGCGGTAGATGACGAAGCTGAAGCGAAACCGCTTGCTCCCGCCCGGCGGCAGCTTCTCCCCCACCCCGCTCAGGCGAAACTTCGGCCCGGGGCTCGGCGCGAAGCGGAAGTAGTCCACCCCCATCGTCGAGTCGCCCCAGCCGGTGCCCTCCGGCCCGTGGGGGATGTAGCCGAGGCCGTAGCGGGTGGTGGGGTTCACCCACAGGTGGGCGTTTCGCTCCGCGGACTGCTCGACTTTGCCCAGCTTCCGCGTGAGCAGCTTGCCCATCTCGCCGTCGAGGATGCGGAGGTTGCTCGGAACCTTCCTCGCGGCGTCCGTGACGTTGGTGATGCCGATCTCGATGTCCAGCCGGCGGCGGGCCTCAGAGATCGCGAAGCGCTCGTCGATGCGGAACCGCGCCGCTTCGTCTCCGGCGAGGTGGACCGTCCGCGTCCGCCGGAGCACGCTCCGGACCGGGCCGGAGGCGACCCGCTGCCGGACGCGGTCGACCACGGTCGGGGTCTCCGACTCCAGCGTGAAATCGAAGAGGAGACGCCCCTCCTTCCTCTCCACCACCTTAAACAGCCCGCGGGGCTCGTAAGGCATCGGCGTGTCGGGCGGGTAGGAGATGGACCGGACCCCCCGTCGCCGCGACGGCGGCAATTTCCAGCGAAGAAAGCGGTTCTCCAGGTTGGGCTCGCTCCACGACCGCCACGCCCGGGCCTCGCCCGTGGGCGGCGGCGGACCCGGATCCTTCTTCGGCGCCGTGACCGACAACGTCCGCCCCTGCCGTGGCGGGACGGCCACGCGGAACAGCAGCCGGTCCGGGCTTCCGTCGCCGTCCAGATCGTCGAGCTGAGCGGGGATGGTCTCTCCGCCGTTCGTCAGCCGAAGGCCGAAGCTCCGCAGCCGCGGCGGAAGGTCGGAGAGCGGGATGGACACCGGAGCTCCGGTAAGCTTCCTCCCGCTCGTGTTGACGACATGGAGCTCGTAGCCGTAGCCAGCAGGACAGATCAGAAGGCTTAGCGACGCAGCGAGGGCGAAGCGATGGCCTCGTCGGATCATGGCAACATTCCGGCGGTGTCGGGCGTCGAGAACAACCTTAAGCCGGAAGGTACGCCAAGCGACGAAAAGCGCCAACCGGGAGGGAGTCTCGACACCATCGGGTGTCCACCCTCTCCATGGAAAGAAGCGCCACCTCACTTCCTCCGGTCGAGCGGGTCGTCCGAAGGCGCGATCGTAAAATCGTGGGTCGTTCGGGCGCGGAGGCGGCCGCGATGGCGAAGCGCAAGCTCGACCTCCACGACGTCTTCAACCAGGGCCGGCGGGTCGAGGCGGAGCTCCACCGCGTTCTCGACGCGGCGGAAGCGGAGCGCATCCCCCTGGTCGAGATCGTCCACGGGAAGGGCAAGGGCCAGCTCAAGGAGAAGGTGCTCAAGTTCCTCGAGCGGCCGGAGATCAAGACCCGCTACCACCGGATCGAGAAGGACTCCAAGAACTCGGGTCGGCTTTTCGTCCACTTCAAGCACAAGTGAGCGGTCGGCTCGCTCCTCCGGCGGAGACAGCGATGGGCTCCGATGCCTATTCCGACAAGCGATCCGCCCGTCAGGCGGTCTGGGACCGGCTCGCGGCGAACAAGGCGGCGCGGTTTCCGCTGCCGCCGCACGGCCGCATCCCCAACTTCGCGGGAGCGGACCAGGCGGCGGAGCGCCTCGCGGCCCACCCGTCGTTCCGGTCGGCCCGCCGGATCAAGGCCAACCCGGACTCGGCCCAGCGTGCGGTCCGCAAGCGCGCCCTCGACGCGGGCATCACGGTCTGCATGCCCACGCCTCGGCTGCGTGGCGGCTTCAAGAAGCTCGACCCGACCCGGATTCCGCCGGAGAAGACGGGCGAGGCGGCCACGCTCTCCCGCGCCGAGGAGTGGGCGGAAGAGGTTCCCGTCGACCGGCTTCCCGAGGTGGACCTCGTGGTCAGCGGCTCCGTCGCCGTCACCCGCGACGGCTGCCGCTGCGGGAAGGGCGAGGGCTACGGCGACCTCGAGTTCGCGATCCTGCGGGAGCTCGGCCACCCGCCCGTGCCCGTCGTGACCACGGTCCACCCGCTCCAGCTCGTCGACGCCTTCCCGCCCGACCCGACGGACCTCCCGGTCCACCGGGTGGTCACGCCCGAGGAGACCGTCGAGGTTCCCGATCCGCCACCCGCCCCGGCCGGCGTGGACTGGAGCCGCCTGACGGAGAGGGACCTCGACGCCATGCCCGTCCTCCGCGACGTGCAGGCCCACGCGCGCCGGACAGGTTGACCCGCGCCGCCGACGCGCGTCCGGAGCCTTCCGCCCGACCGCTCGGTGCGGCTCGCGGGCTGCGTCCGACGCGGGATGAGACCCGGCGGGCCCGCCGCGCGACAAGGATGACACCGCTCGGGTCGGGTCGTAGCCTAGCCGCTCGCGTGCGAGAAAGGAGCGTCGCCATGGCCGAGGAGTCGCCGCTGGTCGGGGTGATCATGGGCAGCGCCTCCGACTGGGAGGTGATGCGGAGGGCGTCGGAAATGCTCCAGTGGTTCGCCGTCCCCCACGAGACCGCGGTGGTCTCCGCCCATCGCACGCCGGATCGGATGGCGGAGTACGGCCGCACCGCCGCGGAGCGGGGGCTGAAGGCGATCATCGCGGGGGCGGGCGGCGCCGCCCACCTGCCGGGCATGGTCGCGGCGTACACGACCCTTCCCGTCCTCGGCGTGCCGGTGACCAGCCGGGCCCTCAACGGCGTGGACTCGCTTCTTTCCATCGCCCAGATGCCCGGCGGCGTGCCCGTGGCCACGCTCGCCATCGGGGAGAGCGGCGCGAAGAACGCGGGCCTCCTGGCGGTGCGCATGCTCGCGGCGGAGCGTGACACGCTGCGGGAGAAGCTCGAGCGGTACGGCCAGGACCAGGCGGAGCGCGTCAAGCAACAGACGCTCTCGTAGCGACCCGCGGCGAGCTCCAGCAAAGCGAGGACGCGGTGACGACCACGCACGGCCCCATCTTGCCGGGCGCCCGCCTCGGCGTCTTCGGCGGCGGTCAGCTCGGGCGCATGTTCGCCCAGGCGGCGGCCCGCATGGGGTATCGCCCCGCCGTCTTCTCCCCGCGCGCCGACGAGCCGGCGGCGCAGGTCGCCACGGACCACACGGCGGGCGACTACGGAGACACGGCCGCGGTGCGGGCCTTCGCCCGTCGCTGCGCGGCGGTGACGATCGAGTTCGAGAACGTGCCGCTCGAGGCACTTCAGGCCGCGGCGGAGGAGGTGCCCGCCCGCCCCGGTCCGGCGGCGCTGCGGACCGCCCAGGATCGTCTCGTGGAGCGACGCTTTCTCGACGACCAGGGCCTCCCCACCGCGCCCCACACTGCGGCGTACACGGTGGCCGACGTCCACTCCGCCCTGGAGCGCCTCGGTACGCCGCTCATCGTGAAGACCGCCCGCTTCGGCTACGACGGACGCGGGCAGAAGCGTGTGGCGTCGGCGGACGACGCGGAGGAGACGGCGCCGCTCCTCGCGGCCACGCCGGCGCTGTGCGAGCGGCCCGTGGACTTTCAAATGGAGCTGTCCGTGCTGGTCGCCCGGAGCCCGGACGGGTCGACGTGCACCTTCGGCCCGCTCCAGAACGACCATCGCGACCACATCCTCGACGTCTCCGTGATCCCGGCGGACGTGACGCCCGCAGTGGCGGACCGCGCCGTCGCCCTCGCCCGCGCCGTGGCGGACGGCCTCGCCCTCGAGGGCCAGATCTGCGTGGAGATGTTCCTCGACCGCGACGAGGCGCTGCTGATCAACGAGCTGGCGCCGCGTCCCCACAACTCCGGCCATCTGACCATCGAGGCGTGTCCCGCGAGCCAGTTCGAGCAGCAGACCCGCGCCATGTGCGGGCTCCCCCTCGGCGACATGACGCCCCACCGCCCCGCGGCGGCGATGGCGAACCTCCTCGGCGACCTCTGGTCCGCCGGCGAGCCGTCGTGGTCGCGGGTCCTCGACCGTCCCGGGATCGGCCTGCACCTGTACGGGAAGCGGGAGCCGCGGGCGGGCCGGAAGATGGGCCACCTCACCGCCCTCGGCGCCGACCCGGCGGAGGCGGCGAGCGCCGTCCGCGAAGCGCGGACCACGCTCGAGAACGAGTCCGGCCGAGCGGCGGACCGGCGCGCTCGACCGGTCTGAGAACGTGTGGGAGAACCGCTTCTGGCTTCGCCCGACGCCATCCGCGGCGGGCGGCGTCGGTCTGCGGCCAGGGAACGCCGCGCGGCAAGACACACGCAGGGATCGCCTGCTTCGGCCTCCTTGGCACCCGCTCTCACGCGCCAAACGCGTCTTTCACACGTTCTCACCGACGCGACGTCCGAAGCCGCCCGATGAACCGATCCAGACGCCTGGGGAACTCCCGCAGCTCGCTCCGCTCCATCGCCGGCTTCGCCGCGAGCCGCTTCAGCCGATAAGGCACTTCGACCCCGGCGATCCGTTCCAACGCCCGGAGGACCCCCGCGAGGGTCGTGGCGACTTCCTCGACCGTCGCCCGCTGAGCGACCCACGGTTGCCAGGCGTCGCGGTAAAGGTTCTCCCAGCCATGCGTCTCACGTCGCCACGCGGACCAGATCAGCCGGCGGCGCTCGTAGGACGAGAGCACGTCGTCCTCGGAGTGGTGGCAATCGTGATAGTCGTGCAGGTCGACTCCCTCGAGGTCGAGGAGGCTCCGAAGCTCGTCAACGGTCAGCAGGTAGGCCCTGTTCATCCGCTCGAGGACCGCCACCCGCAGCCGCTCCCGGCTTTGCATCGCCGGCTTCTCCATCGCCTCGAAGCGGTCGAGGGCCTCCCTGAACTTCCGTCGGGTCCGCTTCAGGCTCCGGAAGAGAGCCTCCCGGCTGCTTCCCGTCCGACCGATCGCCGCGTAGCCGCCGAGCGGCCCCCGCCGACGGAAGGACGGATAGCGGTGGTCGGCCACCCGGACCCGCGCTCGGACCCGCAGCGGCGTGGGCTTTTTGCCGGGAAATCGCGGAGACCGCGGCTGCCACCGCTTGTCGTCGAGGTGGGTCGGACGAGCGACCGGCAGCGGGTACACCCGTTCCCGACGGAGCAGCTCGCCGAGCAGAGAGGCCCGTTCCGCGATGACCAGGCGTGGGTCGAGGTAATAGGCGTTGGACACGCGGAAGGTGAGGTCGGGTGTGTTCTTCGATACGTTGATGAAGAAGGTCAGCGGGCCGGTGCGCCGGATCCGGAAGCCGGGGGCCACCATCGCTCCGCGGCCACCCTCGAGCCAGAGCGTCACGGTCGCGGGGGCGCCGTACGGAAGGCCCCAATTCCCCTCGAACGCGATCCGGAGTGTCTTTCCCGTGAAGGACTCGGCGGTGCGAACCCGGAGGGAGGCCGTGTTCTCCCAGGCACGAAGACGGACGTGGTCGGCCAACCCGGGTCCTCGCGGCGGCTTCACGGCCAGGGTAATGCGCGTGTTCCGGGCGGCCTTCCACACGCCACGGCGTCGGGCTCCGGCATGGCCCTCCTCGACCGGGACCGCGACGCAGGAAAGCGTCGCCACCAAGGGAAGCACGGCGGAACGTCTCATCTTCGTCTCCTTCTCACACGCCGCGACGCTCTACTTCGCCATCCGCTGAATCGTCTCGCTGAGCCGACGCTGCCGCGCTCGGAGCTCTTCGAACGTCGCCGCGCGTCGCTTGCGTCGTCCGCCTCGCGAGACCAGCTTCCGGCTGTACGCCGCCCACCGTCCCGCCGCGGCGCTCGGCGGCGTGTCACGGCCGCGAAGCTCGGCCCGGATCTTCACGACGGCCGCCGCCCGCGCCACCGGCTTCAGCCGCGTCCGCACGGGCTCGGCGAATCGCCCGCCGCCTAGCTCCTTTTCGAGGGCCGACCACTCGATCCTCCGGAGGGCTTTCCCGGTGGACCGCAACGGAAGCCGGCGGCGGGCCGCCCGCGGCGCGTCGGTGCGCTTCGCCTCACCCCCGGAGCGCACCATCCGTGCCTTGCTCTCGTGCGTGAAGGCGGACAGCCGCCGCGCCGGCTCGGCACGCACCGTGACCGAGACGGGCGCTCCGGGACCGACGGAGTAGCACCAGAGGTCGAATCGGTACTTCCGCACGCCGTCCCTCAACGGCCACAAGAAATAGCGGTGTCTTCGCTTGTCGTACGCCCACAGCTGGAAGTCCACCGTCCGCCAGCGGTCGCGATGCCGGACAGAGACGGTGGACGCGACACAGGGGCCGACGGGGTGATCCCAGGTCCGCACCTCCTTGTCCGGGTCGAGCGGGTCGCCGGGCTCGGGGCGGGGCCCGGATAACACCACCTTGGCCGGCCGAGGCTCGTCGTTGTTCGGGTAGACGAATGTCAACCCACGGTGGGCCGGCTTGCCGTCGGGCCGCTGCACTTTCCAGGAGGGGCTTCCGTCAAGGTCGAATCGAAGGAGCTCCCTGTCCCCTCCGGCGCCGTGGGCCGGTCCGGCGGCGGCCGCGAGAGCGAGCGACGGGAGGAGAAAACGCCACATGCTTCCCCCTTAGTCAAGGCCGAAGGACAAGTCCCTCGGCTCGGTCGACGCCGCCGGCGGCCCGACCCGTGTGATTTATACGTACTGTGACCAATGCCGTCCATCCCGCTCCTCATCCGATACGAGGTGCGCTCTACGCCGTCGTCTCCGTAGCCGAGCTCGCCGAGTGCTCGGCGGCCAGCCCTCCGGGTCTCACCGACCGGCCGCCGGCCCGCAGCGTCGCGACCGGGCGCTCCTCCGGGGCACAGGGCGGAAAAGGATCGGGCGCCGACGCGGAGGACGGGCGGATCGTCCCGCTCCTTTCTCGTGCTCGACGGGAGAAGGCCGCCCGACTATCACAAGCAAACGTCCATGCCCGCCGGGGTCCGGCGAGGCGTGGATCCGTTGGAGCCGTACGACGAACCAAGGAAGAGCCATGGCTTTCGTGGAAGCGACGCGACGCCGGATTCGTCTGCGAGGAGCCGTCGCGGGGGCAGTCGTCCTCGCCGCTCTGGTCGGCGCCGCCCGCGGGGCGGAACAAGGGGAAACGGTCGCGGAGTGGACCTTCGACGCGGGGCGAGACGGGTGGGAGGCCCGCCACCAGTGCGAGCTGTCCGCCGCGGACGGCGTGCTTCGCGTCCGGAGCACCGGCGGCGACCCCTTCTTCGCCACGGACGTCGAGGAGGCGCCGGCGGGCCCCTTCGTCCTCGTCATCCGCATGCGGAGCGACCGGAGCGACCGCGGCCAGGTCTTCTGGACCACCCGGAAGCACAAGGGCACGGCCGAGGGACGGTCGCGGCGGTTCGCGGTGCGGGACACCGACGACGGGTGGGCGACCTACCGCGTCACCTTCGAGACGGACACGCCGCTGACCGGCGTCCGCGTCGACCCCGGCACGCAGAAGGGGGTCTACGAGATCCAGCGCATCCGCCTCCGAACCGGGAAGCTCCCCAAGCCCGAGGCGACGCCCGCCGACGCCATCAAGCTGCCCGACGGGTTCACCGCGGAGCGTCTCTACTCGGTGCCGCGGGACGAGCAGGGCTCGTGGGTGAGCCTCTCGGTCGGGCCGGAAGGCAGACTGGTCACTTCCGCCCAGTACGGCGGCCTCTACCGGGTCACCCCGCCGCCGGTCGGCTCGGAGAAGGCGGCGAAAGTCACCCCGATCGACGTGGGGGTGGGGATGGCCCAGGGCCTCTGCCACGCGTTCGGTGGGCTGTACGCGGTGGTCAACGGAAAGGCGGCCGAGGGACCGGGCCTCTACCGCATCGACGACACGGACGACGACGAGCGCTACGACACCGCGAAGCTGCTTCGGGCGATCGGGATGGACCGTGGCCCGGGCGTGGAGCACGGCCCCCACAGCGTGGTCGTGGGGCCGAAGGGCGAGTCGCTCTACGTGGTCGCGGGCAACATGACCGCGTTTCCCAAGGGCGGGCCGGCGAAGAGCCGGGTGCCCCGCCACTGGGGAGAGGATCTCCTCCTGCCCCGCATGCCGGACGCCGCGAGGGGACACGCCAGCAGCATCATGGCCCCGGGCGGCTGGGTCTGCCGGACGGATCCCAAGGGCGAGCAGTGGGAGCTCGTCTGCTCGGGCTTCCGCAACCCCTACGACATCGCGTTCAACCGCGACGGCGAGCTGTTCACCTACGACGCGGACATGGAGCTGGACATCGGGCTGCCGTGGTACCGCCCCACGCGGGTGTGCCACGTGGTCAGCGGCGGGGAGTACGGCTGGCGGAACGGATCGGGGAAGTGGCCGCCGTGGTATCCGGACAGCCTTCCGTCCGCGGTGGACATCGGCGTGGGCTCGCCCACGGGGATTACCTTCGCCTACGAGGCGGACTTCCCCGCACGCTACCGCGAGGCGCTGTTCATCGGCGACTGGAGCTACGGGAAGATCTACGCCGTGCACCTCCGCCCCGACGGCGCCACCTACACAGGCAGCTACGAGCAGTTCGCCACCGCCTCGCCGCTTCCCGTCACGGACATCGCGGTGAGCGCGAAGGACGGGGCGATGTACTTCCTCATCGGCGGACGGAAGACGCAGTCCGGCCTCTACCGGATCACCTACACGGGCGACGTGGACGCGTCCGAGGGCGGCTCGGCCTCTGAAAAAGAGACCCCGCCGGCGAGGAAGCTCCGACACAAGCTCGCCGAGTATCACGAGGACGTCGGCAAGGAGGCGGTCGACGCGGCGTGGGGCCACCTCGACCACGAGGATCGCTTCGTCCGCTTCGCCGCGAGGATCGCGCTGGAGCACCAGAGCCCTCGCCACTGGCGCGACCGGGCGCTGACCGAGGAGGACGCGGACAAGAAGATCCGGGCGCTGCTCGGCCTGGTCCGCTCCGTCGACGGGCCGTCGCCGCGCCTGCGGAAGAAGGTGATCTCGCGTCTGGGCGAGGTGAGCTGGGGAGACCTGTCTACGCTGGACAAGCTCGCCCTCCTCCGTCTCTACGCGCTGACGTGGATCCGTCACGAGGGGCCGACTGAGAAGAACCGGCGAGCCGTGATCGACCGGCTCGCCGGCCACTACCCGTCGGGGAGCACGCGGCTCGACCGCGAGCTGAGCCGCGTCCTCGGCTATCTGGAGGCACCGGAGCTCGCGGGCAAGACCGTCCCACGGCTGTTCTCCGCGCCCACGCAGAAGCAGCAGATCCACTACGCCTACGTCCTCCGCACCGTGGACCGCGGGTGGACGCTCTCCCTCCGGCGGCGCTTCCTCGAGTGGTTCGCCAAGGCCCGGCGCTACAGCGGCGGCCTCAGCCTCTCCGGCTATCTCCGGAACATGAGGAAGCAGTTCGTCGAGGGCCTCTCCGAGCGGAGCCGGAAGAAGCTCGAGGAGGCGCTGGCGAAGAGCCAGCCGAAAGAGAAGGACCCCGTCCTCCCGCAAGCGCAGAGCTTTGTGGAGCACTGGACCGTCGACGACCTCCTCCCATCGCTGCGGGACGGTCTGGAGAACCGGAGCTTCGAGCGTGGGCGGAAGATCTTCTCCCAGGCGCTGTGCTTCCGCTGCCACCGCTTCGACGGGAAGGGCGGCGTCGTCGGGCCCGTCCTCACCGGCGTGGGGAAGCGGCTGGCGCCGAAGGACCTCCTCCGTGCCATCATCAAGCCCAACGCGACCGTCTCGGATCAGTATCGTCCCGTCCTCATCGAGCGTCGCGACGGCACACGCGTCCTCGGCCGCATCGTGAACATGAAGGGCAAGACGCTCCGCGTCCGGACGAGCGCGCTCCGTCCGTCGGACCTGACCCGCGTCAACCGGAACAACATCGAGTCCATGGAGCGGAAGAAGATCTCCCCCATGCCGCCCAACCTCCTCGACGCCTTCAAGCGGGACGAGGTCCTCGACCTCCTCGCTTATCTACTCTCGGCCGGCGACCCGACTTCTCCGATGTTCGCCTCGAACGGCGCCTCCGGCGGCGACGGGGACTCGGCTGGCGGCTGAGCGGGTCCGTCGCGATGCTCGGTCGGCCCACAGCAGACGCCCTCGCTCGCTGGTGGCGCCCGTCTCGACCGACAGCGAGTGGATGGAGCGGATTGGAGCCGTCGGGTCCATCGGACCTGTCGAGGCCACGCACGGCGAGCCGTCGACGAGGTCCGCCGTCCACCTCAGTCGCCGGCGGTCTCGGAGACCACGGGGACGAAGAGCACGCTCACACCGTGGTTCTCTTCGAGCTCGTCCTCGACATTGGCGTAGAGGTTGACCGTCGTCTCGCGTGGCACGTCCTTGCCCCGCCTCGTCGCGATGACGGGGACGTACCACCAGCTTTCTTCCTGGCGCATCCCGTCCTCGACGATCTCGAACTCGATGCCGTGGCCGACCCGGTCGAGCCTTTTTTTGACAAGATCGCGAACGTCCTCTCGGGTCATCTCACGCTCTCCGGCTGAGAATCTCGAAAGCGGTCGCGGCGTCGCGCATGCTATTGCGGGCCGTCTGATGATCGACTGTGATGCCGGGACGGTAGTCCCCGTCCTCGCGGTGCTGCCGCAATCGGCGAAGCGCTCGGCGCACCGCCCGCCGCTGATGCGCCTGGAGGCCCCGGATGTGGTCGACGTGCTTCGGCAGCTGGGCATGCGGCGGATTTGCGCGTCCCTGAGCGAAGTGGGCGTCTCGAGGTCGACCCGGCCAGTCCGCAAGGGTAGAGGCGTGGTCGAGAGGTCCTCCGGTCATCCCGCGGCGTCGCATAGGCTGCTTGTGTCTGTTTCTTTTCTCGTCGGCGCCGGCGGGGTGCACCTGTCTCGGAGCAACGGATTGAGTACAGGGCGTGGCTCGGCAGCCGATCGCTTTCACGTCTCGGTGAGCTTGCGGAGGAGTCGGACGGCGCTGCGCTTGTCCAGATCCTCGTTGGCGTTGCCGCACTTCGGCGAGTAGATGCAAGAGGGACAGCCCTCCTCGCATCCGCAGTCGCGGACGAGCTCGTAGGTGGTCTCGGCGAGCCGCTCGAACAGGCCGTGGACCTTTTCCGTGATGCCGATGCCCTCCGGATAGCCGTCGTAGAGGAAGACGGTGGCCCGCTCCGTGCCGGGGTGGTAAGGCATGGACAGCCCGCCCACGTCCCAGCGGTCGCACATGGCGTGATACGGCGTCATCGCGATCAGCGCGTGCTCCGCGGCGTGGAGGCCGCCGACGAGGTTGTCGCGGGTCTGGACCTCCCGGGCCGTCGCCGGCGGGAGGGTCCACCAGATCGCGGAGGTCTCGAACTCCATGGGAGGCATGTCGAGATCGTGTCTCCGCGTGCGGCCCCGCGGGTGCTTCACGCGGTAGCCCGTCACCCGTTCCACCACGCGCACCCGGCCGAGGTGGAGCGTGCCGCAGCGTGTGTCCCGCCGGCGATCCACGCGGACCACCTCGAGGCGGGTTGTCTTGGTCGGCTCCGTGTGGTAGCGGACGTTCTTCCGGACCGCCCGGCCCTCGTCTCGGGTGAGGTCGAGGTTCTCCACCACGTACGTCTCGCCCTGATGCAGCAGGACGGCGCCGGGGTGGGCCTCCTCGCACGCCCGGCGAAGCTCCATGGTCTCCAGTGTCCGGCCGGAGGCCTGGAGGCGGACGGTGCGGTCGGAGAGGTGCTCGAGCTTGACGCGTTGGGCGGGGGATCCGCCGCCGGGGTGGACCCAGCCGGCTTGCGTCGGCCGGAGGAGCCCCTGCTCCCCCAGCGTGTGCACCGCCTCGTCCAGCGGGGCGCCGAACCACGAACGGTCGCGGGTCGTCTCCACCGGCAGCTCGGCGGCCGCGCAGGTGAGGTGGCTGGCGACCACGTGGTGGTTGGCGAGGTCGATGATGGCGTGCTCGTGCGGGCGCTCGAAGAACCGCTGCGGATGCTTGACGAAGTACTGGTCGAGGGGGTTCTCGAAGCCGATGAACGTGACCACCGCGGGCGCCGCGCCGCGGCCGGCCCGGCCCGCCATCTGCCACGTCGACGTCACGGTGCCCGGGTAGCCCGCGATGATGACGGCGTCGAGGCTGCCGATGTCGATGCCGAGCTCCAGGGCGTTGGTCGAGGCGAGGCCCCGCAGACGCCCCGCCTTCAGCTCTCGCTCGATCCGCCGGCGCTCCTCCGGGGGATAGCCGGCGCGGTAGGCGGCCACGCGGTCGCCGAGGCCGTGGTCCTGCTGGGTCCGCTGGGCGACGAGCTCCGCGAGCTTGCGGGAGAGGGTGAAGCAGAGCGTCTGGTAGCCCGCCCGCACGTGGCGGGCGAGGAGGTCGCTCGTCTGCTGGTGGACGGACCGGTCGCGGAGGGCGGCGTTCCAGAAGACGAAGCGCTTCGTCCCGCGGGGTGCCCCGTCGTCCTCCACCGCGGTGAAGTCCACGCCGGCGAGGGTGCGGGCGTGCTCGCGGGCGTTGGCCATCGTCGCGGAGGCGAGGACGAACTGGGGATGCGTGCCGTATCGGTCCGCGATGCGGAGCAGGCGACGAAGAAGAAGGGCCACGTTGGACCCGAAGATGCCGCGGTAGACGTGGGCCTCGTCGAGGATGATGTAGCGAAGGTGCCCGAGAAACCGCTCCCACTTTCCGTGCCACGAGAGATACTGATGCAGCGCGTGGGGGTTCGTCAGGACGATGCGGGAGGTCTCCCGGATCGGCCGGCGGCGGGCGTAAGGGGTATCCCCGTCGTAGATGGCCGTCCCCATCTCCAGCCCGGTCGCCCGCTCCATCTCCCGAAGCCCGTTCCACTGGTCCTGGGTGAGGGCCTTGAGGGGGTAGAGGTACAGCGCCGTGGCTTGGGGGTCGTGCCAGAGCCCCTCGAGGACCGCGAGGTTGAACGCGAGCGTCTTCCCCGACGCGGTGGAGGAGGGGAGGATGGTGTGGTGCCCTTCGCGGACACGCTCGATGGCCTCCGCCTGATGGCTGTAGAGGTGCAGCCCTTCCCGCTGGAGGTAGCGCGTGAGCGGCGACGGGAGCGGACGGGCGAGCGTGCCGTAGCGAGCCTCTTTGCCCGGGATGCGTTTCGTGACCGCCTCTTTCCGGTCCGGTCGCGAAGCACCCTTTGTTTCCGGCGGGGTCATGGGAGCTTTCCGGATGGCCTTCGTCGGGCGTGCATCGTCGAGGCGGGCGGGCCGCGGCCGCCGCACGGCGGAATTGTGGAGGGGCACCCGGTCCGAGCAAGCGGGACGGGTCCATCCGCCGCGTCCGCCGCTTCGGCCGCGAGGGGAAGGGGTCGCCGAACGCGTGTCGGGGTCGCGGGTGGCTGCCCGATAAATGGCGCTCGACGCCGTGAACTGAGGCCTTGTCT
>CAZQQP010000036.1:12823-23075 GCA_964595475.1 uncultured Planctomycetaceae bacterium | reverse complement strand
TCGGCGTCGCGAGAGCGCTGGCGCCCGACCCCGACTATCTCCTGATGGACGAGCCCTTCGGCGCCCTCGACGCCCTGACCCGCGACACGCTGCAGAACGAGCTGCTGTCCCTCAAGAGCAAGATGAAAAAGACGGTTGTCTTCGTCACCCACGACATCTTCGAAGCGCTGACCCTCGGCGATCGGATCGCCATCCTTCACGAGGGCCAGCTCCAGCAGGTGGGCAGCAAGGAGGAAGTGCTCAGCAGCCCCGCCACACAGTTCGTCCGGGACCTCTTCGCGAAGCCCGCCAAGCAACTCCAACAGTTTCGGGAATGGCTCTGATGGGGCAGTTTCTCCAATTTCTCGCCGACAACGCGCTCTGGACGCTGTACCTGACGGGCGAGCATCTATTCCTGGTGGGCATCTCCATCGGCATCGCCGTCGCGGTCGGGATTCCGCTGGGGATGACGGCGTTCCGCGTGCCGCTGCTCCGGGGGCCGATCCTGGGGACCACCGGCATCATGCAGACGTTCCCCAGCCTCGCAATGCTCGCCCTGCTGGCGATTCTGTTCGAGGCGATCGGCAAGTGGCCCGCCATCACGGCGTTGGCGTTGTACGCGCTGCTGCCGATCACGCAGAACACGCTGACCGGCCTCCAGAACGTACCCGAGGACGTGGTCCAGGCGGGCCGCGGCATCGGGATGACCGACCGCCAGCAGCTGTGGATGGTCCGGATGCCGCTGGCGCTTCCCGTCATCATCGCGGGCATCCGGACGGCCGCGGTCATCGGGGTGGGCATCGCGACCCTCTCCGCGCTCATCGGCGCGGGGGGCCTCGGCAAGCCCATCATCCGCGGCATCCGCATGGCGGACTGGCGTCTCCAGGTGCTCGGCGGCGTGCCGGCCATCTTCCTGGCGCTGGTGGTCTACCTGGTCATCGGGGCGTCGGAGTGGGCGCTCCGCACGCGACGGCCCACCGGCCGGGTGCCCCCCGGCCTCTTCCGCCCGCTGCGGTGGGGCGTCGGCCTGCTTCCGGTCGTGGTGGTCCTCGCGGGCATCGGCTTGTTCCTCAGCGGCCCCCTCGCCCAAGCGGGCGGCGGTGGGGACGACGGAACGGTGCCGTCGGGGTGGGTCCGTCTCGGCGAACCCGGGACGGTGGTCATCGGATACAAGTCCTTCACCGAGTCGCAGATCCTCGCGGAGATCATGGCGCAGACCTTCGAGGCCAACACCCGGCTGGACGCGACCACGCGGCTGCTCGGCGGGACCAAGGCCAACCACCAGGCCCTCGTCAACGCGAATATCGATCTGTACCCGGAATATACCGGCACGGGGCTGGCGGCGATCCTGAAGACGAACAAGAAATATAGCAGCTCCTATCAGACCTACAAGTTCGTTTCCAAGCGGTACCGTGAGGAGTTCGGGCTCGTCTGGCTGCCGACGTTCGGGTTCAACAACACCTACGTCATCACGGTTCGCAAAGAGCAGGCGAAGAAACGGGGTTGGGAGACCATTTCCGATCTCCGCGCCGTGGACGAGAAGCTGACGGCCGGCTTCACCTCCGAGTTCATGGAGCGGGAGGACGGCTATCCGGGCTTGAAGCAGACCTACGGGCTCGAGTTCGGCGAGCTTCGCGAGATGAGCCCCTCGCTGATGTACCAGGCACTCCGCAACGGCACGGTCGACGTGATCTCCGCCTACGCGACCAACGGCAAGATCGAGGCGTTCAATCTCTATCGTCTCGAAGACGACAAGAACCTGTTCCCCCCCTACGACGCGGCGCCGCTGATCCGCGGCGAGACGCTCGACGCCCACCCGGAGATTCGCACCGCCCTCTCCCCCCTCTTCGGCGAGATCGACAACGAGACGATGACCCGCCTCAACTTCCGGACGGCCGACGAGAAGATCGCCCCGGAGAAGGTGGCGAGGCAGTTCCTCCGGAAGCGGGGTCTCGTCGAGTGAGCCGGGCCGCCGCGAAGCTTGACGCGACCCTCTGCTCACTCTCTAATGACTATTGGTCGCGGGCTGAGTTACACAGAGCCCCGGCCCGTTGTCCCTTGGCGGTGTATGCCGACGGGGCACGCCGAACAGATCGCCGGTAGGAGATCGAAGACCATGGCCAGCTCCCGAGACGCATGGGGCATCGAGGTCGGCGCCAACGCCATCAAGGCGATGCGGCTGCGTCGGGGCGGCAACGGGGTCCGCGTCGACGAGGTCGACGTGCTTCCCTTCCAGCAGATCCTGACCACGCCGGACCTCGACGTGAACGAGGCGATCCGCGTGGGCCTCGACCAGTTTCTCGCCCGCCACTCGCTCGGCAACGCTTCCGTGGCGGTCTCCGTGCCCGGCCATAAGGCCTTCTCCCGCTTCGCCAAGCTGCCGCCGGTCGAGCCCAAGCGCATTCCCGACATCGTCAAGTTCGAGGCGGTCCAGCAGATCCCCTTCAACATCGAGGAGGTGGACTGGGACTATCAGCTCTTCCACTACACGGACTCGCCCGACGTGGAGGTGGGGATCTTCGCGATCACCAAGGACCGGCTCAACGACTGGCTGAGCAACTTCCAGGCCCTTCGCGTACCGGTGCACGGGGTCGTCCCGGCGCCCGTCGCGGTCTACAACGCGCTGGCGTACGACCGAGATCTCACCGGCCAGTCCGACGGGACGATCCTCCTCGACGTCGGTACCGCCGCGACGAACCTGATCATCAGCGAGGGCGAGCGGATCTGGCTGCGGACGATTCCCATCGGCGGCAACCACTTCACGGAGGCGCTGGTCCGGAACTTCCAGCTCACGTTCTCCAAGGCGGAGCAGCTCAAGCGACAGGCGGGCTCCAGCAAGTACGCCCGTCAGATCTTCCAGGCCATGCGGCCCGTGTTCGTGGACCTCGCCCAGGAGATCCAGAAGTCGCTCGGCTACTACCAGTCGATGACGCCGGAGGCCGAGGTGAACCGGGTGCTGGGGATGGGGAGCACCTTCCAGATGCCCGGCCTGGAGAAGTTCCTCAAGCAGCAGCTCCAGCTGGAGGTCTCGCGTCTCGACCGCTTGGAGCGGGTGGCCCTCGACGAGCAGGCGGCCTCCGCCGAGCAGGTCATGAACTTCCCCACCGCCTACGGGCTGGCCCTTCAGGGGTTGGAGCAGGAGCGGGTGACGTGCAACCTCCTGCCCCAGGAGGTGATCCGCGAGCAGATCTGGAAGGCGAAGCAGCCGTGGGCGGTCGCGGCGGCGGCCGTCGTGGCGCTGTCCGCGGGGCTCGCTTACAGCAAGGTCTACCTCGGCCAGCGGGCCTACGACAATCAGGAGGACACGCGGCAGAAGATCCAGAGCATCGTCCAGAGGGCGGGGAAGCAGCGGGAAGAGCTGAAGAGCTTCCTCGAGGGCACTCAGCCCGAGGCGAAGGTCGGCAAGTTCGAGGAGATCTTCGCGTACCGCGGCGTCTGGCCGTGGGTCCTCAACGACGTGAACGAAGCGCTGAAGAAGGTGCGGTCGCAGGCGGGAGAGGACGCGTCTCTCACCGTGGAGCGCCTCGGCGCCACGGAGTATCTGCCGCCCGGGTCGGGTGGGCAGTCGGGAAGCTCCTCGGGACGAAACCAAGCGGAGCAGAGCGGGCCGTCGCGACCCACCTTCCGCATCGAGCTGGTCGGGCGGTTGCCGAAAGAGCGAGCGGCCGCCGCGAGCTTCCTCAACGACACCGTTGTCGCGGTGCTGAAGAGACTGCGGGAGCGGACGGCGAGCGAGGGCGAGGAGGCGTCCGGCTCGCGCTCTCGGCCGTACCGCCTCGACTACGACGTCGGGACGGAGCAGTTCCTCCAGCGCGTCGAGGTCCACACCCCTTCCGAAGAAGAGCAAGGCTCCGGCGCGGCAGCGGCGCGGGGTGGCCGGGCGCCGAGAGGGACTCGAAGGATGCCCTCGGGGCCGCCGAGCGGCCGGTCGCCGAGCCCACGCGAGGGAAGCCGTCGGCCGAGCAGCGCGCCACCGAGTGGGAGCGGCGAGCCGCCGAGCTCGTCCGAGGGCGACGCGGGCGCGGAGGGCTCGGCCGAGGGGGAGGCCTCCTCCGACGGAGAGAGCAAGCCGAAGAAGTACTCGCGGTTTACCATCCGCTGGCGGATCGAGCTGCTCAAGAAAGAGAAGCTGCCGTCGCTGCGGGACTCCGGTGAGGGGGCAGGAAAGGGGCCCGTCGCAAGTAGGGAGCGAGACCGATGAGGCAGGTCTGGGGCTGGATCAAGGCAAACCCCGTGCTCGACGTGTGCGTCGTGGTCATCCTCTTGTCGGGGGTGGCGTTCTACTATCCGATCCATACCCATGGAGCGGCGCTGCGCCAGAAGCTCGAGCAGCGCAAAGGAAAGCGGCAGGAGATCGAGAACGCCCGCACCGCGACCGTCCAGATCCCCCAGGCGAAGACGGACACCGGCCGCAAGGCCTCGGTCGAGGTGACCCTCCACGACAAGAACATCAAGGCCGTGAAAAAGATCTACGCCGCGGTGGAGCGGGAGTCCGAGCGCTTGCTCCGGACGCTGACGCAGAGCAACCTTCGGCTCGCGGCCGGCGTGCAGGCGCCGCCCGCCGACTCGGGGAAGCGGCTCCGGCCCAATGTGATGGTTCGCGGCCTCTTCCCCGAGCCCGTCGCGGACAACAAGCCGTACGTCGCGATGAAGGCCTACAAGCAGGCGTTCGAGCAGCTTCACAGCTCGCTCGACGCCGGGATGCCGCCGGACCAGTCCGAGTTCGAGGCGCGGCGGAAGCAAGCGGGGAAGACGTTCCAGAGCGAGCTGCTCGAGAGCTCGGGAAGCCTGACCGAGTCGCAGAAAAAGATGAAGGCGAAGCGCCAGAGGCAGGCCGTGGTCGCGTTGAAGCGGGACCGCGCCGAAGAGCTGCACGTCTACGCGAAACCGACCAGCTTCGAGGGAGGTTGGCAGCCGGGTGTGTTCCGGGTGCAGCAGTGGGCGGACACCAGCAAGAGGCCGTCGAAGCGTGCGCTGTGGGAAGGACAGATGCAGCTGTGGATGCAGCAGCAGCTCATCCGACCGATCTTGCAGCTCAACAAGATGGACGACCCGGAGAAGTCCCTGCTCAGTGCCCCAGTGAAGCGGATCCGCCGGGTGTCGGTGAAGTACGGCTACGTGAAGCCCTCGGGCGGCGGGCAGAGCGGACGAAGCTCGGGCGGTGGCGGACGGAGCGCCGCGGGCGGTGGACAGGGTGGCGGAAGCGCCTTCACGCTCAGCCCGACGGGACGGGTCTCCAACAAGCTCTACGACGTGAAGCACGGCGGCATCGAGCTGGTGGTCGTGAGCGATCGGATTCCCGAGGTCCTCGGCGCGTACAACAGCTTGCCGTTCATGAGCGTGATCAACCTCTCCTTCCAGGACGTGGACGAGGCTAAGGCGCTGAGGAAGGGCTTCTACTACGGCAACGAGGACGTGGCGCGGCTTCGGCTGCAGATGGAGACCCTGTGGCTGCGGGAGTGGGCCGCGGGGGATCCGGCCGAGGGAGAGGCGGTGGCGACCGTCAGCGGGTCCCACAAGAAAGGGGCGACGGCCGTGAAGGTCCAGAGCCCCGCGACCAAGCCGACCACCTATCCGGCGGGGGCGTTGCTGACCTTCGGGACGAGCCAGGACCGACGCTACGTCATTTACAGGGTCCGGGAGGCGGTGGAGATCCGCCGAGGGAAGTCGGCACGCGTGGCGATCGCCCCGCGTGCGGGCGGGTCCGGCTTGCAAACGTCGCTCGACGGCGGGGAACGGGCCATGAACCCGGGCCTCATGCCGGATCCGGTGCGTTCGGACCTCGGGCTGACGCCGCGTGACCCCCAGTTCAGCCCCTCCGAGGAGGGAAAGCCTCTTGTCGCGTCCGCGGCGTTCGAGACCGGCTTCAGCCAGGCGGAGACACGCAGCCGGGGGAGGAGCGACCGGAGCGGAAGGAGCCGCGGGGGCGCCCGCGGTCGGCGACGGCGGACCGGCCCGAGACGGGGAGGCCCGGCCGGCCCGCCGCGGGGCTCGGGCTCGGGAGCCACTGGTCCGCCGCGAGGCTCGGGCTCGGGAGCCACTGGCCCGCCGCGAGGCTCGGGCTCGGGAGCCACTGGTCCGCCGTCGGGCGGGGGCCGCCGCCGATGACGGTGAAGGGAGCAGCGGCGAACAATGAAGCGTGAGCTTCCCGAATTCGCCTCAGCCGTGGTGAGGAACACGTATGAAGATCAAGAACATCCATCCCGTCGAGCGGCATGCGGAAAAAGCGGTGGTGGCGTTGTCGCTCGCCGTGGCAGCCGTCGTGGTCCTCGTCTACCTGGCGGGATCGCCCAATACCATCCAGCTCGGCCGGAAAGCGGTCGGCCCCGAGGAGCTCGAGGAGAACCTTCTCGACGAGGCCCAGCAGCTCAAGAAGGCCGTCACCGGGGGGGGCGAGGTCGACTCCAAGCTGAAGAAGATCGAGCCGCCGACCTACGCAAAGACCTTCGATAAGCGGCTGGATGTCGGGAGTGGCCCCACCCAGCGCTTTGTCTACAACCCCGGGGGCAAGCCGAACCTGCCGAACGTGGGCGACGCGGATCAGACCTACGAGCCGGTCCACCTACCCACCGACCTCCCCGGCGTGGGCTCCGTGGCGACCCGAGCGGACATCGGCACGGTGCGGACGGACGCGATCCGGCGGCCGCGGGACGCCCAGTCGAGCCAGATCCTGAACGTGGCGACGTACAAGCCGGTGGACGACTTTCTGAAAAAGGGCTCCTCCGAGCTGCGATGGGTGGCGGTCGAAGGCAAGATGGACATGGCGAGCGTCCGGAAGGCGCTGAAGCGGGCCGGCGAGAACGAGCGGCCGCTGCCCGAGGCGTGGTGGAAGCGACGCTTCTACGCCGTGGACGTCGTCCTCCAGCGGCAGAAGCGGAAGCCGGACGGGAGCTGGGGGACCAAGGAGATCGTCCCGCCGACGCCGGAGACCATCAGCTTCCGGAACCTGCCGAAGGAGGTTGACCGCGCCCAGGGCGCCCAGATTCTCTCGTGGCTGAAGCGGAATCAGTCGAAGGTGCTCCGGCCGGACTTTCCGCCGCTGAAGGGGGAGCAGTGGCGGTCGCCCACGGGGCGGTCCGCGGGGGAGAACCTCCAGACGCTGCGGCGGCTTCAGAACCTGAGACAAACGCGGGACCAGCTGGTGAAGAAGCGGGAGGACCTGCAGAAGCAGCTCGACCGGCTGAGCCAGCAGGGGGGCGGGGGAGGTAGAGGCGCCGAGACGCCGCCAGAGGGGCAGCGGCGGTTCAGCATCGGGAGGCCGGGAGGGGGTGCGGCGGAAGAAGGAGGCCCGCGAAGCTCGAGGTCGGGTCGACGGCAGCCGCGGCAGGAGGAGGAGAGCCGCGGGCGCAGCCGTCAGAAGGGTCTGCAGAAGCAGCTCGAGCGCCTCACCACGCGGCTGAAGAAGAAGCAGAAGGAGCTTCAGGAAGTGCGGAGCAAGCTCCTGCCCGACGAGGCGGAAGGCAAGGCGACGGCCAGTCGTTCGTCGGGGCAGCGGACCGCCGGCGAGCAGCCGCGGATGGAGTCTCCCGCCGGTCGAGAGGGGACGGCCACCGCTTCAGGGGCACGGACCAGCCAACCCCCGACGAGCCGTCGCGGGGCGCGAAGCAGGCCGCCGCAGGGCCCCCGCAGGCAGGAATATCAAAACCCCGGCGCCCGGGCGGGTGGGAGTCAGCCGCCCCGAGGCCCGCGCGCTCCGCAAGGGGTACCGCGGTCCGGCGAGCCGATGTCGCAGCCGCGACAGGGACAGACCGCCACTTCGGGCCAGAGACAGCAGCAAGAGGTGGTCTCGCCGCTGGTGGAGCGGGACAGCGTTCGCGTGTGGGCGAACGACGCCACCGCCGAGCCAGGGGCGACGTACCGGTATCGCCTTCGCGTGCGGGTGGTGAACCCGCTGTTCCAGCGACAGGCCTTGCCCGACGAGCAGCGGGAGAAGTACGGCAAGCAATTCACGGTCGCGACGCAGTGGTCGGACTGGTCCGAGTCCGTCACGGTCGAGAAGAAGGCCTATTTCTTCCTGGTCAACGGATTGAAGCGAAGTGGACAAGTGGTGGTCGAGGGATGGTCGTTCCTCGACGGCGCGTGGCGAAGCACGCGGACGGAGTTGAGACCTGGCGATCCCATCGGGACGCGGGGGAAGGTCACGGTGGACGGAAAGGAGCGCACCCTGGACTTTCGCACGGGAGCCCTCCTCGTGGACATCGACTTCAACCACACGATGCTCTCCGAGGAGACGGGCAACCCGCGGCAGACGGTCCGCATGACCTATCTCGACGCGAACGGGGAGCTCAAGAGCCGCACGAAATACGCGGACCTCAACAGCCGAAAGCGCGAGGCGCTGCAGCTGTCGACCACCAAGCTCGCCTTTTTCGAGAAACACCGATCGGGCGGCTTCAAGAACCCCTTGAAGCAGAGCCCCACGAGTAGGAGAACACGGCCCGCCGGTGGCAGCGGACAGGCCCCGCGCAGCCGCCGACCGTCCGGGCAAGAGGGGAGACGGGGGCAGGGGACCGGCCCTCCGCCGGGCATGCGAAGGCGCCGGGAGGGGATGCGGCGTCAGCCCGGGGCGACCGGGCAACGTTGACCGGGCGACGGCGGCGAGACGGAAGAAGGCGTGCCGCGGAGCCGTGGCACGCCTCTTTTTCGTTTGCCGGCGGTTGATTTCGTGTGAGCAGGGAGAAAAAAAGAGACCCTTGTCGCCCCCGCCGGGCCCGGTCCCACCCACGTTCGCCATCGCCGGAGCCGAGATGAGCTTGGGGAACCAGCCGCCAAGCATGCAGAGCTTCCACCTGCTGCTGTATCAGCGGGCGTTGCACCCGGAGCTGTTCCGCATCCAGGATCGCCGCTCGCTTCGCCAGTCGACCTACGAGATGGAGGGATGGGTGGTCCCCTCCGGCCACGTGCTCCGGCTGCAGCGCGGCAACGCGTGTCTGACGGAGGTGGTCCTCGACGGCGATCACGGCCTGCCCGAGCGGGGCCTGCTCCAGTCCTTTCCGTGCTTCGGGGAGAAGGAGCACGATCAGGCGGTGGACGGACGGATGCGGTACATCGCGTCCATCCAGACGGAGCACCTCTCGGACAACCTCTACATGGCCACCTTTCACGAGATGAAGGAGTTCGCGAGCGGCGCCGGCGCCCTGTGGCACGAGTGGTCCGACCCGGAGGGCGGGGTGAACCTCTCCATCCTGGACATCCAGCGGTACAAGCGGGAGGCCCACGCCCAGAGCTACCACCTGGTCGGCCCGAGCGGCTTCGTGCTCCGCACGCAGTCGATCGTGGAGCTTCAGTGATCACCCGGAGGGAGCGTCATGGCACGAGTGGATCGCCTGGGTGTGGTTCAGCGGATCGAGCGGTCGGGCGTGATCGCGGTCATCCGCGCCGACGACGCGACCCAGGCGGTGGACCTTTGCAAGGCGCTGGCCGAGGGTGGGGTGTGCGGCTGCGAGGTCGCGATGACTACGCCGAAGGCGCTGCGGGCCATCGAGGAGGCGAACGACGCCCTCGCTGACGCGGCGGACGTGGGTGTGGGCAGCGTCCTCGACGGCGAGACGGCGCGGGCGGCCATCGACGCGGGCGCCTCGTTCGTCTTCTCTCCCGTCCTCGACCACCGCACCGTGGAGATGGCCCACCGCTACAGCCGCCCCGTGGTCCCGGGGGCGTTGACGCCGAACGAGGTGCACGCCGCGTGGTCCGCGGGCGCCGACCTGGTCAAGATCTTCCCCGCAAGCCACTTCGGGCCGGCCTACATGAAGGAGCTCCACGGGCCGATGCCGCAAGTGAAGCTCACGCCCACGGGCGGGGTGGACCTGGATAACGCGGGCGACTGGATCCGAGCCGGCGCGGCGGTGCTCGGCGTGGGCACGGCGCTCGTGAAGCGGGAGTGGGCGAGGAGCGGCGACTGGTCCGCCTTACGGGAGCGGGCCGAGGCGTTCACCCGAGCCGTGGCCGAGGCGAGGGAGGCCGACGCGTGAGGCCGCCGACGCCTTCGAAAGCATCGCTCCGAGAAGAGGAAAGAGCCATGCAGAAGTCCAACGGCAGCGCGACCGACGCCCGCCGCACGGAGGCGGCCCCGCAGACGCATACCCGTCCGGCCCGGACGTGGCAGGAGGTGGTCGACCGCTCGGACCGAGCGGACGTGCCCGAGGGGCTCTGGATGCGGTGTCCGTCCTGCGAGGCGATGGTCTACCGCAAGCACGTCGAGCGCAACCTCCACGTCTGTCCGGAGTGTGGCTACCACTACCGCCTCGGGGCGAAGGAGCGGATGGAACAGCTCTGC
>CAZQQP010000036.1:5637-12813 GCA_964595475.1 uncultured Planctomycetaceae bacterium | reverse complement strand
AGTGGACGGAGATCGCCCCCGCGGATCCGCTCCAGTTCGAGGACATGAAGCCGTATCGGGAGCGGATCCGGAGGGAACAAGCCAAGGTGAACCAGGCGGACGCCATCCGGGCGGCCGTCGGGTACATCAAGGGACGGCGGACCACGCTCGCGTGTCTCGACCCCAGTTTCATGATGGGCTCCATGGGGAGCGTGGTCGGCCACGTCCTGAGCCGGGCCGTCGACCACGCGCGGGAGCGGAACCTGCCGCTCGTCATCGTCTCGTGCTCCGGCGGCGCCCGGATGCAGGAGTCCACCCTGAGCCTCATGCAGATGGCCAAGACCTCGGCGTCGCTCGGTCGGTTCGCGGAGGAGGGCGGCCTCTTCATCTCCGTCCTGACCGACCCGACGACGGGCGGGGTGACCGCCTCCTTCGGCATGCTCGGCGACGTCCACCTCGCGGAGCCGCGGGCACTCATCGGCTTCGCCGGCCCGCGGGTCATCGCCAACACGGTGCGGCAGGAGCTGCCCGAGGGCTTCCAGCGGGCGGAGTTTCTCCTCGAAAAGGGCTTCGTCGATCGGGTGGTCCCGAGGAAGGATCTTCGCAGCGAGATCAGCCGCATCATCGACTACGCGGGCAAGTGAGCGGGCGACCGCGGCGGGCTCGGCTCGTCGGAGCGGTGGCCCACGAGACGGCGACCCGCCGACGCGCCGCTCGGAATTCCACAGCGTGCACCGGCCGGAGATGCCTTTATGAGCAACGAGTCGGAGCCGACGAGCCATCCGGCGCTGGCCGCGTTGAAACGGCAGTTTCCCGGCGCGGGGCTGAAGGCGGCGACGTTCCGCGGCCAGACCACCGTCGCCGCGCCGGCGGAGCGCATCCACGAGGTCCTCAAGTTTCTCCGAGAGGACGCGGACTGTGCCTACGACTTTCTCTCGGACCTCTTCGGCGTGGACTACCTCGACTATCCGGGGGCGCTCGGGCGGTTCGCGGTGGTCTACAACCTCGTGAGCACGCGGGGGAACCGCCGTCTGGTGGTCAAGACCTATCTCAACCCCACGGTCGAGACGACGGGCACCGCCGACGATCCGGCGCTCCACCTTCCCACGGCGACCGATATCTGGCCGGGCGCCGAGTGGCTCGAGCGCGAGGTGTTCGACATGTTCGGGATCCACTTCGACGGCCACCCGGACCACCGGAGAATCCTCACGTGGGAAGACTATCCGGCCTACCCTCTTCGGAAGGACTATCCGCTGACGGGACGGGGCGAGCGGGAGAGCTACCAGGTGATCGACCGCGACGACGCGTGAGCGTCGGGGCGGCCACCGCCGCATGGAGTCGGCCACGCGGCTCGCCGCCGAGGCTCGCGGCGTACCACGCCCCCGGTCGACTTGCACGTCCACGTCCGTGGTGCGCGGCGGCCCTCCTTTTCCTCGCGGGCTGCGGCCCGGAAACCGTCGAAAAGCCCGTCGAGACGATGATGGACACGGGCGAGTCCCACCGTGTCCGGTGGGCGGCCGCGAAGCAGGCGGAGCGGGAGCGGTTCGCCTCGCCGCGACGGGTGGCGGCCCTTACGAAGATGGTCTGGAAGCCGGGCTTTCCGGCAAAGTACAGCCGCTACGCGGTCGACCAGCTTGTCGCGATCGACGCGACGCAGGCCCGTGGTCGCCTCGCGGAGGCCCTCCTGAAGACGCCCGACCGTCCGACGATCGAGCACATCGCCGGGACGGCGGTGGAGCGGAACTGGACCGAGTTCACGCCCGCGCTGGTCCGCCGATGGGCCCGGCCGATTCGTCGGGGGAAGCAGGAACCACGGCCGGAGGCGAAGGCGCTTCGGTCGCTGCACCCGGGCCGCACGCTCGACGAGGTTCTGACGAATGTTCTCACGGACACCCGCTTGGACGTGCGGTCCCGCGTCGCGGCATGGCGGCTGCTCGCCCGCCGAAGCGGCGGCCGCGCCGAGCGCATCCGCCGTCTCCGGAAGCTCGACGCCCGCGATCCGCTGATCGAGGACCTTCAAGCGGCGGCGCGGCTCGGCGTGGTCCCCCGTCGCTTGTCGACCGTCCTCTGGTTGCAGACCCTCCGGTCGAAGGCGCGAAGGCCGTTTTGGAAGCGCGCCAAGAAAGCGGTCGGCCGCCTCGACGCGGCGCGAAGAAGCGGACTCGCCCTCCGCCATCTGCCCGTCCTTGTCTACCTCGACCGCCACGCCCCCTCGCGTCTCCGGCAGGAGAGGGCCACGCTCGTCCGCCGCCTCGAAGCTCGATTGGCCAAGGCGGCCCACCACGTGCCGGACGCGAGCCGCACCGCGCCGCCGCAGGCGTTCCGCGAGCACGAGCCGAGCCTCGTCTGGGCGGACCTCCTCGCCATCCAGCTCTTCGTCGACCACCTCGACGACCGTCGTCTCGTCGGCGCCTGGTTCGCCCAAGCCGACGACGATCGCGAGGACGAGAGCACGGAGCTCGGCGGCCTCCTCCGCGCCGACGACGCGGGCCGTCTCCGCCCCGACTTGTACAAGCCGGCGGAGCGGAAGCACGACCGGATCTACCTTCCGCCGCCCACCCTCTTCCTCGACGCCTACACCGCCCTCGCCCACTATCACTTCCACGCTCAGCGAACCGACAACGCCGAGCACGCGGGACCCGGCGGAGCCGACCGCCGTCGGATCGCGGGGCACCACCGTCTGACCGGCCTCGTGCTGACGTGCGTCGGGCGCGACCGCCTCAACGTGGACTACTATCAGCCCGGCGACGTCGTGGTGGACCTCGGCACCGTGCGACGGCCGCCGTGACGCGGACCGAGAAGCCGACCCATGCAGCTCATCGTCCTCCTCCTCATCATGGCGCTCATGGTCCACGACAGCCGGCCGGCGGCGGGGTCGCCGATGGCGGACCACTGGGCGCTGTCCGCCGCGATCCTCCCCCAGGCGATTCTCTTTTGCGTCGGCTGGCTCGCGTGTCACTTTGTCGCGAGCCGGTTGGAGCGGGCCGCGGCGCGGGCGCGGGGCGCCGTTCGGTGCCTCGAGCACCTCCTCGGCGGGATCACCTGGGCGGCGCTGCTCTTGTTCTACGGCCAGATCTTCGGCGCCGGATGGCTCACCTGGCTCGAGCGGCACCTCGGCGGCTGGATTCTCCTCCCGGAGCTCGTGGCCCTTCTTCCCACGCTCCTGCTCTTCGTGGGCCTCTGGGCGGTCTATTACCCCGTGGACAGCCGGCTGCGGACGGCGGCGTGGTCCGCGGGAACCGCCCGCCCCGCCATGCCGCAATGGACGCGACGGCAGTACGTCGTCACGCAGGTCCGCCATCAGCTCCTCCTCGTCCTGGTCCCGCTGATCCTGCTCCTCGGCTGGTCGCAGGCGGTGCCCGAGCTCCTCGGGGAGCCCCGGCGGGCGTCCGCGACGCAAAGCCTGCTCACGTTGGCCGGGGCGGCCGTCATCTTCCTCCTCGCACCCGTGCTGCTCCGCCACGTCTGGGACACCGTGGACCTTCCGCCGGGCTCGCTCCGCGACCGCCTCGTCCGCCTTTGCCGCCGCTACGCGGTCGGGTTTCGAAAGCTCCTGCTCTGGCGGACCTACGGCGTCATGATCAACGGCGCGGTCATGGGGCTGGTCGGTCCGCTCCGCTACATCATGCTGACGGACGGCCTCGTCGACCGGCTGGAGGAGCGGCAGGTGGAGGCGGTGCTCGCCCACGAGATCGGCCACGTCCGCCGTCACCACATGCCCTGGCTCGCCATCTCCGCCTTCGCGGCGATCGGCGTGACGGTGTTCCTCCTCCAACTGCTTCTCGTCGCCGGGAACCAGCTCCTCGGCGGGGAGCGGGTCGCCGAGATGGACCGGTGGGCCGCGAAGACGGAGTGGGTCGCCGGCGTCGGACCGGACGCGGCGATCCAAGCGGGGCTGGTCCTTCTCGTCCTCCTCGGGTGGGCCGGCGTGTTCGGCTTCGTCTCCCGGCGGTTCGAGCGACAGGCCGACACGTTCGCGGTTCAGCATCTCGCCCGGACCTATCCCGATCCGGACGTGGCGGAGGGGAGGATCGGCCCGACCGCGGTCCGGATCATGGCCGGGGCGCTGGAGCGGGTCGCGGAGCTCAACCACATGTCCATGACCCGACGGAGCTGGCGGCACGGCTCGATGAGCTGGCGGCTGAACCACCTGTACACCCTCCTCGGCGAGCCCATCGACGACCTTCGGATCGACCGACAAGTCCGCTGGATCCGATGGGCGAGCGTCTCCGTCATCGTCCTGGTGCTCGCCGCTCGGGCGGCGGAGTCGGCGTACAGCTAAAATCCGCCGATGCGATTTACCAAGATGCACGGAATCGGCAACGACTACGTCTGTGTGGACGGCTTCTCCGACGGAGCAGCGCCGGAGAAGCCGGAAGAGGCGGCCCAGCGGGTCGCGGACCGCCACTTCGGCGTGGGCGGCGACGGCCTGATCCTGGTGCTGCCGCCCGAAGGGAACGCGGACGTCCGGATGCGGATCTTCAACGCCGACGGTTCCGAGGCGGAGATGTGCGGCAACGGCATCCGCTGTGTTGCCAAGTACGCCGTCGACCACGGGCTGTCGCGTCAGCGGCCGCTTCGCGTGGAGACGGGCAACGGGGTCCTTCCCATCGAGTGGACCACGGACGGCGACGGGCGGATGGAGACGGCCACCGTGGACATGGGCAAGCCCTCCCTCGACGCGGAGACCATTCCGGTGGCGGGGCTGTCCGGTCCCGTGGTGGACCAGGCGCTGTGCTCCGACATCCTCCGGCCGGACGACGCGGCGACGGACGCCGCCCAGGAGGCCCTCGACGAAGCGGGCTTCGACGGGCTGGCGACGTGCGTGTCCATGGGGAACCCCCACCTCGTGCTCTTCGTCGACGACCCGGACCGACTGCCGCTCAACGCGGTCGGCCCGCCGCTGGAGCACGCGCCCGCCTTTCCGGAGCGGATCAACGTCCACTTCGTGGCGAAGCGCTCGGCGGGCGAACTGGTTGTCCGGACCTGGGAGCGAGGCAGCGGCGCCACGCTCGCGTGCGGCACCGGGGCGTGTGCCGTGTGTGTCGCGGGGGCGGCGAGCGGAAGGACGGAGCGGACGGTCCACACGCGTTTGCCGGGCGGTGGGCTCACCATCGAGTGGCGGGCCGACCACGGCGTCTCCATGACGGGGCCCGCCACGGAGGTCTTCCGGGGCGAGTGGACCGACCGCCGCCATGGCTGAGGGAACGGCCGACCGCCGCGACCCCTTCGTCCGGGACGTCGCGGAGGCTCTTCGCGACTCCGGCGGGGTGCGGCCGGGCGATCGCGTGGTGGTCGCGGTCAGCGGTGGGGCCGACTCCGTGGCGTTGCTCCACGCCCTCGCGACGATCGCGGACCAGCCGCAATGGGCGCTCGACCTGCTCGCCGCACACGTGAACCACCGTCTGCGTCCCGAAGCGGACGAAGAGGAGCGATTCTGCGGTGAGCTCGCCGCGACGCTCGGTCTTCGGTTCGCCTCCGCCGACGGCTCCGTATCGAGCGCCGACAACCTCGAGGCGGCGGCCCGCGAAGCGCGATACGCGGCGCTGCAGACGGTCGCCGCCGAGCGGTCCGCCGACGCGATCGCGACGGCCCACCACGCGGACGACCAGCTGGAGACCCTCCTCCTTCGCCTGATCCGCGGCGCCTCGCCGCGGGGCATGAGGGGGATCCTCCCCCGCACCCGCCTCGGCGAGCACCGGCTCATCCGCCCCATGCTCCACGTGGACCACGCCGCCGCGACGGCCTTCCTCCACCGCATCGGCCAGAGCTGGTGCGAGGACCCTTCCAACGCGGACGACCGCCGCGACCGGGCCCGGCTCCGACGGGACGTCCTCCCCGCGCTCCGGGCGATCCGCCCGGATGCCGCGGCGAAGGCCGTGGACACCGCGGGTCAGCTCGCGGCGGCGGAGGAGGCCCTCCGCAGGCGAGCGCGAGCGGTCGAGCGGATGCATCTCCAAACGGGGCCAGATGGGAGGTGCCTCCACCGGGACGTCGCCCGACGCCTCCCCGATGCGCTCCTCGGCCGTCTCCTCCGGCGACAGGCGGCCGCTCTGGGCGCGGGCCGGGACGCCCTCGGCCTCCGCACGCTCCGCCCGATCCTCCGCGTGGTGCGAGACGGCCGTGGTGAGCGACGACGCTTTCCGCTCGGCGACGGCGTGGAGGTGCACGTCGACCGCGATGTGATCCGCTGGACGCGGAGGAGCTCCGTGTGATCGGCCATGCCGCACCGAGTATGATCCGAGCGATGCACGTGTTCGTGAACGGCGAGCGCCAGGAGCTTCCCGCGGACGGCGGCAAGCCGACCGTGCGGGATCTCGTCGCCCAGATGGGCTTGTCGGATCAGCCGGTCGCCGTCGAGGTCAACGAGCAGGTCGTCCCGAAGCGACGCCATCCCGAACGCGAGCTTGAGGAAGGCGACCGCGTGGAGGTCGTCACCCTCGTCGGAGGCGGATAATGACCCAGGCCACGCCCGACACGCTCGACGGTCCGCTTCAGCTCGGCGGACGCACCGTCCACTCCCGCCTGATCGTCGGGACCGGCAAGTACAGCGACCACGAGACCATGCAGGCGTGTCTCGACGCCACCGGCACGGAGGTGATCACGGTGGCGGTCCGCCGCGAGCGGCTGTACGACGCCCAGGGACGGAGCATGCTCGATTTCATCGACACGGATCGCTACACGATCCTGCCCAACACCGCGGGGTGCTTCACCGCCCACGACGCGGTTCGGGTGGCCCGGCTCGGCCGCGAGATCCTCGACCAGCTCGACAACCCCGGCAAGGACTGGGTGAAGCTGGAGGTGCTCGCGGACAAGAAGACCCTCCTCCCGGACCTCGTGGGCACGCTCCAAGCCACGGAGCAACTGGTCGCCGACGGCTTCGAGGTGCTCTGCTACACCACGGACGACCCCATCGTCGCCCAGCGCCTCCGCGATGCGGGGGCGACCAGCGTCATGCCCGCGGGCTCGCCCATCGGCTCGGGACAGGGCGTGGTCAACCCTAACAACATCCGCATCCTCCTCGAGAAGCTGAAGGAGCCGTCGGAGGGCGGCGAGCCGGCGTATCCCGTCATCGTCGACGCGGGCGTGGGCACGGCGAGCGACGTGGTCACCGCGTTCGAGCTCGGCGCCGACGGCGTGCTCCTCAACACGGGCGTCGCCCACGCGGACGATCCCGTCCGGATGGCCCACGCGATG
>CAZQQP010000036.1:0-5627 GCA_964595475.1 uncultured Planctomycetaceae bacterium | reverse complement strand
GCGATGCGGCACGCCGCGGACGCGGGGCGGCTCGCGTACCTCGCCGGTCGCATTCCGAAGCGGCTGTACGCCACCGCGTCGAGCCCCTGGACGGGCGTGATCAGCTACGTCCCCCAGACGTAGGCGACGGGTCTGCTTCGGATGGAAATAGCCGGACCGCCTCGGTTCGGCCGCCATCCGGCGATCTTGCCTGGGAACTCCCAAAGACGCGTGCGGTCTCGTTCCGGGCGCCGCGCGGGAAGAAGTGCCACGCCCTCCCCACGCTTTCCTATCACCGCCTGAGCCGGGCGGGAGGGCATGTCGCGGGTCGCTTTGAGCAGCGGGACGAGAGCCGCCCGTGTGCTCTCCTTGGCCCCCAGGACTCTTCTCCGCCCGCTTATGCACGCGCGGAACACCCCCTCACGCCGGCGTGAAGCCGCGGTAGAAGTCCTGGACCCGCTGAGAGTGCTGCTTGCGCACCTGCTGCAGGATGAGGCGGGGAATCCGCCACGAGGGCGCGTCCTGCGGCACGGAGGCGCAATGCTCGCGGACCACCTGGTAGAGGAAGCGACAGGCGTCGCGGGGCTGGTCCATCTGGTCGAGGGCGTCGACGAGCTCCGTCTGGCTCACGTCGTCGTCGAAGAGGTCCGCGAGCGTGATGGGCTGGGCGTCCTCCGCCCGGCACGCCTGCAGCCGACGCGAGCAGAGGTCGTAGAGCATGGGGCCGGACCACGAGAGCCGGTCGATCATGTGCTGCTTGTCCAGCCGGGCGCGTTGGAAGAACTCCGAGGATTCCTGCTGGAGCATGTGGCGAAGCTCGATGGGCAGGAGCAGCTTCACGCCCACGCCCTCCTGCTGGAGAAACTTGTTGTTGAGCATCGGCCAGACGAGAGCGCGCATCTTCTGCGGATCGCCATTGATCAGCGCCGGCTCGTCCACGCGGTCGACGAGAACGATCGACCCGATGTAGCCGAAGGGCTCCAGGATGCGGAGGAGGCGGACGGTGAGCTGGTATCGGCTGTCCTGGTCGCCGGGCGTGGGAAGGGGCTGGGCGGTGAGGTCCGCCCGCCGGAGGCGAGACAGCGCCTCCAAGAGCTCGCCGGGGCGGTGCCGGACGAAGCGAACCTCGCGGCGGATCTTCCTCGCGAGGCTCGAGACCTGAAGGGCCTCCCAGCCCCACGAGGGAGAGCAGCGCCACCCCCAGCGCCCCGGCGAGGAGGGTGCCCACCACCGCGCCGCCCAAGGGCGTGACCTGCTGGGCGATCAGCAGGGCGACCGCGAGAAGGCCGAAGAGGACGGATGCGCCCTTGGCGACCTTGAGCAGCGAGGGGAGGCCCAGCCGGAGGACGCTCCGGAGCCGTCGCCACCGCTGGAGCATCGAGCCGCTGGACGGCTGGTCGTAGAGGACCGATAGAAGCGACAAGTCCACCCGACGGGACCGCGGAAGGCGAGGGACACGCTTGGCGGCGTCCGACGGGAGGCGACGCGGGCGACGCTCGTCCACCAGCTCGTCCACGAGCTCCGTGATGACGAGGGAGAGGATCGCGTCCATGTGGTCCTCGAGGCGGACCTGCTTCAGCAGACGCCCCTCCGGCGGCCCGCCCATCGCCGCGGAGAACCGGTCGAGGACCGGGTTGAGGTCGTCGTAGCGGACGGGCCAGATCTTCTCGTCCGAGTGGCGGTTGTTGTGGTCGGCGATGGTTTGCTCCATGAGGAGCCGCAACGCCGTCTTGCCGCTCCCCTTGTCCCCGAAGACCACGGCGGAGGCCGGGCGGTCGAGCTGGCCGAACATCTTCTCGAAGTCCGGGTGGGCCGCCTCGGTGCCCATGAGGCGGTGGAAGACCGCGTCGCCGCGCGCCTCCTCCGCGCGGAAGGGGTCCTCGCGAACGTTCCAGTGCTGCCAGAAGGCTTGGACATCCATGGGCGCCACTTCGCTCGTGAGTCGAGTGCTTCGCCGCGGCGAAGCACAGGGGATGGACGGCGGATTGGCCGGCGATCAGCCGATCGCTAGGATAGCACCGCCATGCGAAGAGAAAACCTCGCGATCGGCTCGGCCACGCTCTTCATCACCGTCGCCGCGGCGCTCGGCGGGGAGGCGAAGGACGCGAGGCCCAAGGAAGACGGAAAAGACAGCGAGAAGGCCGTCAAGTGGCTGAAGAAGCTGGAGAAGCGGGGCCGGTCGATCGAGTCCTTCCAGGCCAAGATCACCTACGAGAAGTTCAAGCCTCTCGTCGGCGACCGGCAGACCCGCCTCGGCCACGTCGCTTACGTCGCGGGGCCACCGCCGAAGTTCTTGGTGGTGTTCAACCGCTTCATCGTGGGCCAGACCCTTCGCGAGCGGAAGAAGACCTACATCTTCGACGGTCGCTGGCTCGTGGAGAAGGACCACAAGCGGAAGCTGTTCATTAAGCGGGAGGTGGTCCCGAAGGGCGAGGAGCTGGACCCGCTCGCCATCGGTGAGGGACCGTTCCCCGTGCCGCTCGGGCAGGAGACCGAGAAGGTCCAATCCATGTTCCAGGCGAAGATCCTTCCCCCGGGCAAGGACGCGCCGCCCAAGAGCCTCCACATGCGGTTGGTTCCGCGGCCGGACATCCCCGAGAGCAGCGCCGCCGCCGAGTTTCGCCGCGTGGACGTCTGGTACCACCGGGAGACGCTGCTACCGCAACGCGTCCGGACGGTCGACCAGAAGAAGGCGCGAACCACCGTCACCCTCAGCAAGCGCCGCGTGAACGAGCTCGACCCGAAGGAAGCCGAGGAGCGGTTCAGCACGGAGCCGCCCGAGGGATGGCGGGTCGAGACGAACGCGAGGAAGAACTGATGTCCCATCGCCATCTCGCCCTCGCCGTCCTCTTGTCGGCGGCCGGCGCGGCGCCCGCGATTGCGGGCACCCGACAGCGGAACCGCGATCAGAGTGCCGTCCCCAAATCCGTCGAGCTTTCCCCCGCCGTCGAGGCCGCCGTCAGCGATCCCGTCTTGGATAAGAAGGAGAAGCGGACGCTTCGGATCTTCCACGGTCGCTTCGACGCGATGGAGGAGGGGACCAAGAAGCGGCCTCGCGTCTTGTTCCGGCGGTGGAAGGTGCGCAGCGAGGCGTTGCAGGGCGAGGGGGTCCCCGCTCTCCTCCGCGCCCGTGCCGCCGTCCGCCGTGGGGAGATGGAGGTGGCGGTCGACGCCCTCGACGGAAAGACGGGCCCGCGGGCCCGGCTCGTCCGGGGCCGGGCGCTGGCGAGGCTCGGCCGCTTCAGCGCCGCCGCCCAGGTGCTCGCGCCGGTCCGGAAGACCCTCCGCGGCGACGGTTTCGACGACGCGGAGAAGCTGACCGCTGCGGCCCAGGCGCTCTCCCGGCTCGCGAAGCTCCAAGGGCGGCCGGGGCGGGACCACCAGCGGGCGGTCGACCTCCTCGGCCGCGTGCGGCAGGAGCACGACCGCCTCTATTGGCCCGCCCTCGTCGCCCAGGGCCGCATCCTCTACCGAAAGCACAACAGCCGCGAGGCGACGGAGGCACTGAAAACAGCCCTCACCCTCAACCCCAACGCCTCCCGTGCCTGGTACTTCCTCGGGCGCATCGCGCTGGACCAGTTCGACTTCGACGGCGTGGAGCGGGCGGTCGAGCGGCTCCGGCGGATCAACGCGGATCACGTGCTCGCCCACGTCCTCGAGGTCGAATCGCTGCTCACCCAGAAGAAGGTGCGGCAGGCACGAAAGGCGGTGGAGAAGGGCCTCGACCGCTTTCCCCGCCACCGCCGTCTCCTCGCGTGCCGGGCGGCGGTCGCGGCGTTGAGCTACGACCGTCCCGCGATGGAGAAGGCCTTCCGGGCGTTCGACGAGATCAGCGGCGAGCATCCGCTCGCGTTGCGGGTGACGGGGAAGTACCTCTCCTTCGCCCGCCAGTACGGCCTTGCGGAGAAGATCCTCCGGCGGGCGATCGACCGGCGGCCCGACTGGCCCGCGGCGCGGGCGGAGCTCGGCCACCTCCTCAGCCAAGCCGGGAAGAACGAGGAGGCGAAAGAGGCGCTGTCGAAGGCGGTGGAGCTCGATCCGTACAACCGTCGCGCCAAGAACACGCTCAAGCTCACGCGGCAGATCCTCGGCTATCGGACGCTGGAGACGGAGCACTTCATCATCCGTTATAAGCGGGGCGTGGACGAGGTGCTCGCCCGGGAGATGCGCCCCGTTGTGGAGCGGATCTACGACGAGGTGACCGCCGCGTTCGGCTATCGGCCGGAGCGGAAGACCCAGATCGAGATCCACCCCAACAAGAAGCGCTTCGCCGTGCGGATCACGGGCATGCCGTGGATCTGGACCATCGGCGCCTCCACCGGTCCCGTCATCGCGCTGACGGCGCCCCGCATCGGAAAGGGGCTGGAGGGCCCCTTCGACTGGGCCCGCGTGATCCGCCACGAGTTCACCCACACCGTCACGCTGGGGCGGACCAAGAACCGCTCTCCCCACTGGCTGACGGAGGCGTGCGCCGTCTCGCAAGAGCAGGGGCCGCGGACCTACAAGACCGCTCGCCTCCTCGCCCACAGCCTTGAGAAGGGCGGCCTCTTCTCCCTCTCGGAGATCAACTGGGCCTTCGTCCGTCCGGAGAAGCCGACGGATCGACAGCTCGCCTACGCCCAGGCCCGCTGGATGCTCGAGTACATCACCCACACCTTCGGCCACCGGACGGTGCTGAAGATGCTCGACCTGGCCCGGAAAGGCGTTCCCCAGGGCCGCCTCATCCCGGAGGCCACGGGACGGTCGGCGGAGCGCTTCCTCGCCGGCTTTCGCAAGTGGGCGCGGAAGGAGGTCGAGCAATGGGGCCTCGCCCCGGAGCCACCGGAGCGGGTGCTGCGGAAGAAGCTCCGGGGAGCGGAGAACCCGTCCGCTCGAGTGAAGAAGCTGCTCCGGAAGCACCCGAAGCACCCGACCGTCCTCAAGATCAAGGCCCAGGCGACCCTTCGGAAGGGGAGCAAGAAGGAAGCGTATCGAGCGATCACGGAGTATGCCGAGGCCCGCCCCGTCGATCCCTGGGCGGACCGAAAGCTCGCGGACGTCCTCCTCGCCCTCGGACGGCTGAAGGAGGCGGCGGCGTATCTCCAGCAGCTCGACCGCCTCCATCAGAAGGACGGGTCCTACGCCCGTCGCCTGGTCCGCGTCCGGAAGAAGCTCGGCCGTCCCGAGGCGGCTTATCGGGCCATCGAGCGAGTGCTCCGGCGAAAGCCGTACAACCCGAAGATGCGGGAGGAGGCGGCCACGCTGCTGCTCCGCCGGGACAAGAAGCGGGCGGCGCTCCGCCACATCCGGGCGCTGACCAAGATCGAGCCGGACCGCGCCGTCCATTACGCCCGCCTCGCCGCGCTCCATGCGAAGATGGGCCAACCCGAGAAGGCCGAGAAGGCGGCGAGGAAGGCCCGGGCCAAGGACCCCGACGCGCCGGTCGGCCGATTCCTCTCCTCGGGCGGCGACAGCGGATAGGCGTGTGGGGCGGAATGGAGGCGAGCGCCGGACCTTAGCAGGGTAGCGACGGGTGACGGAGAGGTTCGCAATCGACTGTTGGGCCGCCCGGCGACCTCGGATAAGGAGGCGGAAAAGAATAAGTTGAGCCGATCCATCGGTGCCAAGGCGGAAGTCGGCTTCCGCCTTGGCACCGATGAGACGGCGAA